>NZ_JACGWV010000001.1:1293765-1617206 GCF_014137995.1 Promicromonospora sukumoe
CGATCCGCGGGGGCGGCGGCAGCTTCGCCGTCGTGACGGCGCTCGAGTTCCGCCTCGTCGAGCTCGGCGCGCCGCTCGGCGGCACCCTGTTCTGGCCGATCGAGCGGGCCGCCGAGGTGCTGCACGCGTGGCGGGGGTGGACGGCGACCCTCCCGGACGAGGTCACGTCGGTCGGGCGGCTGCTGCGCTTCCCGATGATGGACGAGGTCCCCGAGCCGGTGCGCGGCCGGTCGTTCGTCGTCGTCGAGCTGGTCTCCGCCCTGGACGGGGGTGCGACCGACGCCGCGCTCGCGCCCCTGCGTGCGCTCGGGCCGGTGATGGACACCGTGCACCCCTGCACCGGCGCTGAGCTGGCCGAGATCCACATGGACCCGCCGGGGCCGATGCCCGGCACGGGCGACGGCTTCCTGCTGGACGCGCTGCCGGCCGAGGCGCTGGACGCGTTCCTTTCCGTGGTCGGCCCGGAGGCCGACTTCCCGGTGCTCAGCGCCGAGATCCGGCACCTCGGCGGCGCGCTGGCGCCGCAGCCTGCCGCGGGTGGCGCGGTCTCCGGGTTCGACGCGGCCTTCGCCGTCTTCTGCGTGTCGATCACGCCGGTCGAGGCGGCCGTGAAGGCGACGCACCGCGGCCTGGACGCCCTGTCCGAGGTCATGCGCCCCTGGTCGGCCCCGACCGGCTACCTGAACTTCGCCGAACGGGCCGGCGGGGCGCCCTTCGCCGACCCCGCCACGCTGGACCGGCTCGGCCGGGTCAAGGCGGCGTACGACCCGGCGGGGACGATCCGGGGCAACCACCCGGTCGCGCCCGTGCCGGCCTGACCAGAGCCCTTCGCAGGCCTTCGCCGGGCCAGCCCGGCACCGAGGTCAGCTCGCCGCGTACAGCGCGGCGCGGTCCCGCCGCACCGGCCGTGCGGCGGGACCGTCGTCGTCCGGCCGCCGCCGGGCGAAGGCGCGCACGACGCCGGCCATCCGGTACGTCGTGCCCTGCGGCAGGCCGGACGGGCTGGTCTCGGTGAGCAGGCCCAGCTCCACGAGCGAGTCCAGGACGCTCCAGGCGTCCTCGCACGTCGTCCCCAGCGCGTCGGCGGCCTGGTGGATGCCGAAGGTCTCGCCGTCCAGCCGCGCCGTCCGGACCAGTGCTCGCGCCTGCGTGGGCCGCAGGCGCGTGTAGGCACGCAGGATGGGCGCCTCGGCGAGCAGGCAGTCGTCGTGCACCGTCTCGGCCGGGTGGGCGAGCTCGTGGGCGAGCTGGTCGGCCGTCGCGGCGGCGGACCAGTGCGGGTGGGTGTTCAGCCGGCCGCCGATGAGGCGGAGCGACAGCGGCCAGCCGCAGGCCAGCGACACCAGGCGCGTGGCGGCGGCCGGCTCGGCGGCGAGCCGGTCGCGGCCGGCGACGTGCGCCAGGAGCCGCAGACCGTCGCCCGCGGGCAGGGGACCGACGGGCACCCACGTGGTGCTCACCGGCTCGGGGTGCCGGCGGCGCGCGACGAACAGCACCACGCTGCCCGGCGGCAGCACGCCGGTCAGCAGGCCGAGCGTCGCGGTGTCCTCCACGCCGTCCAGGACCGCCAGGACGCGGCGGCTCCCCGCCGCCTCCCGGAGCCGGACCCCCCGGGCGGTCGCCGAGCCGGGCACCTCGGCGGCCGGGACCCCGTAGGCGCCCAGCCACGCGCCCAGGACCTCGGCGAGGTCCCCGGACACCTGCGCGAGGTCCGCGTACACGCGGCCCCCGGGGAACCGGTCGCCGGCCCGGTGGGCGGCCTCGACCACGAGCGCCGACCTGCCCAGGCCGTCGAGCCCGTGCACCCCGACGGTCGTGGTCCGCCCGTCGGCGGGCTCGGCGAAGGCGTCGGCGATGCGGGCCAGCTCCGTGTCCCGGCCGGTGAAGCGGGGCAGACGCGCGGGCAGCAGGGTGGGCGCCGGACCGGGCTGCCCGGGCAGGGGGCCGGGGCCGGGCGGGGGCCCGGGAGTCCCGTTCGTGCCCAGGAGGCCGGGGTCCGAGACGAGGATGCGCTGGTGCACGGCCCGGAGCGCGGGACCGGGGTCGATGCCGAGCTCGTCGCGGAGCAGGGCCTCGCCCGCGTGGTAGACGGCCAGGGCGTCGGCCTGCCGGCCCTGCCGGTACAGCGCCCGCATGAGCAGCTCGCGGAGCTGCTCCAGGTACGGGTGCTGCCGCACGAGCAGCGTCAGCTCCGCCGTGACGTCCTCCTGCCCGGCGGCGTCGGTCCCGGCGTCGAGCAGCAGGGCGAACCGGTGCTCGGTGGCGGCCAGGCGTGCGGCCTGCAGCCGGGCGCGCTGCTGCGTGAGGTACTCGCCCGGCGCGCCGTCGAGCCCCTCGCCGGTCCAGAGCGCCAGCGCCTGGGTCAGCGTCGTCGCCCCCGCCCCCGGGTCGCCCGCGGCCGCCTGGTCTCGGGCCCGCGTCACGAGGGTCTTGAAGACCACGGCGTCGACGGACCCCGGCGGGGTCTGCGCGGCGTACCCGGTGCCGGCCGTCTTGATCACGACCGCCGATCCGGCGAACACCTGCCGCAACCGGGAGACGTAGGTGCGCAGCGTGCCCCAGGCGCCCTTCGGCGGGACGTCGCCCCACAGGGCGTCGACCAGCTCCTCGCCCGGCACGACGCGGCCCTCGTGCAGCAGGAGCACGGCGAGCACGGCGCGCTGCTGCGGGGAGCCGAGGGGCACCTCGGTCCCGTCCCGCCACATCCGGACAGGGCCCAGCAGGGCCAGGTGAAGATCGGACATGCGTGCTCGCTTCCCAGGTCGCGCGGACGCCGAGGCACTCCGTCTTGTCGTGCGCAGGTCTGTCTGTGTGCAGTAAAACGAGGGGAGCCGGGCGCGTCTGATACCACCGCGGCCCGTTGTCACCCGCCCCGGTTCGGCCCGACGGCGGCGGCGCACACGATGCAGGTGCGCGCCGTCGGGCGGGCCCGCAGCCGGTCGGGGGCGATCTCCCGTCCGCAGCGCTCGCAGACGCCGTAGGTGCCCGCGGCGATCCGCCCGAGCGCCGCTTCGACGTCGGCCAGGTGCTCCGTGGCCGTGGCGAGCAGGGCGCTCGCCTGCGAGCGCTCGAACGCGATCGTCGACCCCTCGGGGTCGTGCTCGTCGTCGGACGTCGTCAGGCGCGCCGCCTCCACCATCGAGGCGATGCTCCCGGACAGGGAGGAGATCAGCTCGGCCGTGCGCTCGCGGTCGGCGACCAGCAGCCCGTGCAGCTCGGCGGCGGGGACCATCGGGTCAGACCAGCTCGAGCAGGACGCCGTCCGCCGCCTCGCGGCCGCCCGGCCCGTGCTCGCGGATGACCGCGACGATCTCGTCGAACAGCGTCGGTCCCTCGCCGCGGCGGGCGGCGTCGAGCCGCGCGGCGAAGGCCGCACGGTTGGACGGGTCGACGCCGGGCAGGAGGCGCTCCAGCCGCCGTGCGGTCTCGGGGTGTCCCAGCGCCACGCGGGACGTCTCCGAGCCGGCCCAGCGCAGCACCCAGCCGTCCGGCGGGGTACCGAAACCTCCGCGCAGCACGTCGTTGAGCGCGTCGAGGTTGCCGCGCCAGGTGTACCCGCTCAGCAGGCGGGAGAACTCGCGGGCGAAGCCGTCGAGGTCGTCGAACCGTGTCCCGTCGACGACGAGCACGGGGAGGTGACGCGTCATGGTTCGAGGCTATCCGTCCGATCGGGCCGGGCCCGTGCGCCGCGTCCGCCGTCGGGCGGGCCGGGCGCGGCGCACGGGGCCGGGTTCACATCCGGTAGAAGTCGCCGTAGTGGTTGGGCGAGAAGTAGACGACGCCGGTCGTGCGGTCCAGCACGAGCCGGTACGACTGCCGGGAGGCGCCGCAGGCCCGCGGCGTCACGTCGAACTCGAGGTAGGAGTGGCCGGCCGGGAGCTGACCCTCGTTGTTGTAGTGCGTGCCACCCGCGAAGTTGCACTGGCCGTTCGGCCAGCTCACCCAGCCGCGGGTGCTCGGGTAACCCTTGGAGCTCCAGATCGACCTGGAGTCGTAGGCCTCTGCGCAGCCGCTGTGCGTGCAGGAGCTGTAGACGGTCGCGCCCGCCGGTGCGGCGGCGACGACGCCGCCCGCGACGAGGCTGACCATGGTGGACAGGACGACGAGCACTCTGACCAGGCCGGACACGGTTCTGTTCTTGTTCTCGGACATGCTGACCTCCCGCTCGGTTGGGACATAGCGGGTGAATCTTCGCGCCTGCGGCCGACGGCAACCCGACGACACTCCGGACGGCGGGTGAATTCTAGTCGTCGGCTGTGTCCGGCTTGGCCGGAGTTTCCGGCCGTGCCGCAGGCTCCACGGTCGAGCTGAGCGCGTGCGCCCGCTGCAGCACGTCGAGCTGCGCCTCGTTGTAGAGCGCCTGCAGCGCCTGGCCCACGGCGTTCCGCGCCGCCTCGGCCTGGCGGGGTGTCGACGCCTTGGGCTCCATCGTCACCGACCCGTTGGCGCCGACGAACGGCGCCATGTGCTCGGCGAGCGCCTGCCGTGTGGCCTCGTCCGCGTCTGCGGGCAGGTCCCGGAACGCGTCGTCGAGCGCCCCGTGCGGATCGGCGCCGAGGACCTCGCGCAGCGTGTCCATCGACTCCTCGGAGAAGAGCTGGGCGTAGATCGTCAGGAGGGCGCGGTCGTTCTCGCGCAGGGGCCGCGCGACGTCCTGGAACCCGGTGGGGACGTCGGTGGTCGCGCCCGGCCGGGACAGCGTGGCCAGCTCCTGCCGGATGCCCTGGATGCGCTCGACCGTGGCTTCCAGCTCGGCGTCGATCTCCTGGAACACCGAGGGGTGACCGTCACTCGTCGTCCCCATCTCCGCCACCTGCGCCAGGGACAGGCCCAGGCCGGTCAGCCGCTTGATCTGCAGGAGCCGCGTGAGGTGGCGCACCTCGTACCGCTTGTTGTACCCGTTGGGCTCCCGGTCGGGCTCCTCGAGCAGCCCGATCTCGTGGTAGTACCGCACCGCCTTCGTCGTCGTGCCCGACAGCTCGGCGATCTCGCGCGTGCTCCACGTCATGCCGCCCCGCCTCCCTGGTGCGCTCGGTGCGCTGCCCGTCCATGATCCACTCCGAGTCGACCATCTGCCCCAGGGGCAGACTCAAGCGGTGGGCATGTGATCTAGCGCTCGCCCGCGGGCACGTCGCAGGCGTCCGACGGCGGTGCGGTGACGGGCGCTCCCGAGTCGGCAGACCTGGAGCGGGCCGAGCCGATCTCGTCCGACGGGGTGGCCGACGGCTGCGGCGTCGGGCGGGCCGGGGCACACTCGCGCGGGCCCGTGGTCTGCTCGGGTTCCGACGACTGCGCCGGCGTCTGCCCGGGGTGCTCGGGGTGCTCGGGGGCCGGGGACGCGGGGGCCGGGGACGCGGGAGGAGGCGCGCCGGGCAGCGTCCCGCCGTCGTCCGACCACAGCGCGGCTGCGCCGACCCCCGCCCCGCACAGGAGCGCCACGGTCGCGGCCAGCGCCCAGGCGGTCGCCCGACGGCGGGGCTGCGTGGGCCGCTGCCCGGGGCGGAGGATCTCCACCCGCGCCGCGGCGTCGTCGTCCAGGGGGAGGGGGTCCGTGCCCGGCGCGCCGTACCCCGAGGTGGCGGCGTGGACGCGGGCCAGGTCCAGCTCGTCGTCGACCTGGTGCATCGCCCGGCGGGCCCGCAGCAGGGGGTCGTTCTTCGTTCTCGTCAGCGCTCGCATGTCAGTCCTCCTGGCCTTCGGTCACGGTGCGGTAGGCGGCGCGCAGGCGGCGTCGGGCCCGGTAGACGCGGGTGGCCGCGGTCGCGGCCGAGCAGCCGAGCACGCGGGCCAGCTCCGTGGTGCTGAGCTCGGCGGCCGCCAGCAGCTCGACCACCTCGCGGTCGGCGGGGCGCAGGAGCGCCAGGGCGCGGTGCAGCACGTCGAGCTCGTCGACGAGCCGCGCGTCGTCGGGGCCGGGTGGTGCGGGATGCCGGATCGCCCGGTCCGCGAGGGCGGCCCGCCGCCGGTCGGCGCGGACCTGGTTGGCCAGGACGCGCCGGGCGATGGCGAGCAGCCAGGAGCGCGGCTCGTCCGGCACCTCGCCCTTGCGCCAGGCGATGAGGAACACCTCGGCCACGACGTCCTCGGCCTCGGCGGCGCCCAGGCGTGTGCGCGCGTAGCGGTGCACGGCGCGCGCGTGCTCGTCGACCAGTGCTTCGGTCTGCTCCGGTGTCAGCGTGTCCCGGGCGAGGTCACGTGGCTCGGCGTGGGTGGACAGGATGGGCTCCAGTGGGCAGGGGACAGCGGGCGCGGGTCTGCGAAAGGTTCGGTGTCCGGCACGGCCCCGTTCATCACACCCGAACGGTGTGGACCACGCCACATCCCGGGGCGGTGATGTTTCGCCCCCGGGCGCACACTGACCGCTGCGTGACCAACGAACCGAAGACCCACGTCCCATCGACCACCGGCGCCCCCGTGCGTCGTCGTGCCACCTGGAGCGCGGCCGCGCGCGGCGTCGCCGCCGCCGGGGGCGCGCTCGCCGTCGCGCTGCTCGCCACGGCGGGCACGCAGGCCAGCGCCACCGTCCCGGAGGAGCGGTCGGCCGCGCCGTCCGCCGCCGCGGACATCGCGCCGCAGACCGCGAAGGCCGCGCCGCAGGACTCCGGCTCGCGGGCCGACGCCGCCGGCCAGGCCGACGACGCCGCGCCGCGCCCCGCGGAGCCGGTGTCCGAGGCAGCGCCGGCGCCGTCCGACGAGGCGGAGCCGACGCCCGTCCCGGCCACCCCGAGCGAGTCCGGACCCACGGACCAGAGCACGCAGCGGCCCGCCACCCCGGCGACCCCCGCCGAGACCCGACCCGCCGACCAGGGCACGCCGCGGCCCGTGCCGGCGGTCCCCGCCGAGCAGGAGGAGGGCCTGGTCGTCACCGGCTGAGCCCTGACGGCGGCGAGGCGCCCGTCCCGGTGGTCCGGGACGGGCGCCTCGTGCGTCCGCGGCCCGGCCGGGATCTTCTCGATCACACGGGTTCGGCGAGGCGCCTGGCCACCGCGACGACGCTCTCGCGCTGCCGGGCCGCCCCGTCGAGGTCGCCGGTCGCGGTGCCGGTGACCATGCGGGCCACCTGGGGCACGACCGACCAGTAGGCGGCGAGCGCCAGGAGGATGAAGTGGAGGACCTCCGGGGCGAGCGCGGACGTCAGCCGGCCGGCGGCCTGTCCCTCCTCGATGAAGGCGGACCGGCGCTGGTAGGTGGCCCGCCGGAGGGCCTCGTCGGGAACCTCGTCGGGGTACGACAGCGCCTCCCACATGAGGAGGCGGACGAACTGCGGGTGCTCCCGGCTGTAGTCGAAGAGCCGGCCCGCGAACTCGCCGACGGCGTCGGGGTCGGTCGCCTCCAGCGGCACGGCGCCCGCGGTCACGGCGAACTGCTCGCGCAGCACGACGGCGAAGAGCTGGGGCTTGCCCTCGTAGTAGGCGTAGACGCGCTCCTTGTTCACGCCGGCCCGCCGCGCGATCCGCTCGATCGTCGTGCCGTCCGGACCGTGCGCGACGAACTCCACGGTCGCGGCCTCGACGATCTTGCGCTTCGTGCTCTCGACGTCCCTGACCACGGATGGATCCTCACTGTGTTGCCCAACGGAAGCGTTGCCTGACGAGCCCACGCTACTACCCGGGAACAACGCCAACGTTGGCGTTGTTATCGAGGCCGTGAACGTGACCACCTCTGTGCCGCCAGCTCCGATGCCGGCCGCCCCCGCGGCCGGCCGGCGTCCCGGGATGTCCCGGGGCGCGACCTTCCTCTTCGCGCTGGCCGGTGGCGCCGCCGTCGGCAACCTCTACTGGTCGCAGCCCATCCTCGACACCATCGCCACGGGGTTCGGCACGACGGCGAGCGCGGCGGGCCTGCTGGTCACCGTGACGCAGATCGGGTACGCCGTCGGGGTGTTCTTCCTGGTGCCGCTCGGCGACGTCGTCGACCGCAAGGTCATGATCCCCCTGCTCATGCTGCTCGCCGCCGTCATGCTCGGGCTCAGCGCCCTCGCCCCGAGCCTGCCGGTGCTGCTCGTCACCCTCGCGCTCGTCGGCGTGAGCACCGTGTCCGGACAGCTTCTCGCCCCGCTCGCGGGTGACCTCGCGACCGACGAGCAGCGCGGCCGGGTGCTCGGCACGGTCGTGTCGGGCGTGCTGCTCGGCATCCTGGTCGCCCGGGCCGTCAGCGGCGTCGTGACCGACCTCGTCGGCTGGCGCGCGCTGTACGCGATCGTCGCCGCGGTCATGCTCGTCCTGGCGGTGACGGTGCACCGGTTCCTGCCGCGCCTCGAGCCCCGGGCCCGCGTCGGCTACGGCTCGCTCCTCGCCTCCGTGCCGCGCACCTACGTGACGAGCGCGGCCGTCCGGTGGCTCGGCCTCATGGGCGCCGCGGTGATGGCCACGTTCACGCTGTACTGGACCGGGCTGACCCTGCTGCTCTCGGCCGAGCCGTTCGGATTCTCGACCACCCGGATCGGCCTGCTCGGGCTGGTCGGCATCCTCGGCGCGCTCGCGGCGCAGCAGGTCGGGCGCCTGCACGACCGCGGCCTGGGCGTGCCCGCGATCGGCGTCGGCCTCGTCCTGGCGATGGCGTCGTTCGTGGTCGCCGGCGTCGCGCCCGGCTCGATCGTGGCCGTCGTCGTCTCGGTCGCGCTGTACTCCGTCGGCGTGCAGGCGGTGCAGATGCTCCTCCAGGCGCGCGTGCTTGCCGTCGACCCGTCGGCCCGCAGCCGCCTCAACACGGTGTTCGTCGTCGGCAACTTCGTCGGCGGCACCGTGGGCTCCGCACTCGCCGGCCTCCTGTGGGGCGCCGGCGGCTGGCCGGTGATCATGACCGCCGCCGGCCTCCTGCTGCTTCCCGCGCTGCTGATCTGGGCCGTCCAGCGCAGGCGCGCGTTCGCCGCATGACCGTTCCCCTTTCCCGAAGTACCGACAATCACGCAACCCACAAGGAGACAGAGATGACCACCGATACGACAGTCGTCGGCCCGACCGGCCGACCCAGCAGCTCGACGGTCCTGACCGCCGTGAACGGCTTCTTCGACGCGCGGCTCGCCGGGGCCACACCCCAGGAGCTCGCGGAACGCTTCCACGAGGACGTCGACTGGTTCATCCAGGGCGACACCGGCACCGTGCCGTGGATCGGCCGCAAGGCCGGCCGGGCGGGAGTCGCCGAGCACTTCGCCCAGCTCGCCGAGAGCATCCAGCCCGAGGGGTTCGCGGTCGACGTGACCATGGCGGACGGCAACCGTGCCCTCGTCGTGGGCACCTTCAGCTCCCGGGTGGTCGCCACCGGGCGGCTCATCGACAGCGAGTACGTCTTCGACATCTCCGTCGACGACGCCGGTCTGATCACCCGCTACCACATGCTCGAGGACAGCTGGGCCGTCTCGGAAGCGGCCCGCCCGTAACCGTCCCCGACCCCCGCCGGCCTCGCCGGCCTCGTTGAGTGCTGGGTTTTCGCCCGTCCGACGCCGTTCGGGCGGGCGAAAACCCAGCACTCAACGAGGGTCAGGGGGAGGGCCAGGTGTCTATGACGGCGTCGGCTACCTCCTGCAGCTCGGCGCGTGAGGCGCCGCTCGCGGCCTGGACGGCGATGCCGTTCCCCACGGTCATGACGAGGCGGGCGAGCTTCCGCGCGTCGGCGCCGGGCGGCAGGTCGCCCTCGTCGACGGCCCGTCGGAACCGCTCGTGCAGGTGGTGGAAGCCGTCGTCGCGCCAGGTGACCAGGGCGTCGTGCGCCGCCTGCCCGGAGTGGCCGGTGGCGAGCGCGCCCTGCACCGTCAGGCACCCCGGGGGTCCTCCGGGGCGCGTCGACGCCCGGACTGCGCCGGTGAGGAACTCGGTGGCGACCTCCCGGGCGGTCGGCTTCAGCAGCGCGCGCTCCGTGTAGGCGGCGGGGCCCTCGGCGTAGCGGTCCAGAGCCTTGCGGAAGAGCTGCTCCTTGTTGCCGAACGCCGCGTACATGCTCGTGCGGCCGATGCCCATGGCGCCCTCGAGGTCGGACAGGCTGGCGCCCTCGTAGCCGTGCTCCCAGAAGTAGAGCATCGCGCGCTCCAGCGCCTCGTCGGTGTCGAACCCTCGCGGGCGGCCGAGCAGCGACTTCTCGGGTGCGGTCATCCCGTCAGCGTAACTTTTTCAGGATCGGTCGGTACTCAAGTCGCCGTGGCGGGCGCGGGTGGTGCCAGCAGCCGGTCCAGGAGCAGGAGCGCTGCCTCCATGTCGACGTCCCGGTCGAGCAGCCACTGCGTGGACAGCCCGTCCGCGGCCGCGAGGAGCAGGCAGGCCGCGGTGTCCAGCGGGACGTCGTCGCGCACCGTTCCGGCGGCGCGGGCGGCCTGGAGGAACGCCCCCACCTGACGCCGGAGGCGCGCGTACCGCTGCACGAAGTAGGCGTGGCTGCGCTGGTTGCCGGTCTCCAGCGCGTGCGCGGTCATGCTCCCCAGCAGCGCCGTCAGCCCCGGGACCCGGGCGCTGTGCTGGGCCGAGCGCCGCACCAGCTCGGCCAGCGAGCCCTCCTCGATGTCCGCGTCGAAGCGCAGGTCGTGCTCGCGCAGCACCTCCAGGAAGAGCTGCTCGCGCGTGCCGAAGTGGTGCACGAGCACCGGGTGGGTCACCCCGATGGAGTCGGCGATGGCCCGCAGGGACGTGCTCTCGAACCCGAGCTCGTCGTACACGGCGAGCACCTGGTCGATGATCTGCCGCCGCCGCTCGACACCCTTGGCGTAGGGGCCGCGCCGGGCCGGGCGGCCAGGGCTGTTCGTCGCTCCCGCGTCGTCGTTCACCGTCGAATGTCTCCCCTGCGCTGGCCTGCCCGCTCTGCCCGATCCTACGTACGCTTGGCCGGGCGCCCGGAAAATCGTGTGCTCCCCGGGGGTGTTCCCCCTACGGTCGACGGCATGACGACGTCGCGCGATGCGCCGGGCTCACCGGCCGGCACGGACCTGGTGGTCGTCGGCGCGGGCATCGCCGGCGCCTCGATCGCCTACCAAGCCGCCCGGGCCGGAGCGGCGGTGACGCTGCTCGACGCCGGCCCGGCGGGCGGTGGCGTGACGGCGGACTCGTTCGCGTGGATCGGGTCGTCCGGCGTCAGCACCGGCGCGGCCGCCGGGCTGCGGGTGGCCTCGACCGACGAGTACCACCGGCTCGAGGCCGAGCTGCCGGGGCTGCCCGTCACCTGGTCCGGCTCGCTGCGCTGGAGCGCGGACGCCTCGGGTGCGGGGGAGAGCGCGCCGGAGCCCGGGCCCGGGCAGGAGATCCTGGACGCGGCGGCCGTGGCGGTGCGCGAGCAGAATCTCCGGCAGCCGCCACGGTGGGCCCTCTGGGCGCCCGGCGACGGCGCCGTCGACCCGGCGGGCGCGGCCGAGCGGCTGGTGGCGGGCGCGCGCGAGCACGGCGCGCGGGTGCACCTGGGGTCTCCTGTCACCGCCGTCCGGCAGGACGGCGCGGGCCGCGTCGTCGGCGTCGAGACCGCCGCCGGCTTCCACCCGGCCGCGACCGTGGTGCTCGCGGCCGGGACCGCGACGGCCGCCCTGGCCGCGCCGCTCGGGGTGAGCGTCCCGGTCGAGGCCTCGCCCGCGACGCTCCTGCGGTTCCGCGCCCCGGCGGGCCTGGTCCGCGGCGTGGTCAGCACCCCGGACTTCGACCTGCGGCAGGTCTCCTCCGACCGGCTGATCGCCGCCGCCGACTCTCCGGAAGGAGCGCTCGCCGCCGTCCGGTCCACCTTCCGCGGCGCCGACGGCGTCGAGCTGCTGAGCGCGCGGGTCGCCGGGCGCCCGATGCCGGCCGACGGCGACCCGATCATCGGCCCGGTCGCCGAGGCCCCCGGCCTCTACCTCGCGGTGATGCACCCGGCGGTCACGCTCGCCGCGGTCGTCGGCCGGCTGGTCGCGCGCGAGCTGGTCGACGGCGCCGTCGAGCCGGCGCTCGCGGGCTGCCGCCCAGGCCGGTTCGGAGCCTGACCCGCAAGCCCTAGTGGGCGGCGAGCCGCTCCAGCAGCGCCGCGCTCCGGGCCAGCAGCACCTGCTCCTCGTCCGTGAGCTCGGCCTCGATGGCCCCGGCGAGCCAGCCCGCCCGGCGGCCGCGCTCGGCCTCGAGCGCGGCGCGGCCCGCGTCCGACAGCTCCACCAGCGACTTGCGGCCGTCCGTGGGGTGCGCGCGCCGCGTGATCAGGTCCTGCTCCATCAAGAGCCCTACCACCCGGGCCATCGACTGCGGGCGTACGCGCTGGTCGGCGGCGAGGTCGCTGGTGGTCATGGCGCCGTCCCGGTCGAGGGCGCCGAGCACCGCGACCTGGCCGAGCGGGATGCGGTCCTCGTGCTTGACGCGCCGGGTGAGCTTGCCCATCGCGGTGCGCAGCTCTGCGGCGGTGGCGGCGGACTCCGGGGTGGGCACAGGTCATCTTAACTTTCGGTCGCCAGGAAAATTGTGCACCTAAACTGCACACCTAAACTGCACAGTCTTGCTGTATTGTTTGGCGCTGTCGGGCTCAGCGCCAGCGTCGTCGCAGCCGGGGCCCGCGCACGACAACGGGAAGGAATCCCATGTCCGCACGAGCAACCGCCAGCGAGATCAGCGCCATCAAGACCGTCACCGCGCGCCGGATCCTCGACAGCCGGGGCAACCCCACGGTCGAGGTCGACGTCGTCCTGACGGACGGCTCCCTGGGGCGCGCGGCGGTCCCCTCCGGGGCCTCCACGGGCACCCGCGAGGCCGTGGAGCTGCGCGACGGCGACCCCGCGCGCTGGCACGGCAAGGGTGTGGACCGCGCGGTGGCCCACGTCAACGGCGAGATCGCGGCGGCGGTGCGCGGCCGGGACGCGGCGGACCAGGCGGGTCTCGACGCCGCACTGGTCGCCCTCGACGGCACGACGACGAAGTCCCGGCTCGGCGCCAACTCGGTCCTCGGCGTCTCGCTCGCCACCGCGAAGGCCGCCGCCGCGGCCCGCCGTCAGCCCCTGTACCGGTACCTCGGCGGCGACGGGGCCCACCTGCTGCCGCTGCCGATGACGAACATCGTCAACGGCGGCGCCCACGCCGACAACCCGCTGGACTTCCAGGAGTTCATGATCGTGCCGGTGGGCGCGGACACCTTCGCCGAGGCCGTCCGCATGGGCAGCGAGGTCTTCCACACGCTGCGCCGCGACCTGCTCGCGGCCGGGCACTCCACGGGCGTCGGCGACGAGGGCGGCTTCGCCCCCGCGCTGCGCACCGCGGAGGAGGCGCTCGACTTCGTCATGGCCGCCGTCGAGCGGTCCGGCTACCGGCCCGGCGCGGACATCGGGCTGGTCATGGACCCGGCGTCGTCGGAGTTCTTCCGCGACGGCGTCTACGACTACGCGGGCGAGGGCGTGCGGCGCGCGCCCGCCCAGCACGCCGACTACCTGGAAGGGCTGATCGACGCCTACCCGGTGCTCTCGATCGAGGACCCGATGGCCGAGGACGACCTGGACGGCTGGCGCGACCTCACCGCCCGGGTCGGCGACCGCTGCCAGCTCACCGGCGACGACGTGTTCTGCACGAACGAGGCCCTGGTGCGCGAGGGCATCCGCACCGGCGTCGGCAACTCGGTGCTGGTCAAGGTGAACCAGATCGGCACGCTCACCGAGGTGCTCGCGACCGTGGGCGCCGCCCACGAGGCGGGCTGGACGGTCGTCATGTCGCACCGGTCGGGCGAGACGGAGGACACGACCATCGCGGACCTGGCGGTCGCGACCGGCTGCGGCCAGATCAAGACCGGCTCGCTCTCGCGCTCCGACCGCACCGCGAAGTACAACCAGCTCCTCCGGATCGAGGAGGAGCTGGGGGAGAGGGCGCGCTTCGCGGGGCGCTCCGCACTGCTCCGGGCGTGAGCGGGCGCCCGTCCTGACCGGCCGGGCCCCGCGCTCAGGCCGCGGGGTCCGGGAGCTCGATCGCCAGCGCCGGCCGTGCGTCCGCGAACCCGGCGCGCAGCAGCGCGCACAGCTCGGCCCGGGTCGCCGTGCGCTCGGCGTCGGGGGCGGACTGCCAGCGGTCGACGGCCGTGCGGTGCACGGCGATCGTGGCGGCGCACACGACGCGGGCCAGCAGGTCGGCGTTCTCCTGGCCGGCCAGGCGTGCGGTGAGCGCGTCGAGGGTGCTCCGGGTGAAGCGTTCGCAGGTCAGGAGGGCGGCGGCGTCGACCGCCGGGGTGGCGTCGGTCAGGCGCGTGCTGAGCACGGCCAGCCGCTCCCACCCCGGCGGCATGCGCTCGACGGCGGCGACGAGCGCGTCGCACAGGATGTCGAGCAGGGGCCCGCCGCGGGTCAGCGTGGTGTCGAGGTCGGCGATCAGGGCGCGCCAGACGTCGTTGAGCGGCGTCAGGGCGAGGTCTTCCTTGCCCTCGAAGTAGCGGAAGAACGTGCGCCGGGAGACCTCGGCCCGGTCGCACAGCCAGTCCACCGTCACCCGGTCGTAGCCGAGCTCGCCGAACGCCGGCAGCGCGGTCTCCACCAGGAGCTGCCGGGTGCGGGCGATGCGCCGTGCGCGGAGGGTCCCGCGATGCGGTGCGTCGTCGTCCATGGGGCGACCATAGCAAACTGGCACTCACTGGCACTTGGCATACAGTGGCACCATGCTCGCCTGGACCATTGACCACACGTCGGCCTCCCTGCTCGCCCTGCGGGAGGTGCCCGAACCCGTACCCGGCCCGCACGAGGCCGTCGTCGAGGTGCGGGCGTTCGCGCCCAACCACGGCGACCTGGAGGGGCTGGCCGGCCTGCCGGACGGGCACGTGCCCGGCTGGGACGCCGCGGGCGTGGTGGTCGCCGAGGCCGCCGACGGGACCGGCCCGCGCCGGGGCGAGACGGTCGTCTCGCTGGGGGCCGACGGCGCCTGGGCCGAGCGGCGTCTCGTGACCGCGGAGTCGGTCGGGCTCGCCCCGGCCGGCGCCGACCCGCGGGACATGAGCGTCGTGCCGGTCGCGGCCACGAGCGCGCTGCGCGGCCTGCGCCGGCTCGGCTCGGTGCTCGGCCGCCGGGTGCTCGTGCTGGGCGGCACCACCGCGGTCGGGCTGTTCGCCGTGCAGCTCGCGGCGCGCAGCGGCGCCCACGTGGTGGCGACGACGCGGGACCCGGCCCGCCACGAGCTGCTCCTGCGGCTCGGTGCCCGCGAGGTCGTGGCCTCGCCGGCCGAGCTCGACGGCCCGGTGGCCGGGGGTCTCGACCTCGTGGGCGGGCCCGGGCTGGTCGAGGCCTTCGCGCGGCTGCGGCCCGGCGGCACGCTCGTCGCGCTCGGTCACGCCGCCGGCCAGGCCGAGACCTTCCCCTACGGCGCCCTGTTCGGCAACGACGCCCTGCACGACCGGTCGCTGACGACGTTCTTCCTGGGCGCGGAACCGGACCTCGGCCCGGACTTCGCCTGGCTCGCCGGCGAGATCCACGAGGAGCGGCTCGACCCGGTGGTCTCGGCCGTGCGGCCCTGGGACGAGCTGCCGGCGGCCTTCGCGGACGGGAGCACCCGCGAGCCGGGCAAGACCGTGCTGACGCTCGGCTGAGGACGCGGCCCGCCGGACGTCATCGGGCGAGGGTCGTCTCGAGGAAGTCGAGGATCAGGGCGGAGACCTCGTCGAGGGCGGACTCGAGCAGGAAGTGCCCGCCGTCCAGCAGGGCGATCCGCGCGTCGGGCAGGTCCGTGGCGAAGGCCTTCGCGCCGGCGGGGCCGAAGATCTCGTCGTTCTCGCCCCACACGGCCAGCAGCGGGACCTGGGAGTCGCGGAAGTACTGCTGCAGCCGGGGGTACAGCGGCCGGTTCGTGCTGTAGTCCCGGAAGAGCCGGAGCTGGACCAGGTCGTTGCCCGGGCGGGACACCAGCGCGACGTCGTGCTCCCAGGTACCCGGGTCCACCAGCGTGGGGTCGGGCACGCCGTGCAGGTACTGCCACCGGATCGCCTCGCGGCTCAGGGCGAAGCGCACGGCGGACTCCGTCCGCTCGTCCTGCTGGTGCCCCCACGCCCACACGTCCGTCCAGAAGCTCTCGACGAACCCCTCCTCGTAGGCGTTGCCGTTCTGGCTGACGATCGCGGTGATCGCGCCCGGGTTCGCCAGCGCGAGGCGCCAGCCGATCGGCGCGCCGTAGTCCTGGACGTAGATCGCGTACCGCGTGACGCCCAGGTTCGACAGGACCCCGGCGGTGATCCGCGCGAGCGCGTCGAACGTGTAGTCGAACTCGTCGACGCCGGGGGCGTCCGACAGGCCGAAGCCGAGGTGGTCGGGCGCCACGACGTGGTAGTGCTCGGCGAGCCGGGGGATCAGGGCGCGGAACATGTGCGAGCTCGTCGGGTAGCCGTGCAGCAGGACGACCGTGGGCGCGTCCGCCGGCCCCGCCTCGCGGTAGAAGATCCGGTGTCCGTCCACGTCGGTGAACCGGTGATGGATGGCGACCATGATGCTAACCCTCTCAGTAGGTTTGGTCTGGTTATAACAACATCGCCGGTGCTAACCTGTCAACACCGATCAAGGAGGTTAGGGATGGACGTGGTCACCCGGGACGACGAGGACCTGCTGCTGGACCTGCTGAACACGGCGCCCGTCGTCGACGGCGAGCGGGTCGACGAGCTCGCCGACCCCGAGGCCGCCGCGCGCTGGGCCGTGGCCCGCGACGGGGCAGGAACTGCCGACGAGGTCGCGGCGCTCCGGCGCGTCCGCGACGCGGTCGACGACGCCGTCCGCGACGGCTCGGGCCCGCAGGCGCTCGCGGCCGACGTCGAGCGGGTCGTGGTGCGACCCCGGGTGCGTGACGGCGCGGTGCGCTGGGAGCTGGAGGCGCCCGCGGGGGAGCGGCTCGCGGCGCGGGCGCTGCTCGCCTGGGTGGCGATCGGCGAGCGGCACCCGGGCCGGCTGCGGCCGTGCGCGAACCCCGAGTGCCGCCGCTTCCTGCTCGACCGCAGCAACGCCAACACCGCCCGCTGGTGCTCGATGGCGCTGTGCGGCAACCGGTTCAAGGCGCGGCGCCACTACCAGCGGGCGCGCGTCGCCGGGCAGTAGGTCGCTCGGCTATTTCTGTACCGATCGGAATAGAATTCGGCGGGGCGGGGTTCGGACAAGAGCCAGAGACGGCCCCGGGATGCCGGGGCGACCGAGAGGGAGACCCATGCCTGACTTCGACCCGCGCGAGTTCTACCACCGCTACATCGAGGCGCTGAACGCGCACGACTTCGACCGGATGGACGAGTTCGTGCACGACGAGATCGTGATGCACAGCCGGCCGAGCTCGCGGGCAGAGCTGGTGGAGCAGCTGCACAGCATCAGCGGCCCGGTCCCCGACATGCACTGGGAGATCGACGAGATCCTGGTCAGCGGCGACTGGATCGGCGCCCGCGTGATCAACACCGGCACCCCGGTCCAGGAGTGGCTCGGGGTCGCGCCGACCGGCAAGGGGTTCGAGATCGCCGAGTACGGCATCTACACGGTCCGCGACGGACGGTTCTCGACCATGTCGGCGCTGCACGACGAGGAGACGCTGCGCAAGCAGCTCGTCGGCTGAGTCGGCGCGGGACCGGGTCGGACCCGGGCGGGACCGGAGGCCCGGGGCGCGAGATCGGCGCCCCGGGCCTCCTTCGTGTCCGCGAGTCCTGTTCTTGACGCTTCAAGTTCTGTGCGGGTATAAAGTGACGCGTCAGTTGAACTTGACGGGTCAAGTTCAACCCATCACGAACGGGAGCGACCCACCATGACGAACGACCTCATCCGCGTCGGCATCATCGGCGCCGACGCCCGGGCGAGCTGGGCCGGTGCGGCCCACGTGCCTGCGCTGGCCGCGCAGCCCGGGATGGTGCTGGCGGCCGTCGCCACCCGGCGGGAGGAGAGCGCGCGGGAGGCGGCCCGGGTGTTCGGCGTCGACCGCTGGTTCGCCGACCCCTACGCGCTGATCCGCGACCCGGACATCGACCTGGTCACGGTGGCCGTCAAGGTCCCGGCGCACCGCGAGCTCGTGCTCGCCGCCCTCGCCGCGGGCAAGGCCGTCTACTCGGAGTCGCCGCTCGGGGCCACGGTCGAGGAGGCCGAGGAGATGGCGGCCGCCGCCGGCTCCCTGCACACGGCGATCGGGCTGCAGGGCCGGCACAACCCCGCGGTGCGTCGCGCGGCGGAGATCGTCGCCCAGGGCCGGATCGGCCGGCCGCTGTCGGCGCGGGTGACCGCCACGACGTTCGGCAACGGGCCCGAGTCGGTCAGCGCCTACGAGTACTTCGACAAGGCGGCCTCCGGGGCCGGCTTCCTGAACATCGCCGTCGGCCACGTGCTGGACGTGGTCGAGGCCGTGCTGGGCGACATCACGGAGATCGACGCGCGCACCGAGCTGATCTGGCCCGAGGTGGTGCTCGCGGACACCGGCGCGACCACCGCCCGTGAGGTCCCCGACCACGTCGACGCCGTGGTCGCCACCACGTCCGGCGCGCCGGTGAGCGTCCAGGTGCTGGCCGGCGTCCCGGTGCCGGACGCGCACTTCGTCCTGGAGGTCCGCGGGGCGGACGGCTGGCTCCGGCTGACCGGCGACCACCCGGCGGGCGTCCAGGTCGGCGACCTGACCCTGACCTCCAGCGTCGCCTTCGACGCCCCCGACCGCCCGGTCGCCACCGGCACCGGCCCGGCCGCCGCCGAGGTCTGGGCCGGTGCCGCGATCAACGTCGGCGAGGTCTACGCGAGCCTCGCGCGCGACCTCGCCGACAGCACCCGGTACACCCCCGGGTTCGACCGCGCCGTGCACAACAGCCGCCTCGTGGCCCGGCTGGAGCAGGCGGCCCGCACGGGCGTCCGGCAGTAAGCGGCGCTCAGGCGGCCGGCACCGGCACCGCCCGGGTCCCCGCGTCGTCGGCGGTGACGTCCTCGGGCGTCACCGCCGGCCCGCTGTGGCGCGTGCGGTACCAGACCACCGCGGCGACGGCCGCGTTGAGCGCGATCGGGATCAGGTAGATGACCGACCCGGCACCGGACGCGCGGTCCGTCGAGAGGTCCGACTGCAGCACGATCGCCAGGAGGAAGGCGAAGACGTTGCTGGAGGCGTGCAGCACGACGGCGGTCTCGATGCCGCCCGTGCGCCACGTGATCAGCGACCACGAGACGCCGAGGGCCACGTAGTAGAGGTTGAGCCAGAGGTCGGTGGACAGGTGGATCGTCGCGAACAGCACCGCCGAGGTGAGCGTGCCGAGCACGAGCGCGGTCCGCGGGCCACGACCCCAGCTCGCGGCGACGCGGAAGACCAGGCCGCGGAAGCCGTACTCCTCGCCGGCGCTCTGCAGCGGCACGACCAGGAGCACGATCGCGAACATGAGCATGAGGTCGAGCGGCGTCCGGCTGGTCTGCTGGTAGGGCTGGAGCGCGGTGAACGCCGTCACGTAGACCACCCAGACCGGCACCAGGACCAGGACCGCCCGGCCGAGGGCGGCGGGCCGGAAGGCGGAGACCACGGAGTGCAGCGAGGCGCCCCGCACGCCGTACAGCCAGCGCTGCAGCAGCATGCTCCACGGGATCAGCAGCGCGACGGCGCCGAACGTGGCCGCCATGGCGGCCGGGGTGAGCTCCGTACCGCCCGTGACGATGCTGTCCCGGCCGAGCAGGCCGTCGACCAGCGCGCTGAGCTGCGCGAACAGCGCGGTGAAGGCGGCCAGCCCCAGGTTCAGCAGCGCGATGGCGAGGATGCCGCGGCCGATGCGGCGCTTCTCCCCGGCGAGCACCCGGTGGTAGGGGACGCCGGCGGGGACCGGACGGGGGTGACGTGGGCGGTTTCGAGTCATGCGTCCACGTTCGGGCAGTGGGCCGCGGCGCAGAAGTGTCGGTCAGTCACCCGTTCCTCAGCGACGCGCACGAGCGACGCATGACATGTGTCATGCGCCGCTCGTGGTCGAGCTGGTCGTGCCGGCCGGGCCTACTCGCCCGCGGGGGCCGACGGCGGCCGGGTCGTGCCCGCCGGCACGGCCTCGCAGACGGTGCCGTCGTCGGGCAGCACGCCGTCGACCAGGGCGGCGTCGACCGCCTCGTCGATGCACGGCCCGCTGGTGCGGTAGGAGGTGTGGCCCACGTCCGTGCGGGTGAGCAGCACGGAGTCCTCCAGGCGCTCGGTCATGGCCTGCGCCCAGTGGTACGGCGACACGTTGTCGACCTCGCCACCGACCACGAGGACCGGGGGAGCGCCCGCGCCGTCGAGCTCACCGGTGTACCGGTCCTCGTTCGCGGCCGGCCAGAACGCGCAGTTCAGCGCGCTGAACGCGGCCCGGCTGCCCAGGCGCTCGCCGCGATCGGCGATCTCGCGGGCGGCAGCCCGGTGCTCGCCCAGGTTCCGCAGGGCGGGCCAGTCGGCGCAGCGGACGGCGGTGTGGGGCTCCTGGAGCGTGGCGAACGGGCCGCCGAACGGCGCGACCGTCAGGTTCGCGACCATGAAGTGCAGGAACGTGCCATTGCCCTGCTGGGCGGCGAGCAGCCCCGCGGCGAGCTGGGGCCACAGCGTGCGGACGCCGGCCGCGGCCCGGACACCCTCCAGCGTCATGGCGCCGTCGAGCGTCCCGCCGGGGGTGAGGCCCTCGACCGGGGGAACCTGCAGCGGCTTCTCCTCCAGGTCGGCGATCAGGGTGTCGAAGGCGGCCTCGGGGTCGCCGTCGCCGAACGCGCACGCCTCCGTGCCCTCGGCACGGCACGTCTCGAACCAGAGGTCGAGCGTCTCCTCGTTGGACTTCGCGACGTCGTCCAGCAGGCGCAGCGGGTCGTTCTGCCACAGGTCGGTGTCGACGGGGGCGTCGATCACCATCTGGCGCACGCGCTCCGGGAACAGCGTGGCGTACATGGGGCCGACCACCGTGCCGTACGAGGCGCCGTAGAACGTGACCTGCTCCTCGCCGAGCGCGGCGCGGACCTGGTCCAGGTCACGGGCGACGTTGTCGGTGGACATGCTCGCCAGGAACGCGCGGTCCTGGTGCGTGGCGCAGCCCTTCGTGAAGGTGCGGGCGTCCTTGAGGAGCTGCCCGAACGGCTTGCCGCCGGGGATCGTGGGGTCGCGGTCCTCGGCGGCCTGCTCGGCGCGCTGCTCGTCGGTGAGGCACCGGACGGCGTCCGACTCGCCGACGCCGCGCGGGTCCATGCCGACGACGTCGAAGCGCGAGACGATGTCGGCCGAGAACGGGCCCGTCTCGCCGCTGGGGTCGATGGAGCGGACCATCTCGGAGGCGGGCACGCCCGGGCCGCCGGGGTTGACGAACAGGCTGCCGATGCGCCGGTCGGGGTCGGTGGCCCGGTGCCGCACCACGGAGAGCGCGACCTGCTCGCCGTCGGGCTCGGCGTACTCCAGCGGCACCTCGACGGTGGCGCAGTCCAGGTCCGGGCCGCACTCGGCCCAGTCGACCGGGTCGGGGGTGGGGGCCGGCGGCGTCGCGTCCGGCGTCGTCGGGACGGTGCTCGCGGCCGACGCCGTGATGGCCGCGCCGGGCCCGGCGGCGCACCCGCTGACGGCCAGCGAGACGACGGCGAGCACCGTGGCTGTCAGGAGGGCGGCGTGCGGTGGGCGGGTTCGTCGAGTGGGTGAAGGCATGCGTTCGACCCTAGGAACGCCGTCCGGCCCGGACCATCGGTCGATGGGTCCGGACCCGCCGACCAAAGTCGGAGCGGCGGGACCCGGCCGGTCCCGCCGGTCAGCCTGGCTGGTCGGGGGAGTCGAGCCTGGCGTCGTGCACGAGCAGCGCCACCTGGACCCGGTTGTTGAGGCCGAGCTTGGCCAGCACGGAGGACACGTGGGTCTTGACCGTGGTGACGCCGAGGAAGAAGTGCGCGGCGATCTCGGCGTTGGACCGCCCGGCCCCGATCTCGACGGCGATCTCCCGCTCGCGCTCCCCGAGCGCGTCCAGCCGACGGCGGGCCGTGGCGCGGCGGGAGTCCTGGTCCGACTCCGCGACCCGGGTGATGAGCCGGCGCGTCACCTCCGGCGAGAGCACCGGGCGCCCTTGGGCCGCGTGCCGGATCGCGAGGACGAGCTCGTCCGGCGGCGTGTCCTTCAGCAGGAACCCCGCCGCCCCGGCCCGCAGGGCGCGCAGCACGTGGGCGTCGGCGTCGAAGGTGGTGAGCACGACCACCTGCGGGGCGGCGGGCCGGCCGCGCAGCGTCTCGGTCGCCGTCAGGCCGTCGGTGCCGGGCATCCGGATGTCCATCAGCACGACGTCGGGGTGGTGGCGCCCGGCCAGCTCCACGGCCTCCGCGCCG
This sequence comes from Promicromonospora sukumoe, assembly GCF_014137995.1. Lineage (NCBI taxonomy): Bacteria > Bacillati > Actinomycetota > Actinomycetes > Micrococcales > Promicromonosporaceae > Promicromonospora > Promicromonospora sukumoe. Next base: position 1,315,931 of record NZ_JACGWV010000001.1, read on the forward strand.
TCCGCCGCCTCGGCCACGACGCGCAGGTCGGGGGCGCCGTTGAGCATCATCTTGAGGCCGAAGCGGACCATGGGGTCGTCGTCGGCGATGAGGACGTCGACGACCGGCCCGCCGGGGGCGGAAGGCTCGGTCACGGGCAGGCCGGCGTCGGGCTGGTCGGCGTCAGGCACGGGGTGGGTCACGACGGCCAGGGTAGGCGTAGCCGGACGCGCCAGCCGCCCGAGCCCGTCGGCCCGTGGTCGAGCTCCCCGTCCACGAGCCGGGCGCGCTCGGCCAGCCCGGTCAGCCCGGCCCCGGCGCCCGCGCTGCCGGGATAGGCGGGCGGGCCCGACGTCGACGCGTTGGTCACCTCGGTCACGAGGTGGTCCCCGCGCCGCCCGCTGATCCGTACGACGACCGGGGCGCCGGGGGCGTGCTTGCGCGCGTTGGTCAGGCTCTCCTGGACCGCGCGGTAGACGGTGTGGCCCTGTGACTCCGAGACCTTCCCCGCGCCGGTGGTCAGCCCCGCCTCGTCCCGCAGCTCGACGGGCGTGCCGGCCTGGCGGGCCTCGTCGACGAGCTCGAGGACGTCCTCGACGGCCGGCACCGGCGACTCGCCCACGGGCGCGCGGAGCACGCCGATCACCTCGCGCAGGTCCTGGAGCGCGCGGTGCGCGTTCTCGCGGACCACCTCGGCGGCCCGCGCGACGTCCTCGGCGGGCGCGTCGCGCGCGTACGTCAGGGCGCCCGCGTGCACGCTGAGCAGGGAGAGCCGGTGGCCCAGGGCGTCGTGCATGTCGCGGGCGAGGGTCTCGCGGGCCTCGGCCTCGGAGCGCTCCGCCCGCAGCCGCGCCTCGGTCTCGGCCGCCACGGCCCGTTCCCGCAGGGAGCGTACGAGCTCGCGCCGGCTGCGCACGGACAGCCCCCACGCCACGACGGCGAGGTGCCCCAGGGCGATGATCACGTACATCGTGACCGGGGGTACCCCCGGCTCGGGCCACAGGAGCTGGTGCGTGCTGAGCGCCGCGACGCTGGTCGCGCACACCGCCGCGGTGGCCCGCGGCGAGCGGTGCACGGCGACGGTGAACACGGCGACGATGGCGGCGCTGGAGACCGTCTCGGAGAGCGTGCTCAGCGCCCCCAGGACGAGGCCGAGCGCCACGGGGAAGCGGCGTCGCCACCACAGCGCGACGCAGCCGAGCACCCCGACGACCACGTCCGCCGCCAGGAGCCAGGCCGGTCCGTTCACCTGGAGCGACCAGGAGACCAGCACCATCACGCCGGCGAACGCGATCAGCACGGCGTCGGTCACCCGGTCGCGCACCGTGTACCGGACGGTGCGCCCGGGGCTGGTCGTCGTGTCGCTCATCGCCCAGAGCCTAGGCGGTGGGCGGGGTCGTGGGCGGGGGAGCGGCCGCGGGCGTGGCCGCGGGCGCGCGCGGCGCCGGGCCCGACGACTCGCGCAGCACCAGCCCGGTCGGCAGCCGGATCTGCTCGGCGTCCTGCGTGGCCCGCCCGGCGAACTGCTCGATCAGCAGCTCGACGGCCAGCCGCCCCGCGTGCGCGCCGGGCCCGCCGAGCGTCGTCAGCGACGGGTGCACGAACTCGGAGGCGAAGATGTCGTCGAAGCCGACCACGCTGATGTCGTCCGGCACCGTGATGCCCCGCTGCGTCAGCCGGCGCACCACGCCGAACGCCAGCAGGTCGTTGTGCGCGACGATCGCCGTCGCGCCGGTGCGCAGCGCGCCGTCGGCCGCCGCGCCGCCGTTGGCGACGTTGGGCGTGTACGGGCCCACACGGTGCGCCGTCAGGCCGTGCTCCTCGGCGCCCGCGCTCAGCGCCGCCCAGCGCACGGCGCCCATCCAGGAGCCCGGCGGCCCGGCGCAGTAGGCGAAGCTCCGGTGACCCAGCGAGGCGAGGTGCTCCAGGATCTGCTGGCAGCCCGCGCCGACCGCGAGCGTGACGCTGGTCAGCCCGGCCAGCTCGCGGTTGAGCAGCACCACGCGGTGCTTCTCCGCGAGGGCGAGCAGCGCGTCGTCGGCGAGCCGGCTGGCCGCCAGGACGAACCCGTCCACGGTGGGGGACAGGTCGCGGACCTGGGTCTCCTCGATGCGCTGCGACTCCTCGGCGTTGACGATCACGAGCGTGACGTCGGACGCCTTGGCGCGTTGCTCGGCGCCGCGGATGAGCTCGAAGAAGTGCGGGTTGGTGATGTCGGACAGGACCATCGCGATGGTCCGGTGCCGCCCGCCCGGCAGCGCACGGTTCTGCGGGCTGTGCTCGTAGCCGAGCTCGGCGGCCGCGGCGAGCACCCGGCGCCGCGTCGCCTCGTTGACCCGGCCGGGCCGGTTGAAGGTGCGCGAGACCGTCGAGGCGGCCACGCCGGCCGCCTCGGCGACGTCGTAGATCGTGGGCTGCACCCGGGCATCTACGCATATGTCCGGCAACTTTGGCAACTGCTTGCGCAACTTGCCGGACGGTTTCTACTGTCGCCGCAGCTACGACGCCACACGCCGACGTGTGGCGGCGACCGCGGCGCACACGGACGTGCGCCGCCGGACGGAAGGGGCTCGTCCCGATGTACGTGAACCACGCATGAAGCACGGCCTGAGACGACTCGTTGCTCTGCTCACCGGCGTGGAGCTCGCCATCGCGTGCCTGGCCACGGCCCTGATCTTCGTGCTTATCCTGTTCCAGGCGGCGCAGCGCTACCTGCCCGTGCCGCAGATCATCTGGGCGGGCGAGCTGTCGCAGTTCGGGCTGATCTGGCTGACGTTCGTCGCGGCCGGCGTGCTGGTCACCCGCAACGGCCACATCGCCATCCAGCTCATCGACAACGTGCCCGGCCCCCTCGTGGCGCGCGTGGTGCAGACGCTCGCCATGGTCCTGGTCGCGGTCATCTCCGCGGCCTTCACCTGGGCGTGCTGGGAGCTGGTGCACTCCGCGGGCTTCCTCACCTCGCCCGCGCTGCGGCTGCCGATGTCCTGGGTCTACGCGCTCGTGCTGGTCGGCCTGGTCAGCGCGACCGTCCGCGCGGCGGTCGGCGCGGTGCAGATCGCCTGCTACGGGCCGCCGCCGCCCGACCACGCGGGCCTCCACGACGAGCTGGGTCCGGGCGCGCTCGCCGCGCCCGCGGGCCCGCCGGCAGGCCCGGCCGAGAGCGAGGGCCCGTGATGACCTCGCTGCTCCTGCTGATCACCATCATGGTGCTGCTGACCCTCCGCGTCCCGGTCGCGTTCTCGTTCCTCGGGCCCGGCCTGGGCTACCTGCTCGTCGAGGGCCAGTCGCTCGGCCTGCCGATGCGGCTGGTCGCCGACGCCACCGGCAACTTCGTGCTGCTGGCCATCCCGCTGTTCATCCTGCTCGGCGTGGTCGCCAACCACGCGGGCATCGCGGACCGCCTGTTCGACTTCGCGCTCGCCCTGTTCGGCCGGGTGCGCGGCGGGCTCGGCTACGTGAGCGTCGGCGTCAGCCTCGGCTTCTCCTGGATGAGCGGCTCCGCCGTGGCCGACGCCGCCGCGCTGAGCAAGGTCGAGATCCCGCCGATGCTGCGCGCCGGCTACTCCCGGCGGTTCGGCCTCGGCGTCGTGGGTGCGTCCGCGCTCATCGCGCCGGTCATGCCGCCGAGCATCCCGGCCGTCATCTTCGCGGGCCTCGCGACCGTGTCCACGGGCGCGCTGTTCGCGGCGTCCGTGGTGCCGGCGCTCCTGATGGTCGTCGGCCTCTGCGTGGTGGTGTTCCTGCTGGTCCGGCGTCAGCCCAACATCCGGCACGTCGGGTTCTCATGGGGGCGCGTGGGCGAGACCGGCAAGCGGGTCGTGCTGCCGCTGGGGGCGCCCGTGGTCATCCTCGGCGGCATCCTGGGCGGCCTCTTCACGCCGACCGAGGCCGCCGCCGTCGGCGCCGCGTACATGATGGCGCTCGGCTTCGCCTACCGCCGGCTCAGCGTCCGGGACCTGCCCAAGATCTTCGTCGAGACCGCGCTGACCACGGCCGCGATCATGCTGATCGTCTCGTCGGCCGCGCTGCTCGGGTACGTGCTGGCCCTGGAGCGGGTACCCCAGGCGCTGGCCGAGCTCGTGCTCGGGATCACCGACGACGGCACGGTCTTCCTGCTGCTGGTGCTGCTCCTCATGCTGGTGCTCGGCACGGTCGGCGACGCGACCCCGATCCTCGTGCTCGTCGTGCCGATCCTGATGCCGATCGCCACCGCCCTGGGCGTCGACCCGCTCGTGCTCGGCGTCGTGATGATCATCTCGCTGATGATCGGCCTGCTCACGCCCCCGGTCGGCACGGTCCTCTTCGTCCTCAGCTCGACCCAGAAGGTGCCGGTCGCCGAGGTCTTCTGGGGCACCCTCCCGTTCATGGTGCCGCTGACCCTGTGCTGCGTCCTGATCATCTTCTTCCCCGGCCTCGCCACCTGGCTGCCGGGCGTGCTCGGCCTCTGACCCGAAAGGAACCCTCATGAACGTTCGTCGCACCGCCGCCGCGAGCGCGGCCGTGGTCCTGCCCCTCGCCCTGCTCACCGCCTGCGGTGGCACCGGGCCCGACGACGCCGCCGGAGGCGGCGAGGTCGTGCTGACGCTCGCCCACAGCTACACCGAGGACCAGCCGCAGCACGTCTGCGGCGCCCAGGTCATCAAGGAGGAGGCCGAGGCCGCCGACGTCGGGATCACCGTCGAGGTCTACCCCAACAGCCAGCTCGGCGGGGACGCCGACCGGATCGCGTCGGTGCAGGCCAGCGACGTGGACATCGACATCCAGGGCGCCTCGGCGCTCGCGGCCGTGTACGAGCCGGCCGGCGTCGTGGACGCGGTCTACGTGTTCGACGACGCCGCGCACCTCGCCCGGTTCTTCGCCGACGGCTCGGCCGACCAGCTCGCGGCCGACTTCAAGGAGGCCTCCGGGGGCGTGTCGATCCTCGGCGCCTGGTCGGCCGGGGCCCGGCAGTTCACCGCGGACCGGCCCATCCGCGAGCCCGCGGACCTCGACGGGCTGCGCATGCGGTTCCCGGGCTCCGCGCAGTACCTGCTCAACGCCCAGGCCCTGGGCGCGCAGGCCACGGAGGTCGCCTACGAGGAGCTGTACCTCGCCCTGCAGCAGGGGGTCGTCGACGGGCAGGAGAACCCGCTGACCAACATCCACGCCAGCAACCTCGTCGAGGTGCAGGAGTACCTGAGCATGTCCGACCACGGGCAGAACTCGAACCTGATCGTGGCCGCGCCGTCGTACGACGCCGAGCTGGACGACGACCAGCGCGCCGCCCTGGACGCGGCCGTCGCGGCCGCCGTCGAACGCATGCCCGGCTGCGTGGACGAGGCCGAGCAGGAGATCCTCGACGCCTGGGCGCAGGAGGGCGCCGTCGAGATCGTCGACGACGTGGACCAGGAGGCGTTCGCGGAGCGGACCGACGCCTGGTTCCAGGAGAACCTGCAGGGCGACTCGCTCGTGGTCTACGAGGCCATCCGGGGCTCCGCGCAGTGACGCCGCGCGGCCGGGACGAGCGGCCCGGGCGCCGGTACCGGGTGGCGCTCCTGGGCAACGGCATCGGGGCCTCGCTGTCGCCCGCGCTGCACGTGGCGGAGGCGCGGCACCTCGGCCTCGACTACACCTACCGCACGGTCGACCTCCTCGGCCGGGCGCGGGTGGACCTGGGCGCGGAGCTCCGCCTGCTGGAGGACGCCGGGTACGCCGCCACCAACGTGACCCACCCCTACAAGCAGGCCGTCCTGGAGCACGTGACCGACCTCAGCCCCACCGCGCGGCGCCTCGGCTCCGCCAACCTGGTGCTGCTCGACGGCGGCCGCCGCACCGCGCACAACACCGACCAGCCGGGGTTCCGGGGCGCGCTCGCGGGGTTCCTCGGGGACGACGGCGCCCGGGGCACAGTTCTCCAGGTCGGCGCCGGGGGAGCGGGGCGCGCCACCGTCGCCGCCCTGCTCGACCTGGGGGTGGGCACCGTCGTCGTGCACGACGCCGACCCGGCGGCCGTCGCGACCCTGCTCGACCGGTTCACCGACGCCGTCGGCCCCCAGGGCTCCGGACCGCCCCGGCTGCTGGGCAGCGGCGGCCGGCTGGAGCACTGGCTGCCCCGGGCCGACGGCGTCGTGCACGTGACCCCGGTCGGCATGGCCGAGCACCCCGGGGTCGCGTTCGACGTCGGCCGGCTCGGCCCCGCGGCCTGGGTCGCCGAGGTGGTCTACCGGCCCCTGGAGACGGAGCTGCTGCGCCGCGCGCGGGCGCGCGGCCTGGCGACGCTCGACGGCGGCGGCATGGCCGTGGGCCAGGCCGTCGAGAGCCTGCGCCTCATCACCGGCCTCGAACCCGACGCCGCGCGCATGCACGCGCACTTCCGCCGGCTCGTCGCCGGCCCCGACACCTCAGCCGCACCCGACCCCCTGGAGGAGGCCTGACATGCGCAGGTCCATCGCGACCGTCTGCCTCAGCGGCAGCCTGGAGGACAAGCTCCACGCCTGCGCCGACGCCGGGTTCGACGGCGTCGAGATCTTCGAGCCCGACCTCGTCGTCACCGACCGCAGCCCCGAGGAGATCCGGGCGCTCGCGGACCGGCTCGGCCTGAGCCTGGACCTGTACCAGCCGTTCCGCGACTTCGAGGGCGTGGGCCCCGGCCAGCTCGAGGACAACCTGCGCCGGGCCCGGGCGCGGTTCGAGACCATGCGGCGCCTCGGCGTCGGCACCGTGCTGGTGTGCAGCAACGTCGCGACCGCCACCACCGGCTCCGACGAGGTGGCGGCCGAGCAGCTGCGCCACCTGGGCGACCTCGCGGCGTCGTACGGCGTCCGCGTGGCCTACGAGGCGCTGGCCTGGGGCCGGTACGTGGACGACTACCGGCGCTCCTGGGAGATCGCGCGGCTCGCCGACCACGAGGCGGTCGGCGTGTGCCTGGACAGCTTTCACATCCTCTCGCGCGGGCACGACCCCGCCGGGATCGAGGAGATCCCGGGGGAGAAGATCTTCTTCGTCCAGCTCGCGGACGCCCCGGCGCTCACCATGGACGTGCTCTCCTGGAGCCGGCACCACCGGCTGTTCCCCGGCGAGGGGGCGTGGGACCTCGGGCGGTTCGTCACCCACCTCGTCCGAGCGGGGTACACCGGGCCGCTGTCGCTGGAGGTCTTCAACGACGTCTTCCGGCAGACCGACACCCGGCGCACCGCCCGGCACGCCCTGCGCTCCCTCGTCTGGCTGGAGGATCGGGCGGCCCGGCTCCTGGCCGACGACGACGGCGCCGGCGACGGTTCCGCGGGCGAACGCGCAACGGCCGCCGGGGTCGCGCTCGACCGGATCGCCGACGTGGACGTGCCCACGGGCTACGACTACGTGGAGATCAAGGCCGAGGACACCGGCGAGGTCGAGGTGGTGCTCGACCAGCTCGGGCTGTCCTTCCGGGGCCAGCACCGGACCAAGCCGGTGCGCCTGTGGTCGTCGGGCGGCGCGCGGATCGTGCTCAACGAGCAGCACGCGCGGGACCTGAAACCGCACCTCGCGGGGATCGGCCTCGGCGTGGCCGACGCGGGCGCGGCGAGCGACCGGGCCAGGGCCCTGGCGGTGCGGGCGGCACCCCGCCGCACCCAGGCCGGGGAGGCCGACCTGGCCGGGTTCGTGGCGCCGAGCGGGCTCGAGGTGTTCCTGAACGACCGGCGCACCGAGACCGACGCCGGCCCGGAGCCCGCCTGGGCCGCCGAGTTCCACCGCGGCCGCCCGGGCGGCGCCGGCGAGATCGCCGGGATCGACCACGTCAACGTCTCGCACGGCTGGGACACCCACGACGAGGCGGTGCTCTTCTGGACCACCGTGCTCGGGCTGGAGCGGCCGACGGCGACCGAGGCCGCCGGCCCGCAGGGACTGGTCCGCAGCCAGGTGGTGCGCACGCGGGACGGCGCCGTGCGCATCTCCCTGAACGTCGGGCCCGTCGCCGTCTCCCACCCGCAGCACGTCGCCCTGGCCTGCACCGACATCTTCGAGGTCGCCCGCCGGGCGCAGGACCGCGGGCTGCGCAGGGTGCCGGTGCCCGACAACTACTACGACGACCTACGGGCCCGGTTCGGGCTCGACGACGCGACGCTGGACCGCCTGCGCGACCACCAGCTCATGTACGACCGCTCGGCGGCCGGCGAGTTCTGGCACTTCTACACGCCCCCGGTCGGGCGGGTGTGCTTCGAGGTGGTCCAGCGCGGCGGCGCCTACGACGTCTACGCCGGGGACAACACCCCGGTGCTCCTCGCGGCCCAGGACCGCCTGGACCGGGAGGCTGCCGGGGCTAGCGGGACGACGCGTCGTCGTCCGCCGCCGGCGGGTCGTCCACCAGCCGCGGGTCCGTGAGCAGGCCGGGGATCAGCTCCGCCACCACCGGTCCGGGCACGTCGGGCAGCAGCTCGTCGGCCTCCAGCTCGGTCTCCAGCTGCTCCTCCAGCTGGTCGTGGCCGGCGACGGGCTCGGGCCGCTCGCCGGTCCCGATCCGCTCCAGGTAGGTGCGTCCCGCCGCCCGGACGGCCGCCACGACCTCGCCGGAGGTCAGGTCGCCCGGCGCACGGCCGAGCTGGGGCAGCACGGCCCGGCGCTCGGCCGCCGCGCGCAGGCTCGCCGCCTGCGACTCCGCCCGCTCCGGTCCCGCCGACAGGTTCTGCGCCATCCGCAGCGGCAGCACCTCCACCTCGATGCCCCGTTCGAGCGCGACCTGCTCGACGGCGGCCACCAGGGCCTCCTGGTAGGCCGCCTCGTCCCGCTGGGACAGGGCGTCGACCGCGTCCCGGTCGGCCATGGCCGACCGGGTCAGCGGGTGCTGGGGCCCGAACGTCTCGTGCAGCTCGCGGATCTGCTCGTCGAGCCGGCTGTACTCCGCCCAGCCGTCCACGCCGAACCGGGCCAGGACCTCGCCCGCGTCGACCCAGAGCTGGACCGCCGGGGCGGCATCGTTCCCGTCAGATCCGGCGTCGACCGTCTCGGCGTCCGCCGCGCGGTCCCCGGGCTCGAGCGTGCTGTGCAGCCGCAGCGTCAGCGCGATCTCGTCGGCGAGCTCGACGGCCAGCTCCAGGTCGGCGGTGACGTCCGGGACCAGCCCGTCCTCGACGTCCAGCCGGGTCGTGGTCGGCGCGGCCGTCGGCGCCTCCGCCCCGGTCAGGGACCTGCCGGCGTACGTCCTGCCCACGGGTCGCGTGGTGGTGGCGTCGTCGGCGGTGCTCGGGGCTGTCGGCTCGTCGTCGAGCCGGCGGGTGTCGCTCGTGGTCATCGGTGTTCCTCCGGTCGGCGTCATACGTCTCCCTGGGGTCCTGACGAGGACGGGGCGGACGGACGCGTCGTACGCGAATGGTGCGCCTCGCCCTCCCGAGCCGGGGCGCGGTGCGTGCACCGTGCGAGCGGAGAGGGATGCGGAACGGAGGCAGGCCGTCTGCTTGACCCGGGGGCAACAGTACCCTCACCGGTGCGCCGGGGTGACGAAAAATGCCGTGACCTCCCGGAACGCGCCCCGAAAACGGGACACGCGCCAAAAAAATGTGCCAGGCGAACCCGTGTCCCGCCTAGGGTGAGTCGATGCGCGAGACACCCGACGAGCTGAACCGGCTCCAGACCCTCCTCGATGCCTCCCTCTCCCGCTCGACGACCCATCTGCGGTCCATCGTCGACGAGCACACGATGACCGCCGAACAGGTCACCCAGGTGCTGACCGGCATGTGCACCCTCGCCCTGTCCACGGTCACCGCCACGGGCGAACCGCGGATCAGCGGTGCGGACGGGCACTTCCTGCACGGCGAGTGGTACTTCGGCACCGCGCGCAGCGCCGCCAAGGCGCGGCACCTCACCGCGCGTCCCGCGGCGAGCGTCGCGCACATGCGCGGCGAGGACCTCGGCGTGTTCGCGCACGGCACGGTCGAGGTGCTCAACCCCGAGGGCGGCGAGCCCTCCGACCGCTGGCCGGAGGCGCTCGCCTACCTCAAGGAGTTCTACGGCGACGACGCGTTCGACTGGGACCGGGACGTGGTCTACTTCCGGCTCCGTCCGCACTGGATGACGGTCTACGCGCCGGACGTCGCCAAGCTCCTGGCCGCCTGACGACGCCCGGCCCGCCGCCGCTAGGCCTCGGACCGGGCGATGTCGCCCCGGGTCCAGTCGGGGAGCAGGTCGTCGTAGAACGCGCTGACGTCGTCGGCCGGCGTGTCCTGCGGCGACTGCCCGGAGAAGCCGCCCGGGCACCCGGGGGCCGGCATCTTCCAGACGCCGCCGGCGACGAGCTGCGTGCCGACCTGCGGGAACCGGTCGAAGTCGCAGCGCTCGCCGTACTCTCCGCACTGGACGCGGCCGCCGTCGGGCAGGTCGGAGTAGGAGGAGACCTGCTGCAGGTCGCCCCCGCGGCGGGCCTGGTCGAACCCCGTGTCGCAGTCGATGGCCGTCCAGTCGCCCGAGGCGTCCTCGGCGGACGCGCCGACCTGGAGGCCGGTCATCGAGACCCGGCTGAGGGTGAACGCCGAGGCCGCCTCCGGGTCGGCCTCGACCCGGACGCCGTCGAGGCTCGTGTCCACGAAGGACGTGTCACCCTCTGGCGACCGGAACATCGACCCGAACAGCACCGCGCCGTCGAAGGTCGCGCCGTCGAGGTTGCCGCCGATCGACGCCGCCGGCGCGAAGAGGTTGACGGCCGACACCCCTTCGAGCGAACCGTCCACGAGGAGCGCGCCGGTGAGGTTGGCGCCGTCGAGGCGCGCGCCCGTCAGGTCCGCCCCGGTGAAGTCGGCGCACGTCTCCACGCTGTTCCGCGCCCAGCCGCCCGTGGCCTCGTAGTGGACCGGGCAGCCCAGGTCCATCCCCGACAGGTCGGCGTCGCGCAGGTTCATCCCGCGGAACGGCTTCACGCCGTCGGGGGCGTCGCGGATCGTCTCGCGGATGAACTGCACGTTGGCCAGCACCTGGTCGCGTTCGGCGCGCTCGGTCTCGACGGCCTGGGTCTGCTGCTCGCGCCGGTCGTCGATCCACGCCTGGTAGCCCGCCAGCAGCAGGCCGACGACGAGGCTGGACACCACGCCGATCGCCACGTCGATGACCCACCGCCGGTCGGGTCGCGGCTCGGCCGGCTCGGACGGCGGTGCGAACGAGGGCTCCGGACGCGGCGGAGCCTCCTCGAGAACTGTTCCCATGTCGTGCAAGAACCTCCATCAGATCGAACAAAGCCGACATAGTGTGACGAAACGCCCGACGGTGCGCAACGAAATCCGGTCCGTGTGCTTGGGTCGGTGCATGGCACGGTGGATCGAGGTCGCCGACGGCGTCCTGGTGCGGCGCTACCAGGAGCTGGACCTGTCGCTCGGGCTGATTGTGGGCGGCACGTCGTGCCTGGTCGTGGACACCGGCGGCGACGCCGGGCAGGGCGCCGAGCTCGCCGCGGCGGTGCGCGAGGTGACGCCGCTGCCGTGGCAGGTGGTGCTCACCCACTCCCACTTCGACCACAGCTTCGGCACCGAGGCCTTCGTGCCGTGCGCCGTCTGGGCGCAGCGCGGGTGCCGGGCCGACCTGGTGGCGACCGGGGCGCAGCAGCGCGAGGTGTGGGCGCGGTTCTACCGCGAGCGCGGCGAGCCCGACGTCGGCGACCGGGTCGCGGCCGTCCGGCCCGTGCTGCCCGACCACCTGGTCGACGACCGGGCGGAGCTGGACCTCGGCGGCCGGAGCGTCGTCCTGCGCCACTTCGGGCCTGCGCACTCCGACCACGACCTGGTGGTGCACGTCCCGGACGCCTCGGTGGTGTTCGCGGGCGACCTCGTGGAGCACGGCGCGCCGCCCCAGTTCGACGACGCCCAGCCCCAGGGCTGGCCGACGGCGCTGGACGGCGTGCTCGGGCTGGACGCCGCGACCGTCCTGCCGGGCCACGGCGCCCCGGTGGACCGCGGCTTCGTCCGGGCCCAGCGCGACGAGCTGGCGCTCGTCGCCGAGCTGTGCCGGGAGGTCGCCTCCGGAGTGCTTACCGCGGAGCAGGCCGTGGCGCGCTCGCCCTACCCGGAGGAGCCCACACGGGCCGCGCTCGCGCGGATATCATGAACCAGCCCGTCTGGAGGAGGCCGCAGATGACGACCACGGACCTGAGCTTCACCGATCCGGAGCTCGACCCGCAGCTCACCGACGCCCAGTGGGAGAAGCTGATCGCCCACGCGACGCCGCGTGACGTGGACCGGGGCGACTACGTCTTCCGGTCCGGCGAGCGCGACTACCCGATGGTGCTGGTCGAGTCCGGCGAGGTCGAGGTGGTGCGGGACGCGCTGCGCTGGATCGGCGAGGAGGTCGTGGCGACCATGGGACCCCGCTCGTTCGCGGGCGAGCTGGGGCTGCTCAACGGGCAGAGCGCGTTCCTGTCGGCCCGGGCGACGGGCCCCGGCCGCGTCTGGTGCCTCGCGCGCCCGGACCTGCGGCGCATCCTGGCCCAGGAGGACGAGCTCGGCGACGCGATCCTGCACGCGCTGTGGGCCCGCCGGGAGCTGCTGCGGCGCGGCCCGGCGGCGCTGACCCTCAAGTTCGTCGGCTACGAGGCGTCGGCGGAGTTCCTCGCGCTGCGCCGCTTCGCCGAGCGGCTCGACCTGGTGCACACCGCCGTCCCGATGCCCCCGGACGGCTCCCTGTCGCACCCCCTGCACGACTACGCCCCCGAGGACCTGCCCATCGCGTTCGTCCAGGGCGAGCCGATCGTGCGGGCAACGCCAGGCGTCATCGCCGACCAGCTCGGGCTGAGCTACGAGGCCACCGACGACGACGTCGTGGACCTCGTCGTGATCGGCGGCGGGCCGGCCGGCCTGGCGGCGTCGATCTACGCCGCCTCGGAGGGGCTGAGCACGCTGCTGCTGGAGGCCATCGCGCCGGGCGGGCAGGCGGCGTCGACCTCCCGGATCGAGAACTTCCTCGGGTTCCCGTTCGGGGTGAGCGGCGGTGCCCTCATCGGCCAGGCGACGCTGCAGGCCATCAAGTTCGGGGTGCGCGTGTGCGCGCCGTGCGAGACGGCGGCGCTGCGCCCAGCCGGCGACGAGCTGGAGCTGACGCTCACCGACGGCCGCACCATCCGCGCCCGCTCCGCGATCGTCGCGTCCGGGGCGGCCTACCGGCGGCTGCGCCTGGAGCGCTGGGAGGACTTCGAGGGGGCCGGCATCCACTACGCGGCGACCCCGCTGGAGCTCAAGCAGGTCACCGAGTCGCCCGTGGTCGTCGTCGGCGGGGCGAACTCCGCCGGCCAGGCCGCCCTGTACCTCGCGGCGAACGGCTGCCCCGTGCACCTCGTCGTCCGCGGCACGGACCTCGGCGCGCGGATGTCGTCCTACCTGGTCGACCGCCTCATCGAGGACCCCCGCATCCAGGTGCACCGCAGCTCGAACATCGTGGGGCTGGACGGCAACGGGCACCTGGAGTCCGTGTCGATCGACACGGCCGGCCCCGTCGAGGCGCGGGGCCTGTTCTGCTTCATCGGGGCCGAGCCCGCGACGTCGTGGGTCCAGGCGCTCGACCGGGACCAGGCGGGCTTCATCCGCACCGGGGTCGACGTCTCGCCGGAGGCGCTCGCCGGGTGGGAGCCGCTCGGCCGCGGCCCGCTCCCGTTCGAGACGTCCGTGCCGCGGGTCTTCGCCGTCGGCGACGTGCGCCGGGGCTCGATGAAGCGCGTCGCGGCCGCCGTCGGCGAGGGGTCGAGCGCCGTCGCCTCGGTGCACCAGGTGCTCGGGGTTCCGGTCGCCTGATCCTTCCCCTGACGGGCCGGGGGCCGAGCCGGGGTCTGGCAGAACCTCCCACCCGGCCCGCCGCCGTCGTACCGTCGGGAGCATGGACGACCGAGCCGAGGTGCGCGAGTTCCTCATGTCCCGCCGCGCGCGCGTGACGCCCCAGCAGGCGGGCGTCGAGACGTACGGCGACCTCCGCCGGGTGGCGGGTCTGCGCCGCGAGGAGGTCGCCCGGCTGGCCGGCGTGAGCATCGACTACTACACGCGCCTGGAGCGCGGGAACCTGCGCGGCGTGTCCGACGCCGTGCTGGAGTCGGTCGCGCGCGCCCTGCTGCTCGACGCCGCCGAGCGCGACCACCTGTTCGACCTGGCGCGCACGGCCAACCCCGTGGGGCTGCGGCCGCGCCGGCAGCAGGGCGACACACCCGTGCGGCCGGAGCTGCAGTACCTGCTGGACGCGATCACCACGGCCCCGGCCTTCGTCGGGAACAACCGTATGGACCTGGTGGCGGCCAACGCGCTGGGCCTGGCGATGTACTCGCCGCTCCTGGAGGACCCGGCCCGGCCGGTGAACTTCTCGCGGCACATCTTCCTGGACCCCGCGGCGCACGACTTCTACCCGGACTGGGAGCGGGCGGCGTGGACCAACGTCACGATCCTGCGCCGGGAGGCGGGCCGCAGCCCGCGCGACAAGCGGCTGCAGGCGCTGGTGGGCGAGCTGTCCACGCGGAGCGAGGAGTTCCGCGCGCTGTGGGCGGCGCACGACGTGCGCCGGCACTACGCGGGGCAGAAGACGTTCCGGCACCCCGTGGTCGGGGAGCTGGAGCTGCACTACCAGACGCTCGAGCTCCACGGGGACCCGGGCCTGTCGATGACCACCTACCTGGCGACGCCGGGGTCACCCACCGAGGACTCGCTGCGCCTGCTCGCCTCGTGGGCCGCCACCGACGACGCCGCGCGCGTCGTCCGGCTCTCCGCGTCCTGACGGTCGTCGTCCCGCGGGCCGGGCACGGTGCTCGGGCCGGGCCGGCGGGCGAGGGCCCGCCGGGCGAGCAGCAGGTACGCGCCCAGCGCGAGGGCGACCGAGGCCGTGGTGACGACGCCCAGGGGCAGGATCGTGGCCGCCCCCGCGACGCCGACCAGGGGCGCGGTGACCCCGCCGAAGCCGAACCGGACCATGCCGAGCAGCGACGACGCCGTGCCGGCGAGCCGGGGGTACCCGACCAGGGCGAGCGTGGTCGCGGGCGGTGACGTGAGGGCGACGCCGCTGGCCAGCGCCAGGAGCGAGACGACCACCACCCACAGCGGGACGGCGGTCAGGCCCGCGCCCAGGAGCCCGAGGGCGCCGGCGCCCGCCACGGCGATGCCGATGCCGAGGGTGCCGGGCACGCTCCAGCGCTCGGCGGCACGCCCGCCGAGGAAGCCGAAGAGCATGAACCCGGCCGAGTTGAGGCCGAACGCGAGGGCGTAGCCCTGCGGCGAGAGCCCGTAGATGCCCTGCAGCACGAAGGTGGCGCCCGACAGGTAGGCGAACAGCGCCGCGTACAGGAAGCCCTGGTTCAGCACCGCGCCCAGGAACACGCGGTCGGCCAGGAGCACCCGGAAGTCGCGCCCGGTCTGCGCGAAGCCGCCCGTGGTGCGCCGCGCGGCGGGCAGGGTCTCGGGGAAGGCCGTTGCGGTGATCACGAGGAGCACCGCGCCGACGGCGGCGAGCAGCACGAACAGGCCGCGCCAGTCGGTCACGGCGCTGAGCTGACCGCCCAGCAGCGGCCCGACGATCGCGGCGAGCCCGCCCGTCACCGTCAGGCGCCCGTAGAACCGGATCAGCGCGCCGCCGGAGAACACGTCGCGCCCGGCGGCCTGGGCGATCACGATGCCGACCCCGCCGGCCAGGCCCTGCACCAGCCGGGCGGCGATCAGGAGCTCCACGGTCGGGCTCGCCGCGCACAGCGCCGACGTCACGACGTAGGCCACGACCCCGACCAGCAGGACGCCGCGGCGGCCGAACCGGTCCGACAGCGGCCCCGCGACGAGCTGCCCGAGGGCGAGGCCGACCAGGCAGGCGGTCACGGTGAACTGTGCGACGGACGTCGCCGCGCCGAGCTCGGCCGTCAGCGCGGGCAGGGCGGGTAGGTACAGGTCCATGGAGATGGGCCCGAACACGGTCAGCAGCAGGAGCAGCGCGGGCAGGAAGCGGGACATGCCCCCACCCTCGCCGCCCGGACGACGCCGTGGGAGTCCCTGCCGGAACCCCCTTCGACGGCCGCTGCCGCGCGGGTTCGCGGGTGCGGGAGCACAGTGGAGGGGTCGGTCCGCCGACGGTCGGCGTCGGCGGGCGACCGAGCACGGGAGACGTCATGACGTACCAGATCGGCTACCTCGTGGGCAGCCTGGCCAAGGGATCGATCAACCGCACGCTCGCGCGTGCGCTCGTCGCGTCGGCGCCGCCGGACCTCGAGTTCACGGAGGTCCCCATCGGGAACCTCCCGCTGTACAGCTGGGACTACGACGCCGACTTCCCGCCGGAGGGCCGCGCGTTCAAGCGGGCCCTGGAGGCGTCCGACGGGCTGCTGTTCGTCTCGCCGGAGTACAACCGGTCGATCCCGGGCGCGCTGAAGAACGCGATCGACTGGGGCTCGCGGCCCTGGGGCCAGAACTCCTTCGCGCGCAGGCCCACCGGCATCATCGGGGCGTCGCCGGGCGGCATCGGCACGGCGGTGATGCAGTCCTCGATGCGCGGCGTGCTGAGCTTTCTCGACGCGCCGCAGCTCAACTCGCCCGAGGCCTACATCACCTACGTGGCCGACGACTTCGGCCCCGACGGCACGGTCACCAACGAGACGACCGCCCGGTTCCTGCGGCACTACATGGACGAGTACTGCGCGTTCGTGCAGCGCGTGCTCGCCGCCAACGCCCCGGGGCACATCGGCGACGACGACCCGGCGTCGACGAAGTAGGCCGACGCCGGGCCGACGTACCGCCGCGGTCAGCGCCGGGTCTTCGCCATCCACTCCCAGATGTGCTTGCGGCCGTGCCGCGGGTCGTTGCGGGCCACGTAGATCCACGACCAGTGCCCGGGGTAGGTGTTCCCGTCCCACGTGACGTTCTCGTACAGGCTCAGGATCGAGCCGTCGATGCGCTCGTGCGCGTAGACGGTGTTGTCCTCGGCGTCCAGCGTCGTGTCGTCGGCCGACGCCACGAGCCACGTCGGCGTCGTCATCGCGGCGAGCTCGTCGTCCGAGATGAAGTAGCCCCCCGAGCCGTCGCGGGGGCCGATGCCGCAGCAGATCGGCGTCGACGTCGCGAACGTCCCCGCGTACTCGGCCACCATCTTCAGCGACATGTACCCGCCGTTCGAGCAGCCGACGACGTGCACCCGGCTCGCGTCGATCCGGTGTGCCGCCGCGACCTCCTCGATCGCCTCCAGGACCATCGGCGCGAAGCCGTCGCCGTCCTGCATCCACGCCGACGTCGCCTGCGGCGCCAGCACGTACGCGCCGCCGAACAGGTCCTGCGCCTCCGGCGTCGCGAAACCGAGCGCGCCCCGGTTGGCCCGCAGCGTCGCCTCGTTGTCGTAGTAGTCGTACCCGCCCGTGCGCAGGCCGCCCTCGCCGCCGCCGTGCAGCCACACGACGAGCGCGACGCCGCGCCGGCCGCCCTTGCGCTCGTGCCGGCGGTCCGGGGAGAACAGCCTGTAGTTCAGGCCCGACGCCGTCGCGTGGTACGTGAACGCGTCCACCTCCGGGTCCGACAGCCGCCCCTGGCGGAACGCGTCCAGCACGACCTGGCCCCCGCCCCGCGCCCGCAGCGGCTCCACCTGCGTGACCGTGTGGTCCAGCTCCAGGAGCACGTTGCGGCCGAACGCGCCCATGTACTGCAGCGTCCCGGCGCCGTTCACCCCGAACCCGTGCTCCAGCCCCAGGTCGATCTCGCCGCGGCGTGTCCAGGCCGCCCCGGTGACCACCCGGTCCTGCTCGTAGGCGACCTGACCCGTGAGCGGGTTGGTCGCGGTGACGTGCACGGCGAACGTCGCCGCCGTCAGCGACGACCGCTCGACCCGGCCCAGCGCCGACGACGACAGCACGAGCGAGGTGACCTGCTCGCCGCCGTCGAGCACCTCGGCGACCGGGGTCACCAGCGTGCCGCGCTGCCCGTGCCCGGTGGTGGAGGTGGTGGCCGCGGCGCCGGTGGCGCTCGCGGCGGGTGCGCCCAGCAGGGCCGAGGCGCCGACGGCGGCAGCGCCGGAGACGAGCACGGTGCGACGGGAGATCGGGGTGGGCATGGCGGAACTCCTTTGTCCGGGGCCAAGGTGCCGGGGGAGCGCCGTGGGGCGCACCGCCGACTCCCGGAGGCTAGTTATCACCCTCCGCGCACGTCAACGGACTGTTTTCGCGGACCGCGCCAGAACCGGACAACCTGATCCGAGTGTTCGCCCGTCCGAAGAATGTATTTCCGGACCCGCAAACAATAGATTTCCGAGATCGGCGTCACAGAGCGGTTTCTTGCTTTGTCGGAATTACCTCCGGTAATTTGCTCCAAGCGAAGGGGAGTAGCCCGGCAGGCCCATGGCCTGCAGCGATGGTCGACACGCTGGTGCACTGCACCCGGTCATCGCGCCGATTCAAAAGACCGGTGGGCGAGACCTTCGACCAGTCCGTACATGGCTGGTCGAAGTCATGCCCTCATGCGCTTCGGCCGGCACGTGACCGAGAGGTATTCGTCATGTCGCTCGCCCTGCAGTCCTCGTCCGCGGCCGCGCCGCCCGGCCCGCGCACCCTGTGGCGCTCGGCCCTGATCGCCCTCGTCTTCGTGGTGCCCGCCGTCGTCCTGCGGTTCTCGGGTGCCGACGCGCCCGCCCTGGTGCAGCTCGCCGTCTACGGCGCCGCCGTCGTCGCCGCGAGCTTCGTGCTGGCGTGGGCGGCGGAGGCCGCCCAGGTCGACGTCTCCGGCGGTCTCGCCATCGCCGTCCTGGCCCTGATCGCCGTGCTGCCCGAGTACGCCGTCGACCTGTACTACGCGTACACCGCGGGCAGCAACCCCGAGTACGTGCAGTACGCCGCCGCGAACATGACCGGCTCCAATCGGCTCCTGCTCGGCCTCGGCTGGCCGCTGGTGGTCATCGTCGCGCTGTACGTCGCCACGAAGGCGACCGGCCGTCCCGTCCGCGCGCTCGCGCTGGAGCCGGGCAACCGCACCGAGCTCGGGTTCCTGCTCATCGCCGGCCTGGTCGCGTTCGTCATCCCCGCCACCGGTCACATCCACCTCGTGCTCGGCCTCGCGCTGATCGCCTGGTTCGGGTTCTACATGTACAAGCTGACCCGGGGCGGCGCCGAGGAGCCCGACCTGATCGGCACCGCCGCCGCGATCGGCGCCCTGCCGCGGCGCGCGCGGCGCACCGTCGTCGTCGTGCTCTTCGTGCTGGCGGCCGGCATCATCCTGGTCAGCGCCAAGCCGTTCGCCGAGTCGCTGGTCACCTCGGGCTCCGCGCTCGGCATCGACGAGTTCCTGCTGGTGCAGTGGCTCGCACCGCTCGCCTCGGAGGCGCCGGAGTTCATCGTCGCGGTCCTGTTCGCCTCCCGGGGCAAGGGCACCGCCGCGATCGCGACCCTCATCTCCTCCAAGATCAACCAGTGGACCCTGCTGGTCGGCTCGCTGCCGATCGCCTACCTGCTCGGCGGCGGCTCGGCCAGCCTGGTGCTCGACGCCCGCCAGGTCGAGGAGGTGCTGCTCACCGCGACGCAGACGCTCATGGGCATCGCCATCCTGCTCACCCTGCGGTTCCACCGCTGGGCGGCCTGGGCGCTGCTCGCGCTGTTCGCGGTCCAGTTCCCGCTGACCTCCACGAGCGGGCGGCTGGTCCTGTCGGGGGTCTACCTGGTCATCGCCCTGGTGGTGGCGTTCCGCTACCGGCGCGAGCTGCTGCCGACGCTGCGGGCGCCGTTCCGGTCGGACTCGGACTCGGAGGACGACGACGATGCCGGGGCCGACGACGGGGCCGCTGCCGCTGTCGGTGCCGCCGACGGGGCCCGCTGACCTCAGCCCGCGAGCGCGGCCGCGACGGCCTGCCGCAGGCTGGTCGGCGGCCGGCCGAGCAGGTGGTGGAGGTCGTCGGTCTGGCGCTCCAGGGCGCCGGCGCGGGCCAGCCCCATCAGGAAGCCCATCGGGCCGGGCACGTCCCCGGCCTGGTGGGCGACCGGCCGGCCCGTGGCGCGGGCGAGCTCCTCGGCGAGCTGCGGGTACGTCCACAGCGGCCCGGTCAGGTCGTACGACCGGCCCGCGTGGCCGTCGTCGGTCAGGACGGCGGCGGCCGCGGCCGCCAGGTCCGCCCGCGAGGCGGTGTTCAGGCCGCGGCCGCCGGTCGCGCTGACGAGCCGGCCGGAGTCGACGGCGGAACGGAGCCCGGCGTTGACGAAGGCGTCCGAGTAGAACGGGTGGCGCAGGACCGTGTGCCCCGGCCCGCTCGCGACGAGCGCCCGTTCCGTGGCGTGGTGGGCGGCGTTCATGCCGTCGCCCGCCCGGTCGGCGCCCAGGAAGCTCGTATAGACGATCCTCTCGACCCCAGCCGCGTCGGCCGCCTCGATCGCCGCCAGGTGCTGCGCCGTCCGGCGGGCGGTGTCCAGCTCGGGGGAGGAGATGAGCAGCAGCCGGTCGGCGCCGTCGAACGCGTCGCCCAGGCTCGCGGCGTCGTCGTAGTCGCCGCGGCGCACCTGGACGCCCTGGGCCGCGAGGTCGGCCGCGCGGCCTGGGTCGCGGACGGCGGCCACGACCTGGCCGGCGGGAACCGCGGCGAGCAGCTCGGCGACGACGAGCCGCCCGAGGGCGCCGGAAGCGGCGGAGACAACGATCAACGGGGTGCTCCAGGGTCGGGCGGAAACGGCTGGCCTGCGATGACGACCATCAGCGGGGTGTCCCAGGGACGGGCCGAACGGCCGGCCTGCGATGACGACGTCAGGGAACACCCGGGCGGGCCTGCGGGGCCAGGGATTTTCGCCGTGGGACCTGGGCGGGGGCTCTCCTTCGAGACCGAAGTTTCTTCGCTCTCAGCCGCCGCAAAGCGAAGAAACTTAGGTCTCGAAGGAGAGTTGCGGCGGCCGGGTTGGGAGCGGCCGGGTTGGGATCGGCTGGGTTGGGGCCGGGCGGGTTGGGGCCGGCCGGGTTGGGGCCGGACGGGTTGGGAGCGGGCGGGTTGGGATCAGCCGGGTTGGGAGCGGGACGGGCGGGTTGTCAGAGGGTCGCGGTGAGCGCGCGGACGACGTCGGCGGTTGGTCCCGTCGTCGCCTGCCGGTAGCCGGTGCCTGCCCAGAGGTGCAGCCGCTCGGCGTCGCCGGCCGCGGCGGCCCGGCGGCGCAGGTCGCGGGTGAGGTGGTGGACCGCGGGGTAGCCGACGGGCGCGGCGTCGTCGTGCCGGTCGACGAACCCGTTGCGCACCGCGCGCGCCGGCCGCCCGGTGAAGGCCCGGGTGACCACGGTGCCGCGGTCCGACGTCGCGAGCGCCGCCTGGTAGGTCGCGGACGCGCCCGACTCGTCGGTGCGCAGCAGCAGCGTGCCCACCGCGACGGCCTCGGCCCCGGCGGCGAGCAGGTCCCGCACGGCGTCGGGCCCGTCGACGCCGCCCGCCGCCACGACCGGCAGCCCGACGGCGGACGTGACCGCCCGGACCACCGCCGACGTCGGCGCGTCCGCGATCCGGCGGTCCGGGTCCCACGTGGCGCTGTGCCCGCCGGCCGCCGGGCCCTGCACCACGAGCCCGTCGACGCCGCCGTCCCGGGCCGCCGCTGCCTCCTCGGGGGTGGTCACCGAGGCGAGCACCACGGTGCCGGCCCGGCGCAGGGCGCGGACGTCGGCCGCGGAGGGCAAGCCGAACGTGAACGACACGACCGGCACCGGGTCCTCGACCAGGAGTCGGAGCTTGTCGGCCCAGCGGTCGTCGTCCTCGACGGGCTCGGCCGCCAGCGCGACGTCCAGGGCGGCCGCCTCGGGCGCGATCCGCCGGGCGTAGGCGGCGAACGCGTCCCGGTCCAGGGCCGCCGGACCGGGGACGAAGAGGTTGACGCCGAACGGGCGGCCCCACGCGCGGGCGGCGGCGACGTCGTCGGCGAGCCGGTCCGGCGTGAGGTAGCCGCCCGGGAGGAACGCGAAGGCGCCGGCGCGGGTCGCGGCGGACGCGAGCGCGGCCGTCGTCGGGCCGCCCGCCATGGGTGCCGCGGCGATCGGGAGGTCGCTGCCCAGCAGGGTGGTCGTCACGTCGTTGCTCCGTCCGGACGGTCGTGGAAGACCTCAGCGTAGATCTCCGCGCGGGCCGGCCCGCGTCCACGTGACCGATCTCCCACCAGGGTCGGAGGGGGTGTGTCCCTGGTCGTGGTTCGGGCCGCGCGGAAGATCCGACCGGCGGCAGATGCCCTGGTCACGGGCGAAAAGCAGACTCCTGGTGGCCGGTTCGAGATCCGGGCCGGCCGTCGAGAGAAGGGCTCCACATGAAGCACACCCGAGCGCTCTGGGCCACGGCGGCGTCGGTCGCCGTGGTCGGCAGCGCCGTCGTCCCGAGCTTCGCCGCGGACGCGGCCTACCCGACCGAACCCGGCACCCCCGGCACGCCCGGCCCGGCCTGCGCCTGGTCGGCGGCGGTCGGGCCCGACGGCTGGAACCTCTTCTACCCGGAGGGCAGCGCCAACTACTGGATCCAGCCGTACGTGGTCTCGGACGGCACCACCCTCGAGATCGAGGGCACCTACCCGGACTCCCGCTACCTGCAGATGGCGACCTACCAGCAGGAGGGCGGCTGGTTCACCACCGACGACGGCGTGGACTCGTGGCTCACGGACCACGAGCTCGTGCCCGACGAGGGCAGCGCCAACCCGTTCGCCCAGGAGGGCGCGGAGCCGGGCGGCTCGTTCAGCCTCACCGTCAGTACCGACGTCGAGCCCGGCACGCCGAACACCCTGCCGATGGCGCCCGACGCCGCGCCGGAGGGCTCGGTCGGCTACCTGATCTACCGCGTCTACAGCCCGGCCGGCGACGACTTCTCCGCCATCGACCTCCCCGAGGTCAGCGTGGTGACCGACGGCGTGTCCACGGCGCTGCCCACGTGCGGGCCGGACGACATCTCCGACGAGGTGCCGGACGAGATCCTCGACCTCGTCGGCGACGACCTGACGGACACCTGGACCACCGAGTTCTCCCGGCAGCCGGTCGAGGGCCTCTTCCCGAACGCCGACACGGGCTACGTCGAGCGCACCTACGAGCCGTCCAAGAAGAAGGACGAGGTGCTCGTGGTCCAGGGCAAGGCACCGGTGCAGACGGGCGGCAACACCCCTGAGGTGTGGCCGGGCGACGGCGTCGACACGCGGTTCTGGTCGATCTGCATGGGCCTGACCGACGTGCCCTACGAGTCCATCACCGTCGAGCAGCCGGACGGCACCAACGAGCTGGGCTGCGCCTCGGACGACCAGACCGCGGTGGACGAGGACGGCTACTACACCTACGTGGTGGGCACCGAGGACCAGCGCGAGCGGATCGAGGCGATCCCGGGCGCGACGTTCCTGCCGCTGTCCGCCGAGCAGCCGCGCGCCGACCACGTGCTGGTGCTGCGCAACATGCTCCCCGTCGACGGCTTCGAGGAGTCCGTGGTGAACGTGCCGGAGGGCAGCGACGCGGCTGCGACCGCGGAGATCATGGGCGACTACTACCCGGAGAGCGACACCTGCACGATCAAGCAGCTCGAGAAGAAGGGCGCCGAGGCCTGCCTCCGGTGACCCGTACCCGCACCCGTTCCCGCTTCTGCTGAGCGGGGCCCGCGGCCCGTCGACCCACCCCGGGTCGGCGGGCCGCGGTGCTGTCGCGGGCGGGCGACGACGGCCCGCGTCTACGACCCTGGTCATAGACGGTTGGGGGCCGAAGACCTGACCCACGGCAGATGCCGGCCCCTGCGGCGTCCGCCTAGGTTGGTCGACGTGGAATTCACCCCGGCGGCCGACCCGCCGCAGCGTCCCGGCATCGACCGCCTGCGCAGGGCGCGCCTGCTGCACGACCGGACCGGTCGCGTCGTCCAGGTCGCGACCCCCGCGGCCGTCGTCGTCGTGTTCGCCGCCTCGCTGGAGGCCGACCCCCGGCCGGGCCTGACCGGCACGAACCTGCTGGTCCTCGGCGCGCTGTCGGTGTTCGTCCTGGCCTGCGGCGTCGCGCTGTACGGCACCGCCGTGCGGCGGCTGCGGCTGGTCGCCGCGGCGCTCGCCCTGGTCGCGGCGCTGACGCTGTCGTTCGTGCAGACCGCGGGCGTCGGCATGCTCGGGGTCGGGGTGGCGGGCTGTGTGCTGCTCGGCCTGGTCTCCCCGCGGCTCGGGCGGATCGCGGTGCCGTGCGCCGTCGTGCTGGTCGTCGCCACCTCGCTGCTGCACCCGCCGGTGTTCTCCCGGACGTTCCTGAGCATCCTCGCCGTCGGCGTGGTCGTCGTGCTCATCACCGTGGCCCAGCGGATGCGGGCCGCCGTCGACGAGGCCGAGCACCTGCTGGTGGCGACCGAGCGCAGCCGCCGCGCCGAGCAGGAGGCCGCGGTGCTGCACGAGCGTCAGCAGCTCGCCCGCGAGATGCACGACGTGCTCGCGCACTCGCTGTCCGGGCTCGCGCTCCAGCTCGAGGGCGCGCGGCTGCTGGCCGCCGACCGGAACACCGACCCGGCCGTGGTCGCGGTGATCGAGCGGGCGCAGTCGCTGACCCGGTCGGGCCTCGACGAGGCGCGCCGCGCGATCGGCCTGCTGCGCGACGACGACCTGCCCGGCTCGGACCGCCTCGGCGACCTGGTCCGGACCTTCACCGAGGACACCGGCATCCCGTGCGTCCTGCGGGTCGACGGCGAGCGGCGTCCGCTGCCCGCCACCGCGGAGCTCACGCTCTACCGCGTGACCCAGGAGGCGCTGACCAACGTGGTGCGGCACGCCGACGCCGGCCGGGTGGACGTCGACCTGCGCTACGGGCCCGAGCACGTGCGGCTGCGCGTGGCCGACCGGCCGGACGACGGCGCTCCGGACGGCGGCGCATCGCGACCCGGCTCGGCGACGTCGGCGGCGACCGTCCCGGCCGAGCCGGGCGGCCACGGCCTGACCGGCATGCGCGAGCGGGCGGCGCTGCTGGGCGGCACGCTCACGGCGCGCCCCGCGGACAACGGGTTCGTCGTCGAGCTGGAGGTGCCGGCATGACGGCGCAGGACCGCGCCCCGGTGCGCGTGCTCACGGCCGACGACCAGAAGGTGGTGCGCGAGGGGCTCGCGCTGCTGCTCGGCCTCCTCCCGGGCGTCGAGGTCGTGGGCGCCGCGGAGGACGGCGAGCAGGCTGTGCGCCTCGTCGCGGAGCTGGCGCCCGACGTCGTGCTCATGGACCTGCGCATGCCGCGCTGCGACGGGGTCGAGGCGACCCGGCGCATCGTCGCCTCGGGCGCGACCACGAAGGTGCTGGTGCTGACCACGTTCGCGGACGACCGGTCGGTGATCGGCGCGCTCCAGGCGGGGGCCGCGGGCTACCTGACCAAGGACGCGGGCGCCGACGAGATCCGCTCGGCGCTGTTCCGGGTGGTCGACGGCGACGCGGCGCTCGACCCCGCCGTGCAGCGCCACCTCGTGGCGGCGATCTCCCGGCAGCCGCCGCCGCCCGGTAGCGAGCCGCCGCCCGCCCCGTTCAGCGTGCCCCCGAGCGTGCTGACGCCGCGCGAGTCCGAGGTGCTGCGGCTGATCGCCCTCGGGCAGAGCAACGCCGAGATCGCGGCCGAGCTCGTCATCAGCGAGGGGACCGTCAAGAGCCACATCACGCACATCCTCACCAAGATCGAGGCGCGCGACCGGGCGCACGCCGTCAGCTACGCCTTCCGCACCGGGCTGCTCGATCCCGGAACCCCGATGAACCCGGAACACCGATGAACCAGGAGAACCGATGAAGCAGAAGCTCACGCTCGACCGCCGCGGGTTCCTCCGCTCGGCGGCCGCACTGGCCGGAGCCACCGCCGCGACGACGGCCGCTGCCGCCGTCCCGGCCGCTGCCGCCGTCCCGGCGGCAGCCGGCACGGCCGGCGCACGCGCCGCCGCCACGAGCACCCCGATCCGGGGCAAGGGCACCGAGCTGGTCCTGCTCGGCACCGCCGCGGGGCCGGTGCCGATGAAGGGCCGGGTGGGCATCTCCAGCGCGCTGGTGGTCGACGGCCGCGCCTACCTGGTCGACGTCGGGCACGGCGCGTTCGACCAGCTCGGCCGCGCGGGCGTGGAGCCGGACAGCCTGGACAGCATCTTCGTGACCCATATGCACTCCGACCACCTCGCGGACCTCTGGACGCTGTTCTGGCTGCGGTTCGGCGGGGTCAACCCGCTGACCCACGCCGTGGACGTCTACGGCCCGGGGTCGGCCGGGGCGCTGCCGGAGCCGTCGTCGGGCGAGGAGACGCCGGTGATCAGCCCGGACAACCCGACCCCGGGGCTGTCCGACTTCATCAGCACCTCGATGGCGGCGGCGGCCTACGACCTCAACCTCCGGATGCGCGACGAGAACTGGCCCGACCCCCGGGACCTGGTGCGCGCCCACGACATCGAGGTGCCCGGCGTCGGCGCCGACCCGCTGACGAACGTCGCCCCACCGATGGAGCCCTTCCCGGTCATGTCCGACGACCGGGTCTCCGTGACCGCGATCCTGGTCCAGCACCCGCCGGTCTTCCCGTCGTTCGCGTTCCGGTTCGACACCGAGCACGGCTCCGTGGTGTTCAGCGGGGACACGACCATCACGGAGAACGTGGTGACCCTGGCGCGCGGCGCGGACGTGCTGGTGCACGAGGCCATCGACCTCGACGTCGTCGAGCGGTACGGGAACCTGACCGAGGAGCAGCTCCAGCACCACCGCGCGGGCCACGCCGACGTCCGCGCGCTCGGCGCGCACGCGCAGCGGGCCGGCGTGCCCAGGCTGGTGCTGTCCCACCTGGCGCCCGGCACCGTGGCGCTGCCCGACGAGAGCTGGCGGCTCAAGGCGAGCCGGGGCTTCGACGGCGAGGTCGTGGTGGGCACCGACCTGATGCGCCTCGACGTCTGACCCCGCGTCCGGGAACTGCCCGGGTGAAGTGGTCCCGGACCCCTCCTGCGGGCCGCCCGCCGCCGCTACGGTGGGGGCCCTCGGGCGCCTGATCGGGAGGGCAGTGTGCGGGCCGTCATCCAGGACCGGTACGGGAGTGCCGACGATGTGGAGGTCGCGGACCTCCCTGAACCCGTCCCGGCGGACGACGAGGTGCTGGTCCGGGTCCGCGCCGTCTCCCTGAACGGGTCGGACCGCGAGAACCTCACCGGCAGCCCCGGCTACGCGCGGCTCGGCGGGCTGCGTCGGCCGCGGCACCCGGTGCCCGGGTCGGACGTGGCGGGCACCGTCGTGGCGGTGGGCACCTCCGTCACCGAGTACGCGCCCGGCGACGACGTGTTCGGGGAGCTGGCCGGCTACCGCGGCGGGCTGGCCGAGTACGTCGCGACGTCGCCCCGGCTGCTGGCCCGCAAGCCGCCCGCGCTGCCCTTCGCGGAGGCCGCTGCGATCCCGCAGGCCGGGGGCATCGCCCTGCGGGCCACCCGTGGCCTGCGGCCGGGCGACCAGGTGCTGGTCAACGGGGCCGGGGGAGCGGGCGGCGCGTTCGTGATCGGCCTCGCCCGGCACCTCGGCGCCCGGGTGACGGCCGTGGACCGCGCCGACAAGTCCGGCCACCTGCTGCGGGCCGGCGCCGACGACACCATCGCGTTCGAGCGCAGCGACTGGGCCGACCAGCGCGACCGGTACGACCGGGTCGTGGACCTCGTGGCGCACCGCTCGCCGTACCGGGTGCACGGGGCGCTGCGGCCCGGCGGGTCCTACCTCATGGTGGGCGGCCGCACCCGCGTGCTGCTGGGGACGGCGGTCGCCGGCCCGGTGCTGCGCCGGCTCACCGGCAAGCGGGTCGGCGTGCTGATGGTGCCCCAGTCCCGCGCGGACCTGGAGGAGGTCACCGCCCTGGTGACCGCGGGCGCCGTCGGGCCCGTGATCGACGAGGTGTACCCGCTGGAGGAGGCGCCCACCGCGCTCGCCCGGCTGGCGGCCGGGGACAGCCTCGGCAAGCTCGTGGTCACGGTGCCCTGACGGCGCCGCGCTCCTGCTCCCGGGTCGCGGCCCAGGAGGCCAGCACCTTGAGCCCGTCCTCCGACGCCGAGCCCGGCACCGCGGTGTAGACGTTGAGCTGCAGGCCCGGCTCCGCGGGCAGCAGCAGCGCCTCGTAGTCGAGCTCCAGCGTGCCGACCGCGGGGTGGTGGAACACCTTGGTGCCGGTGCGGTGGTAGCGCACGTCGTGCGAGGCCCACATGCGGCGGAAGTCCTCGCTGCGCGTGGACAGCTCGCCGACCAGGGCGGTCAGCGACTTGTCGTAGGGGTTGCGGCCCGCCTCGGCGCGCAGGATCGCGACGGCGTCGTGCGCCATGCGGTCGGCCTTCTCGCCCCAGAACGCCCGCGCTGCCACCGGGTCGAGGAAGTGGAACCGGGCGCTGTTGACCGGCTTGTTCGCGATCCGTTCGGGGGAGTCGTACAGGGGCGCGTACAGCGCCCGCCCCAGCACGTTGGCGCCGAGCACGTCGAGGCGGCCGTTGCGGACGAACGCGGGCGCGTTCTCCATCGAGTCCAGGATGCGCTGGAAGACGGGCCGCAGCGTGGGCGCCGGCGCGCTCCTCGCCCGCGACCGCGCGGCGCCCGAGGCGTTGGTCGCCCGGGACAGGTCGAACAGGTGGCCGCGCTCGGCGTCGTCGAGCTGGAGCGCGTCCGCCAGGGCCTCCAGCACCTCCTCGGAGACGCCGCCCAGGTTCCCGCGCTCCATCCGCGTGTAGTAGTCGACGCTCACGCCCGAGAGCATCGCCACCTCCTCGCGGCGCAGCCCCGGCACGCGCCGGTGCCCACCGTACGCGGGCAGCCCGGCCTGCTCGGGGGTGATGCGTGCCCGGCGGGTGGCCAGGAACTCGCGGGTCTCCGCCTTCAGGTCCATGCCTTCGACAGTACGTCCGGCGGGCCCGGCAAGGGAGGTACTGGCGTTACCGGGGACACCCCGTACTCCCTCGGACGGCGCGGACGGCGTGTGCTGGAGGACATGACCAGCACCTCCACCACTGCCGCACCGCCCGAGGCGCCCGCCGCGCCGGCGCCGGGCCGGTCCGGCGCGATCCTCGCGCTCGTCCTCGTCGGCTACTTCATGGTGATCCTCGACAACTCGATCGTCATCACCGGCCTGCCGCACATCCGGGCCGAGCTCGGCCTCGACGCCGGCGGCACCGCCTGGGTGCAGGACGCCTACCTGCTGACCTTCGGCGGGCTGCTGCTGCTCGGCGCCCGCGCCGGCGACCTCCTGGGCCGACGGCGGACGTTCGTGCTCGGGCTCGTGCTGTTCGCCCTGGCCTCGGTCGCCGTCGGCCTCGCGCCCACCGGCGCCTGGCTCATCGGGGCGCGCGCCGTCCAGGGCCTCGGGGCGGCGGTGCTCGCCCCGGCCACGCTCGCGCTGCTCACCGCCACCTTCCCCGAGGGCCCCGAGCGGGTCCGCGCGACGGCGGCCTACGGCGCGGTGGCCGGCATCGGCGCCAGCGTCGGCCTCGTCGCGGGCGGGCTGCTCGCCGACCTGCTCACCTGGCGCGCCGGCTTCCTGATCAACCTGCCCGTCGGCGCCGTCATGCTCGTCGCCGGGCTCCGGCTGCTGCCGCAGACGCCGCGCACCCCCGGGCGGTTCGACGTCCCCGGCGCGCTGCTCGCCACCGCGGGCCCGGCCGCGCTCGTCTACGGGTTCGTCGAGGCCGGCGACGCGGGCTGGGCCTCGCCCGTCACGATCGCCTTCCTCACGCTCGGCGCCCTGCTGCTCGGGGCGCTCGTCGCGACCGAGCGCCGCACGGCGCAGCCCGTGCTGCCGCTCGGCTTGTTCGCCGACCGGGAACGCGTCGGCGCCTACGTCGCCCGGGGCCTGTTCATCGGCGCGATGATGAGCTTCTTCCTCTTCACCAGCCAGTACCTGCAGGACGAGCGCGGCTGGTCGGCGCTCGCGGCCGGGGTCGCCTACTTCCCGATGACGGTCGTGAACTTCGCCGTCGCGCTCGCCGTCCCGCGCCTGCGGCGCCGGGTCAGTGGTCCGGCGCTCCTGGTCGCCGGCCTGGTGCTCGCCGTCGTCGGCCTGGGCTGGCTCGGCCTGGTCCAGGACTCCACCTCGTACCTCGCCGGGATCGCGCTGCCCATGGTGCTGGTCGGCGCCGGGCAGGGCCTCGCGTTCGGGCCGCTGACCGCCTCCGGCATCGCGCGCGTCACCCCGGACCGGGCGGGAGCCGCCTCCGGCGTCGTCAACTCGGTGCACCAGCTCGGCGGCGCGCTCGGTACCAGCCTGGTCCTCGCCGTCTCGGCCACCTACCCCGGCGCGATGCTGGTGGGCGCCGCACTGCTGGCGGGCGCGCTCGTCGCGGCGCTCGCGCTGGTGCTGCCGGGGTCCCGGCAGGGCCGGGCCTAGAGCTGGGAAGGGCCTGGAGCAGGCCCGCGCCTACATCAGGTCCGCGCTGGAGAGGTCCTCGACCCCGGTCGGCTCGGTCCCCTCGAAGAGCACGCCGATCCCGTACGGGTCGGCCAGTCCCAGGCTCGACTCCGCGAACCGCAGCAGCCAGGTCCCGTCGTCCCAGACCACCGCCTCGGGCTCCTCGAACGGCGGATCGGGGGCGGCCAGGGCCGCGCGCTCGGTGTCGTCCAGGCCGAACTCCGGCTCGGCGAGCCGCTCCCGCAGGTACGCGGCGCCCGCGTCCGCGAGCTCGGCGAACCGCTCCAGAACGACGGCGGCCAGGTCGAGCGCGGGCTCTCCCGGCGCGGCGGCCGGCTCCACGACGACGCTCACGGGCGGGGGATCGTCGACGTCGCCCGGCCCGTCGGAACGCGCCGCCCAGCACGCGATCGACTCCGGCGACTCGATCCGGACGAACGTCGTGCCGGCGATCTCCAGCCGCTCGGGCACCTCGGCAGCCGTGCTCACAGGTGGAGCGTCCCCTCGGCGGCGACGGTCCCGCTGCCGGTGATCGTGACGACCGGCCCGGCGGCGCCCAGCGTGATCAGGCTGGGCCTCCCGAGCGCGCGCCCCTGCTCGACGACGATCCGGGCCGGGTCGCGGACGAGCCCGTCGCGGGCCAGGACGGCGGCGAGGGGCCCGGCGGCGGTGCCCGTCGCCGGGTCCTCGGCGATCCCCACGGTCGGGTTGAAGAACCGCGCGTAGGCGCTGATGCCGCCCTCGACGTCGGTGGTGTACACGTAGCAGCCCTCGGCCCCGGCGTCGGCGAGCAGCGCCCGCAGCGCGGCGGTGTCCGGCTGGACGGCGTCGACAGCCTTGATGCTCCGCACGGGCACGAGCAGGTGCTCGGCCCCGGTGGAGACCACCTCCGCGCCGCCGCCCGCACCGCCGACGTCGTCCACCCCCAGGCCGAGGACGGCGGCCAGCGCCGCGCGGTCCTCGACGCGGCCCAGGAACCGCGGGGCCGACTGCTCCATCGTGACCTGGACGCCGGACGAGGGCCGCTCGGAGACCCGCGCGCGCAGCGAGACCCCCACGTTCAGCAGCGCGTCGCCGATCTGCTGCACGAACGTGTCCCGGGTGGGGTCCAGCCGGCCGGCCAGGGCCAGCCAGATCCAGGCGCCCATCGCGTTGTGGCCCGCGCCGTAGACCTCGACGCCCGCGGGCGTGAAGGAGCGCAGCCGGTGGTCCGCGCCGTCGCCGTCGGGGCTGACCAGGAAGGTCGTCTCGGACTGGTTGAACTCCCGGGCGACCGCCCGCATGGTCTCGATCGGCAGCACGTCCGCGTCGGGGACCAGGGCGAGCGGGTTGCCGGTCAGCGGCGTGGCCGCGAACACGTCCACCCAGTAGAACGGAACGTCCACGATCGGCTCCATTGTCGTCATCGGTCAAGGCCTCCGGAAGCGTAGCGGCGGGAGGCGCCCGCCGTCCTGCCTCTCAGCGCGGCTGGTCGTGCTGGTTCTCGCGCCGGTACGCGGCCGGCGGCATGCCGCAGGCCGCGCCGAACGCGGTGTAGAACCGGCTGACGGAGCTGAACCCCGACTCGGCGGCGACGTCGGGGACCGGCAGCGCCGTGGTGACCAGCAGGCGGCGGGCCTCGGCGAGCCGGCACCGGGTCAGGTAGTCGACGATCGTGGTGCGCACGACCTTGCGGAACTGCGCCATGGCGTAGTTGGGGTGCAGCCGCACGGTGCGGGCGACGTCGGCGACGGTGAGCGGCTCGCGGAAGTTCTCGGCGACGTGCCGCACCATGGTCAGCACCTGCTGGAGGGTCGGGTCGCCGCTCGTGACCTGCTGCACGGGCTGTCCGGGCGTGGCGAGCTGCCCCGGCGTGGCCAGCGCGAGCCGGCGCACCCGGGCCTCGACCTCCAGCATCGCGATGCGGCGCGGCTCCGGCCGGTCGCCGGACAGGTCCTGCGCCCACTGCGCGAAGTTCGCCGGGTCACCCGCCAGCGCGGCCGACGGCGGGGCGATCAGCGGCGTGCCCGCCAGCAGGCGCCCGACCAGCGCGTCGGGCAGCCCCCAGCCGAGGAACGTCGCGAACGGCACGTGCACCCAGTACGCGCGGGTCGCCGTGCTGGCGATGAGCTGGTGCGGCACCGCCGCCCAGAACGCCGCGACGGACCCGGGGCCGATCTCGACCGGCTCCCCGCCGAACAGGTAGAGCATCGTGCCGCCCTCGGCGACGAGGTTGATCTCCAGGTCGTCGTGCTGGTGCGCGGTGCCCATGAGCTCCGGGCGGCCGGACCAGCTCAGCAGGGCCGGGGGCTGGATCTCGATCTGCTGTGCCGCTTGAGGTGCCATGGGTGCCATCTGAGAATCCGGGAAGAACCCGCTCCGATCGATGAAGAGTTCGCCGATCGTAGGACCGTAGTGTCGGGGCCGTCAACGCGGCCGCCGGCCGCCGTCATCCCTGTGGCCGCGCCGTCGCGGCCGTACGACAAGGAGCCCCCGTGTTCTCACTCGGCATCGTCGGAGCCGGCCAGTTCGCCGGTCAGTTCGCCAAGCTCTGGCGCCTGCACCCCGGGGTCGGCGACATCGTCGTCACCGACCTCCTGCCCGAGCGGGCGCAGCGGCTCGCCGACGAGTACGACCTCGCCGGGACCGTCCCGTCCTTCGAGGACCTGCTCGCCTCCGACGTCGACGCCATCGCGATCTTCACGCAGCGCTGGACGCACGGGCCGCTGGTGGTCCAGGCGCTGCGCGCCGGCAAGCACGTGTACTCCTCGGTGCCGATGGCGATCTCCGAGGAGGAGATCCGGGCCATCGTCGAGGCGGTCCGGGAGACCGGGCTGACCTACATGATGGGCGAGACCAGCCACTACAACCCGGCCACCGTGCACGCCCGCGAGCAGGCCGCCAAGGGCGCCTTCGGGCGGCTGTTCTACGCCGAGGGCGACTACCTGCACGACATGGACCTCGGCTTCTACGACGCCTACCGGTACAGCGGCGGCGAGGGCTGGAAGGCCACCGCGAGCTACCCGCCGCTGATGTACCCCACGCACTCCCTGGGCGGCATCCTCGGCGCCTGGCAGACGCACGCGACCAGCGTCTCGGCCATCGGCGTGCTCGACGACCGCGGCGACGGCGTGTTCGACAAGGACGTCAGCCAGTTCGACAACGACTTCTCCAACGCCACGGCGCTGTTCGAGGCCGCGGGCGGCGGCGCGTTCCGGATCAACGAGTTCCGCCGGGTCGGCTTCCCGTCGCACATCCGCGAGTCCCGGTTCCGGTTCTTCGGCACCGAGGCCAGCATGGAGCAGCTCGTGAACGTGAGCCTCTGGCAGGACAAGGAGGAGGTCACCGACCTCACCGAGCACCTGCGGCCCAAGCCCACGCTCTCGCCCGACGACCCGTCCCTGGAGCACGTCTCGCCCGCGCTGCGGGACGCCTTCACCTCGGGCTCGGCGCCGGTGCACGACCGCTCGCGGCTGCCCAAGGAGTTCGCGAACGTGTCCAACGGCCACGAGGGCAGCCACCACTTCCTGGCCGACGACTTCGTCACGGCCGTCACGACCGGCGCCCTGCCGCCCGTGAACGCCTGGGTCGCGGCGCGGTACACGCTGCCCGGCATCGTCGCGCACCACTCCGCGCTCAAGGGCGGCGTCCGGCTGGACATCCCCGACCTCGGGGACGCGCCGGAGGCCTGACGGCGGGGGAGCGGGCACCGGGCACGCCGCGGGCACTCGGGAGCGGGCGCCGCGGCGTCCGCTCCCAGCCCGGGGTGGGAGACTCTGGGGCGTGACGCAGGCAGCACTGACCGCACGGACCGGTCCCGTCGACCGGGCGGCCCTCCTGGACCCCCCGCTCCTGCCGCTGTGGGCGGCGGTCCCCGTGGCCGCCGCGGCGGGCCTGGCGCTCGACGGCGCCTTCCCCTCCCTCGGGTGGTGGCCGCTCGCGTTCGTCGCGGTGACCCTCTCCCTGCTCACGTTCATCGGCCGGCGGGCGTGGGGCGCCGTCCTGGTGGGCGCGGTCTTCGGGGCGACCTTCTTCTTCCCGCACGTCTCGTGGTCCTCGCGGTTCCTCGGCGACGACCCGCTGGGCTGGGTGCCCTGGGTCGCGCTCGCCGCCGTGCAGACCCTGTTCCTCGCGGCCCTGTCCCCGCTGATCACGCTGGCCTACCGGTGGGTGCCGCGCTGGCGTGCCACCGGCCCCGTGCGGCTGGTCGTGCTGCCCCTGCTCGTCGCGGGCACCTGGATGACGCGCGAGCTCGCGATGGGCTCCTGGCCGTACGGCGGCTTCCCGTGGGGGCGCCTCGGCATGAGCCAGTCCGCGAGCCCGATCGCGCCCGTCGCGTCGTGGCTGGGTGTGTCCGGCCTGGGCTTCGCCATGGTGCTGCTGTGCGCCATGGTGATCGAGCTGCTGCGGAGCAGCCGGCGCGGGGCCGACGCCGCCGTCCGGCGTCGGGCCTGGATCGCGGCCCTGCCCGCCGTGGCCCTCGCCGCCCTCCTGCTCGTCACGCCCCAGTTCCCCACGGCCGACGCCGGCACCCTGCGCGTCGGCGCCGCCCAGGGGGACGGCCCCGCCGCGTTCTCCGACGAGCGGACGTCCGGCGACCTGCTGCGCTCCCAGCTCGCGGCCTCCGCGCCCCTGACCGACGACCAGGTCGACCTCGTCGTCTGGCCCGAGGGCGGCGTGGACAGCGACCCGCTCGCCGACGCCGGCACCGCCTGGGCGCTCGGCGACGCCGCCCGCAGGTACGGCGCCCCGCTGCTCGTCAACGCCGCGTCGTCGGACGGCGACCTCACCTACAACCGGTCGTTCCTCTGGACCGAGGACGGCGCCACCGCCACCCACAGCAAGCGGCACCCCGTCCCGTTCGGCGAGTACGTGCCGGACCGGTGGCTGTACGGCGCCATCGTCCCCAGCCTCGTCAACCTGCTCGGCCGCGAGTACACGCCCGGCACCGACGTGCCCGCCGTGGACACCGGCGACGCCGTCGTCGGCCTCGCCATCTGCTTCGACGTCGTGTTCGACGACGTGATCCGCGAGGGCATCGACAACGGCGCCCAGGCCTTCATGTTCCAGACGAACAACGCCGACTTCCGCGGCACCGACGAGAACCTGCAGCAGACCGCGTTCGCCCGCATGCGCGCCATCGAGACCGGCCGCTCCGTGGTCAACCTCTCGACCACGGGCACCAGCCAGGTCTTCGGGCCCGACGGCGCCGCCGGCCCCGCCCTGCCCGCCGACGAACCCGGGCTCATCGTCACCGACGTCGAGCTGCGCGACGGCGTCACCGCCGGAGTCGCACTCGGGCCGTGGCTCCAGGTGCTGATCGCCGGCGGCACGCTGCTCGCCCTCGTGGCGCTCGCGGTCGCCGTGCGGCGCCGCGCCTGACCCCGGCGGGCCGGGCGCGGCGCCGTCGGGCTCAGCTCGTCCGGGCCACCGCGATGTTGGTGTTCCCGCGCTGCCCGGCCTCGTAGAACATGTAGAGGCGGCCGCCCTCCTCGGCGAAGCTCGGGGCCGCGGCGCGCGTGGCCTGCGGCTCCGTGTACAGCACCCCGAGGTGGTTCTCGCGGTCGAAGCTCGTGCCGACGTCGGCCACGTGCATGCTGCCGGAGCCGCCGTGGTAGACCACGTGGCCGCCGCCGTTGCGCCCCCAGTAGTGGGCGCCGGAGAGCTGGCCGCCCTCGCCCGCGGCCGGCGAGATCAGCGGCTGCGGCTTGAACTGCCAGCCCGAGGTGAGCCGGTTGGACCAGCCGATGAAGATCTTGCGGGTCCCGGCCTGCGCGCCCATGAACAGCATGATCTGGGTGTCGGACTTCGTGGGGTGCGGGAACACCCGCGCGTAGGACGTCTCGGTGACGTTCGAGGGCAGCATCGCGGTGGTCAGCACGGTGGCCTCGTAGGTGAAGCTGCGCCCGTCGGCCGACGACGCCACCCGGGTGGTCGTGTTCTCCCCGTGGAAGTACAGGTAGAGCCGGTTGTCCGCGGCGTTCCAGACCGCGTGCGGGCTGGAGACGTGGCTCACCGAGTAGTGCGGCGACCAGGTGCGGGAGATGACGGGGTTGCCCGAGTACTCGCGCCACGGGCCGTCGAGGGAGTCGGCGTAGGCCAGGCAGATGCCGCCGGGCGCGTCGTGCGGCGCGTAGTACATGTACCAGTTGCCCAGCGGGTTCTGGACCTTGCCGGCGACGTTGCGGATCGACGGGAAGATGAGCTCGTTGGTCGGGTTGTAGGCCAGGGCCGACTTGTTCAGCGCGGCGCCGACCCGGTGGAACGTGGGGAAGCCCGGTATCGCCGCGGCCGCGTGGGGCGGCGCCGCGACGCCGAGGGCGGCGGCCGAGCCGAGCACCGCCGAGCCCAGGAGCAGGCTGCGCCGGTCCAGCACGAGCTTTCGGTCCGAATCCATGGTGACTCCGCTCAGGCCCGGGGGTCGCCGCGCTCCGGTGCGCGGCGGCGCGGATGCCGCCCGGGCCGTTCGGGGTCGAATCTCCGGCCTGGGCGGTGCGGGGGTCAAGGTGATGATGCGACCTATCAGCCCGGGGCACGTTCACCTTCCGGCCACGGCCCGGCCACGCGTCCGCCGTAGGGTCCCGGCCGGACCCATTTCCGAGCAGGGGAGAACACCGATGTCATCCGCACCCGTACGCCCTCGACGCCTGCTGGCGGCCGTCGCCGTGGGCGCGACGCTCGCCGCGCTGGCCGTCGCGCCATCGGCCACCGCAGCCGTCCCGACCGCCGAGCCCAAGCCCGAGGTGGACGGCGTCAGCGAGCTCAACGTGCTCACGTTCAACGTGTGGCACGGCGGCACCCAGATCGACGACGGCGCCCGCGAGATCGCCGACGTCCTGCTGGAGACCGACGCCGACGTGACGTTCCTGCCCGAGCAGGGGGACTCCCCGCGGCAGGTCGCCGCGCTGCTCGGCTACGACCACGTGATCGCTACCGACACCGGCATCGTCTCGCGGTACCCGATCCTGGAGACCAGCACGGTGGACCGCTGGTGGACCAAGGCCGTGCTCGACGTGAACGGCACTGAGGTCGTGGCCTACGGCGGGCACCTGGAGTACCGCTGGTACGCGACCTACCTGCCGCGCGGCTACGGCGGCGCCGTCCAGGGCGACTGGCCCGACGGCTGGGACACGTGGGACAAGCTGCCGGGCGGCCCGGTCACCGATGTGGACGCGATCCTGGAGGCCAACCGGCAGTCCGGCCGTCCGGCCACGGCCGCGGCCCTCGTCGAGGACATCGCCGCGGAGCGCGCGGCGGGCCGCATCGCCGTCGTCGGCGGGGACTTCAACGAGCCGTCCGTGCAGGACTGGACCGAGGAGACCGCCGACCTGCAGGACCACAACGGTCTTGTGATCCCGTGGCAGTCCACGCAGATCCTGCTCGACGGCGGGCTGGTCGACGCGTTCCGCGAGGTCCACCCCGACCCGGTCGCCAATCCGGGCGTGACCTGGCCGTCCGACAACCCGCTGTTCCCGACGACGGACCTCACCTGGGCTCCCGAGGTCGACGAGCGCGACCGGATCGACTACGTCTTCGTCACGCCCGACGAGCGGGTCTCGATCGACGACGCCGCCGTCGTGGGCCCGCAGTCGACGATCGTGCGCAACGAGCGGGTCGACGACGACAGCGCCGACGAGATCCTGACGCCGGACGCCGTCTGGCCGTCCGACCACAAGGCCGTGCTCGCCTCGTTCAGCGTGTGCGACGACGGCTGCGCGCCCGCCGTCCCCGCCTGGGACGCGTCGGCCGTCTACACCGCCGGCGACGAGATCTCCTACGAGGGCTCGACCTGGCGCGCCGCCTGGTGGACGCGGGGCCAGGAGCCCGGCGCCGCCTACGGCCCGTGGCAGCAGATCGTGGAGCGGGACGGCGTGGCGCGCTGGACGCCGTCCCGCATCTTCGAGGCCGGCTCGGTGGCCGTGCACGACGGCCAGGCGTACGAGGCGAAGTGGTGGACCCGCAACGAGAAGCCGGGCACGCCGTGGGGGCCGTGGAAGGCCCAGGGGTAACCGCACCAGTCAGAAGCTCGCGACGTGTCAGACGCCCAGGTCCCTCGGGGGACCTGGGCGTCTGACACGTTTGGGGGCCTGGCTGGATTCGCGACAAAATTGTCAACAAGATTGTTGATGGACTACGGTGCCGGGACACGCCTCACAGAGGAGGAGCGCAGTGACCGCCACCGATGGCCCGTCCTACCGTCGTGCCCGCACCGCGGGCTCGCAGACCGCGGTGCCCGCGCTCGTCATGCGCGGCGGCACGTCGCGGGGCCTGTTCCTCGACGCCCGCACCCTGCCCGCCGACGCCGCCGCCCGCGACGCCGTGCTGCTCGCAGCGATGGGCTCGCCCGACCCCCGCCAGATCGACGGACTGGGCGGCGCGCACCCCCTGACCAGCAAGGTCGGGATCGTGGCGCCCGGGTCCGGCGACGTCGACGTGGAGTGGACGTTCGCCCAGCTCCAGCCCGACTCCGACGTCGTGGACACCACGCCGAACTGCGGCAACATGCTCGCCGCGGTGCTCCCGTTCGCGATCGAGACCGGCCTCCTCGTGCCCGACGGCGAGACCACCACCGCCCGGGTGCTGACGCGCAACACCGGCGCGGTCGCGGACATCACCGTCTCCACACCGCGCGGGCCCGACGGCGCCCGGTACGTCGAGTACGCCGGTGACGCCCGGATCGACGGCGTGCCCGGCACGGCCGCGCCCGTGCGCATCGCGTTCCTCGACACCGCCGGCTCCGTGGCCGGCAGCCTGCTGCCCACCGGGAGCGTGCGCGACACCGTCGCCGTCCCGGTCCTCGGCGACGTCGAGGTGACCCTGATCGACAACGGCCAGCCGCTCGTGATCGTGCGGGCCGACCGCCTCGGCGCGCGCGGCGACGAGACCCCGGCCGAGATCGACGCCGACGCCGGCCTGCGCGACCGCGTCGAGCGCCTGCGCCTCGTCTGCGGCCGGGTCATGGGGCTCGGCGACGTCACCGCGAAGAACTACCCCAAGATGACGCTCGTCTCCGCGCCCCGGGCGGGCGGGAGCATCGCCACCCGCTCGCTCATCCCGCGCGTGGCGCACCAGTCCATCGGCGTGCTCGCCGCTGTCACCGTCGCGACGGCGTGCGTGCTGCCCGGGAGCGTGGCGCACGAGGTCGCCGTCGTGCCCGACGGCGCCCACGAGGTCACCGTCTCCGTCGAGCACCCCTCGGGAGAGTTCTCCGTCTCGCTCGCGCTGGACGCCGGCGACCCGCCCGCCGTCGTCGGCTCCGCGCTCCTGCGCACCGCCCGCCTGCTCATGGCGGGAGAGGTGCTGGTGCCGCGCGCGGTCTGGGACCCGACCACCGAACCGACCGAAGACCAGCCCGAGGACCAGAACGAGGAGGCCACCGCGTGATCATCGACGTGCACGGCCACTACACGACCGCCCCCGAACCGCTCGGCGCCTGGCGCGACGCCCAGGTCGCCGCCCTGGCCGACCCGGGCCTGGCCCCCGACCCGGCAGGCCCCCGCATCAGCGACGACCAGATCCGCGAGACCCTCCAGGCGCACCAGCTCCGGCAGATGGATGACCGCGGCATCGACGTCACCGTCTTCTCGCCCCGCGCGTCGTTCATGGCGCACCACGTCGGGGACCTCGCGACGTCGACCGCGTGGGCGCGGATCTGCAACGACCTGTGCGCCCGCGTGGCGGGGCTCTTCCCGGACCGGTTCGCGCCCGGTGCCATGCTGCCGCAGTCGCCCGGCGCCGACCCGGCGACGTCGGTCCCCGAGATCGAGCGGGCCGTCACCGAGCTGGGCGCCGTCACCGTGAACCTCAACCCCGACCCGTCGGGCGGGCACTGGACGGCGCCGCCCCTGACCGACCGGTCCTGGTACCCCGTCTACGAGAAGCTGGTCGAGCTCGACGTGCCCGCCATGGTGCACGTCTCCACGAGCTGCAACCCCGCCTTCCACACCACCGGCGCCCACTACCTCAACGCTGACACCACGGTGTTCATGCAGCTGCTGCAGGGCGACCTGTTCGCCGACTTCCCGGACCTGCGGCTCGTGATCCCGCACGGCGGGGGAGCGGTGCCCTACCACTGGGGCCGGTTCCGCGGCCTCGCCCAGGCCCTGGGCAAGCCGGAGCCCGAGGAGATGCTCGGCACCAACGTCTTCTTCGACACCTGCGTCTACCACCAGCCCGGCGCCGACCTGCTGCTCGACGTGATCCCGCGCGACGGCGTCCTGTTCGCCTCGGAGATGATCGGCGCCGTGCGCGGCGTCGACCCGCGCACCGGCCACCACTTCGACGACACGCGCCGCTACGTCGAGTCCCACGCCGCGACCCGGGGCCTGGACGACGACGCCGTGCGCGCCCTGTTCGAGACCAACGCCCGCCGTGTCTACCCGCTGCTCGACCGGCGCCTGACCGAGAGGGGGCTGACCCGTGCCTGAGCTCGGAGTCGTCCACACGAACATCGACCGCGCCGACCCGGCCGCCGTCGAGGCGCTGTCGCGGTTCGGCGTCGCCACGGTCCACGAGGCCCTGGGCCGCCTCGGCCTGATGCGGCCGTACCTGCGCCCCGTCTACGAGGGCGCCGCGATGTGCGGCACCGCGGTGACCGTGCTGCTCCAGCCCGGCGACAACTGGATGCTGCACGTCGCCGCCGAGCAGGTGCGGCCCGGCGACGTCGTCGTGGCCGCCTGCACCACCGAGAGCGAGGACGGGTTCTTCGGCGACCTGCTCGCCACCTCGATGCAGGCGCGCGGCGCCCGCGGCCTGGTGATCGACGGCGGCTGCCGCGACGTCGACACCCTGCGCGCCATGGACTTCCCGGTGTTCTCCCGCGCGATCAACGCCAGGGGCACCGTCAAGGCCACGCTCGGCTCGGTCAATGTGCCGGTCGTCTGCGCCAACGCCCTGGTCACCCCGGGCGACGTGGTCGTGGCGGACGCCGACGGCGTCGTCGTCGTGCCCGCCGCCCGGGCCGCCGAGGTGGCCGAGGCCGCCCGCCGGCGCGAGGACAACGAGACCGCCAAGCGGGAGCGGTTCGCCGCAGGCGAGCTGGGGCTGGACCTCTACGACATGCGACCGCGGCTGGCCGAGCTCGGCCTGACCTACACGGACTGATCCCCACCCACAAGGACCCACCATGACCGACAAGGACGTCACCCCCGGCTGGCTGCACTGGTACCAGGGGCCGACCAGGCCCACCTTCACGCTGCCCGACGGCGCCGTGGACGCGCACTGCCACGTGTTCGGCCCCGCCGACCAGTTCCCCTTCGCGCCCGAGCGCAAGTACACGCCCGTCGACGCCTCCGCCCAGCAGCTCTTCGACCTGCGCGACCACCTGGGCGTGGACCGCAACGTCATCGTGCAGGCCACGTGCCACGGCGCGGACAACAGCGCCCTGGTCGACGCCCTGGAGCGCTCCGAGGGACGGGCCCGCGGCGTGGCGACCGTCCGCGCCGACATCACGGACGAGGAGCTGCGCCGCCTGCACGACGCCGGGGTGCGCGGCGTCCGCTTCAACTTCGTGCGCCGGCTGGTCGACGCCGTACCCACGGCGGCGCTGGAGACGATCGCGGCGCGGATCGCCCCGCTGGGCTGGCACGTCGTCGTCTACTTCGAGGCCGCCGACTTGCCGGACCTGAAGGACTTCTTCGCGACCCTTCCGGTGCCCCTGGTCGTGGACCACATGGGCCGCCCCGACGTCACGAAGGACCCCGACGGGCCGGAGTTCGCGGAGTTCCTCGACTTCGTGGCCGCGAACGACGTGTGGGTCAAGGTCTCCTGCCCGGAGCGCCTCACCGTCACCGGACCGGCCGCCCTGGACGGCGAGCGCCACGCGTACACCGACGTCGTGCCGTTCGCCCGCAGGGTCGTCGAGCGCTTCCCCGACCGCGTGCTGTGGGGCACCGACTGGCCCCACCCCAACCTCAAGGACCACATGCCCGACGACGGGCTGCTCGTGGACCACATCCCGCACGTCGCCCCCACCCCCGAGCTGCGGCAGGCCCTGCTCGTGGACAACCCCCGCCGCCTGTACTGGCCGACGGAGGCCTGAGCACCCCGGGCGACGACGCCCGAGGAAACAGAAGGAGACCCCCTTGCACACCCGGACCAACGCGGCCAACCGGATCGACCGGCTGCCGATCTCGAGGTTCCACAAGACGACGATGGTCGCCCTGGCCTTCACCTACTTCTTCGAGTTCGCGGACATCAACACGTTCGCGATCACCGCCCCCGTGATCCGCGAGCAGTGGGGCGCGAGCGTCAACCACGTGGCGTACGTGACGTCCCTGTCGTTCGTCGGCATGTTCATCGGGTCGATCGTGGCCGGCGGGCTCGCCGACCGGCTCGGCCGCAAGCGCACGCTGGTGGCGACCACGGTCTGGTTCTCGGTGTGGTCGTTCGCGACGATCTTCGCCTGGGACATCTTCTCGATGGGCCTGTTCCGCGTGATGACCAGCGCGGGCCTGTCCGCGATGACGGTCGTGGCCGTGGTCTACATCAACGAGCTCTTCCCGAAGGCCGTGCGCGGCAAGTACCAGGCGTACGTGATCATGATCGGCATCTGCGGCACGCCCGCCACCAACCTCATCGCCTCGTTCGTGGTGCCGATCAACGAGTGGTCCTGGCGGCTGGTCTACCTGTGGGGCTCGCTCGGCGTGCTGTTCCTGTTCTTCGTGCGCAAGCTCGCCGAGTCGCCGCAGTGGCTGGAGTCCCGGGGCCGGCACGACGAGGCCGACGCGGTGCTCCGGGACATGGAGGCGCAGGCGGTCGCGCAGCACGGCGCCCTGCCCGACGCCGCCGTCCCCGTCGAGACCGGACCCGCCACCCGGGCCGGGCTGGCGATGCTCAAGGACAAGAAGTTCCTCTACCCGACGCTCCTGCTGTCGGTGCTGTGGATCACCCAGACCATCGGCTTCTTCGGGTTCTCGTCCTGGGCGCCCACGCTGCTGGCCGCCGAGGGCATCAGCGTCGAGGACTCCATCTTCTTCGTCGCGCTGACCACCGTGGGCGCGCCGCTGGGCTCGTTCCTCGCGGCGCAGGTGACCGACCGGTTCGAACGCAAGTGGTGCCTGGTGGTGTTCGCCCTGGTCATCGCCGGGTCGGGGCTCCTGTACGGGCTGACGTTCACGCCGGTGCTGATCGTCGTGTTCGGGTTCCTGGTCAACCTGTTCGAGCGCGGCTACACGGCCCTGGCCTACGCGTACTCGCCCGAGCTGTACGACACCAAGGGACGTTCGCTCGGCACGTCGATCTCGTACGGGCTGGGGCGGCTGTCCAACGCCGTCGGGCCGCTGATCATCGCCGGCCTGTACAGCGGGCACGGCTACCAGACCGTCTTCTACTTCATCGCGGGCACCTGGGTGGTGGGCGCCGTGGCCCTGGCGATCTTCGGTCCGGCCACGCGCCGGGCGCGGCTGGCGGCGGCTGCGTCGGCGGCGTCGGCGCCGGAGGTGGACGCCAGCCGTTAAGGTGCTCATATTGTTGACAATCGCTGCGCGCCCGGGGGTGGCGGGCGACGACGTGAGAGGGACGTGATGGTGGAC
Source organism: Promicromonospora sukumoe (assembly GCF_014137995.1). Taxonomy (NCBI): domain Bacteria; kingdom Bacillati; phylum Actinomycetota; class Actinomycetes; order Micrococcales; family Promicromonosporaceae; genus Promicromonospora; species Promicromonospora sukumoe. The sequence goes on from NZ_JACGWV010000001.1 coordinate 1,359,642, forward strand.
GACGCCCAGGTGCGGGACGAGCTGCGAGCGGCGATCCTGCGGGGTGACTTCGCGCCACGTCAGCGGCTCGTCGAGGCCGACCTCTGTGAGCAGTTCGGCGCGCGCCGGTTCGCGGTGCGCGCCGCCCTGCAGGACCTCGTGGCCGAGGGGCTCGTCGAGCGCCAGCAGAACCGGGGGGCGCGCATCCGCGAGATCAGCCTGGCCGAGGCGATCGAGATCAGCGAGATCCGCCGCGTCGTCGAGGGGCTGGTGGCCGCTCGGGCGGCCGAGCGGCTCACCGCCGCCGACGCGAAGCGGCTCTCCGGGATCGGCCGCCGCATGCGCCAGGCGGTCGACGGCGGCGAGGCGGCCGTGTACAGCGACCTCAACGCCGAGCTGCACGCGACGCTGCGCGAGATCGCCGGGCACGAGACCGCCGACCGGATCGTGGCGCAGCTCCACGGTCAGATGGTGCGCCACCAGTTCGCGCTCTCGCGCGTCCCCGGCCGGTCGGCGGTCTCGCTGGCTCAGCACGAGGCGGTCATCGCCGCCGTCGTCGCGCGCGACCCCGAGGCGGCCGAGGCCGCGATGCGGGCCCACATCACCTCCGTCATCGAGGTGCTGCGCTCGCTGGCCTGAGCCGCCTCACCAGCGTGCCCACCGCGACGCGGGAGGCGAGCGCCGGCCACGCGACCAGCACGACGGCGAGGGCGACCATCACCGGGTACGCCGCCGTGAGCTGGTCGGCCGACCAGTAGCTCAGCAGGGTCGCGACGCTCGCGAGCGCGACCGGCAGCGTCAGCACCCCGGCGACCAGCGCGACGCCGAGGCCCACCTCCAGCAGCGGCATCAGCACGCCGAACAGCCCGGACGCCGGGCCCAGCACGTTCTCCGCGAAGACCTGGAAGTAGCCGGGCACCCGGCTGCTCGCCGCCGCGCCGTCGGCCACGAGCCGGATGTCGGCGTCGCCGAACCCGGCCCGGTACTTGATCAGGCCCTCGTTGATCCAGAGCAGGCCGAGCGCGACCCGCGCCGCCGTCGTCAGCACGACGGCGGCGCGGTGCAGGCCGCTGGTCATGCCAGGGCCGCGGCGCCGAAGACGGCCTTGGCCTTGTCGCAGTGGATGACGACGGTGTCGTAGCCCGCCACGTCCACGCCGTCCAGGGCGAAGGTCTGGGACGCCTCGTCGAAGGCGACGACGTCGATCTCCGTGCCCGCGGCGACCGCCGCTTCGTCGGTGCCGTTGGTGAGGTAGACGTGCAGGTCGGGGCCCTCGTCGGAGGAGTAGCCCGACAGGACGACCTCGGTGCCGCTCACCTCGACGGTGCCCGCGACCGACTTGTCGTTCAGGCCCTCGAAGGTGCCGGTGCGGGGGTCGGCGGCCATGTCGTCGCCCATGTCCTCCGCCATGTCCTCGGACTGCTCCTGCGACGACGCGGTCTGGTCCGACATCGCGTCCCCCGCCCCGTCATCGGCGGTGCCGCAGGCGGTGAGCAGCAGGGTGGCGGTCAGGATCGTGGCTCCGGCGAGCGCTGTCTTGCGCATGGGAAGTGGCCTCTCGGTCGGGTTCGACGTCGCCGGCGGACGTGCCGGCGACGTCGTCGAACCTAGGCAGGGCGGCTCCGGGGACGCGGGAGTCTTGCAGACGCGTAAGAACTCGGCGGGGCCTCGCGCGGTTACGCTGCCGGGCATGGGAGCACGTGTCGAGGTGATGGTCGTGGAGGACGACGAGACCGTCCTGGGCGTGGTCTCCGACTACCTGGGCGGACGCGGCTACGCCGTCACGGCGCTGCGCGACGGGCTCGTGGCCCGGGACGCGCTGCGCACGGCGCGCCCCGACGTGCTGGTGCTGGACCGGATGCTGCCCGGCGTCAGCGGGGACGAGCTGTGCCGCCAGGTCCGGGCGACGGCCCCGCGGACGCCGATCATCATGCTCACGGCCCTGGACACCGTGGAACAGCGGATCGACGGGCTGGAGCACGGCGCCGACGACTACGTCGCCAAGCCGTTCGCGCTGCGGGAGCTCCAGCTCCGGATCGACGCCCTGGTCCGGCGCAGCCGCGCGGTGCACGTCTCGCCGGCGCCGTTCAGCCTCGGGCCGTTCCGGGTCGACGCCGCGCACCGCCGCATCTGGGCGGACGGCGCCGAGATGACGCTCACGGCCCGGGAGTACGAGCTGTTCCTCTTCCTGCTGCAGAACCCGGACCGCACCCTGACCAGGGACGACATCCTGCACGGGGTGTGGGGGTGGAGCTTTGGCGAGGTGTCCACGGTGACGGTGCACGTGCGGCGGCTGCGCGAGAAGATCGAGCCCGAGCCGCGCTACCCGCGCTACCTGCTCACCGAGTGGGGCCGCGGCTACCGCTTCACCGTGGGGGCCGCCGCATGATGCTCACCCTGGCCGACCTGCTGCTCATCCTCGCGACCGCCGCGGTCTGCACGGCGGCGACCACGCTGCTCGCGCTCCTGGTGCTGCGCCGCCGCCGGCAGCGCTCGGTCACCGAGCCGTTCGTGGTCCTGGTGGTCGCCGCGATCGGGTCCGTCGTCTGCTCGACCGTCGCCATCGCCGCGCTGATGTACCTCTCGCTGCACGACCTGCAGGTGATGCTGTGGGTGGTCGGGCTGTCCGCGCTGCTGAGCCTGACCGCGACGCTGCTCACCGCGCGTGCCGTGAGCCGGTCGTTCGCCGGCCTGGGGGAGGCGGTCGAGCGCGTCGGCCGCGGCGCCGTCGTCGGGCCGGAGGCCTACGCGGGGCGGGAGCTCGCCGACCTGTCCGCCCAGCTCGCCGTGGCCTCGGAGCGCCTCGCCGCCGCCCGCGCGGAGATCGAGCAGCTCGACGCCGCGCGGCGGCAGTTCTTCGCCTGGATCTCGCACGACCTGCGCACCCCGCTGACCGGCGTCAGCGCGCTGGCGGAAGCCCTGGACGACGGCGCCGTCGCCGACCCGGCCGACTACGTGCGGCGCATCCGGGCGCAGGTCGGGACCATGAACCGGCTGGTCGACGACCTGTTCGAGCTGTCCCAGATCCAGAGCGGCGCGCTCCGGCTGCGCCCGCAGGACATCGAGCTGCTGGATGTCGTGTCCGACGCCGTGGCCGACGTCCACCAGCTCGCCGTCGCCAAGGAGATCCGCATCGAGCACGCGGGGGTCGAGGGCCGGATGCTGCGGGCCGACCCGCACGAGCTGACCCGGGTGGTCGTCAACCTGCTGACCAACAGCATCCGGCACGCCCCGCACGCGTCCGAGATCCTGGTCTCCGCCGACCAGGCCGACGGCCGGCTGGTGCTCTCCGTGCTCGACCAGGGCAGCGGGGTCGACAGCGAGGACCTCACGCGGATGTTCGAGGTGGGCTGGCGGGCCAGCGCGGCACGTACGCCCGACGCGGTGCCGGCCGCCGGTTCGCCCGGCGCGGGGCTCGGCCTGGCGATCGTGCGCGGCATCGTCCGGGCGCACGGGGGCGACGTGCGGGCGGCCCACGTCCCCCAGGGCTTCCGGCTGGACGTCGCGCTGCCGGCCCCGGCGGCCTAGTCGGCCTGAACGGCTCTCGTATCGATACGATCGTTCTGGTAGAACTGCGCCATGACCTCTCCGCAGATCGGTGTCGTCCTCCCGCGCGACCTGCCCGCCGCCCAGGTGCTGCCGTACGCGCGCGCCGCCGAGCGGCTCGGCTTCGACGAGCTCTGGGTCGTCGAGGACCTGGGCTACCGCGGCGGCCTGGTGCAGGCGGCCGCCGTGCTGGGCGCCACCGAGCGCCTCCGCGTCGGCATCGGCATCCTGCCCGCCGCCGTGCGCAACCCCGCGTTCGCGGCCATGGAGATCGCCACGCTGGAGCAGCTCCACCCTGGCCGTACCGACGTCGGCGTCGGGCACGGGATGCCGGGCTGGATGCGGCAGGCGGGGGCCTGGCCCGAGCGGCCGCTGACCTTCCTCGCGGAGTACGTGACCACGCTCCGGACGCTGCTGGGCGGCGGGGATTCCGGCGAGGTGCGGCTCGATTCCTCGGCCGTGCCCGACACCGTGCCGCCGCTGCTGCTCGGCGTGCGCGGCCCGCGGTCGCTGGCGGCGTCCGGCCGGGTCGCCGACGGCACCGTGCTCGCCGAGCCCGTCGGCCCGGAGTACGCGGCGGCCGCCCTGGACGCGGTCGCGCCGCAGGGCGAGCACCGGCTGGTGGCCTACAACATCGGGGCCGTCGACGACGACGCGGCGGCCGCCCTGCGCACCGCCCGTCCCGGCCTGGAGTGGATCGGCGAGCCGGACTGGGCGCCGCACGTCGCGCCCCTGCCGTTCGCGGAGGAGTTCGCGGCGTTGCGAGCCACGTCCGCCACGCGCGCGGATTTCGTCGAGCGCCTGCCCGACGAGTGGGTCGCGCGCCTCGCGCTCGCCGGCACGCCCGACCAGGTCCGGGCGCGTATCGACGAGCTCGGCCGCGCCGGCGTCACGTCCAGCGTCTTCATCCCCGCCGGGCCGGACCCGCTGGCGGCGCTCGACGCGTTGGCCCGCGTGCTGTGACCGCGCACCTCGTGCCGTCGGCCCAGCGCCGTCGGGCCGCGCTGTTCGCGTCGTTCTTCCTGACCGGGCTCTCCATGGCGACCTGGGTCTCCCGCACGCCCGCCATCCGCGACGCGACCGGTTCGACCACGGCCGAGATGGGGCTCATCATCGCGGGCCTGTCGGCGGGCTCGATGGTGGGCATCGCCGTGGCCGGCACCCTGGTGGCCCGGCGCGGGGCCCGGTTCGTCGTGCTGTGGGGCATGGTCGCGATCGTGACCGGCGTCGCCGTGGTGGCGGTCGGCACCGCGGTCGGCGAGGGCTGGCTTGTCGCGGTCGGCCTCGCGTCGTTCGGGTACGGCATGGGCTCGGGCGAGATCGGCCAGAACGTCGAGGGCGTCGACGTCGAACGGGCGCTGGCGCGCACCGTGGTGCCGAGCCTGCACGGCTCCTACAGCCTCGGTGTCTGCGTGGGCGGGCTCGTCGGCCTGGGGGCGAGCGCCGGTGGTTTTCCGGTGCTCGCGCACCTGCTGGTGGTCGCCGGGCTGACCGCCGTCGCCACGGTGTGGCTTGTGGCCAACCTGGCGCACGGTGTGGGTCTGGAGGACGGCGCCGCGGACGCCGGACAGCACCGCCGTCCCCTCGGCGAGACCGTCGGTGCGTTCCTCGCGGTCTGGCGTGAGCCGCGCACCCTGGCCATCGGCGTGATCGTGCTGGGCATGGCCCTGGCCGAGGGCTCGGCGAACGACTGGCTGCCGCTGATCATGGTCGACGGCTTCGAGCTCTCTGCCGCGACGGCGGCGCTGATCTACTCGTTCTTCGGCCTGTCGATGGCGGTCGGACGGTTCAGCGGGGGCTACTTCCTGGACCGGTTCGGGCGGGCGCCCGTCATGGTGGTCAGCGCCCTGCTGGCGATCGTCGGCATCGGCCTGGTGGCGCTCGCGCCGACGGCGGTGCTCGGCGCGGTGGGCGTGCTGTTCTGGGGGATCGGCGCCTCGCTGGGCTTCCCGGTGGCGCTCTCGGCGGCCGGCGACGACCCGCTGAACGCCGCCCGCCGCGTCAGCGCCGTCGCCACCGCCGGGTACACGGCGTTCCTGGTGGGGCCGCCCCTGCTCGGCTTCATCGGCGAGCACTTCACGCTGCGGCTCGCGATCCTGCTGGTCATGGTGCTGGTCGCGGTCTCGGCGTGCTTCTCCCGCGCGGTCACCCCGCCGGCGGGTGTGGTGGTCCGCCCGTCCTAACTGGGGTGGGTCCAGGAGAGGTCGGGCCGACGTCTTTGGGCGCGGGCTCGACCAGGGCGTGTTCGACGAGGTGGCGGGCTCGGCCTGTAGGCGATCGCGCCATGGTCGGGACGGGTCTGGCAGCCGATCGAATAGCGGCTGCGCGGGGTACGACCGGGTGCGGGGCTGGTCATGCCGGCCGCCGGGGTCCACGGAGGTGCTGTGACGCGGTCGCGGTCTGGCGTCGCACTCTGGCCGTCACTGGACGCGGCCGCGCTTCGGTCGGGGGCTGTATCGACGCCTCGGCCTGTCTGGCCGGTGACCAGCGTGCCGCCGGGCGCCGCTCCGGAGGAGTCCGCACCGCGGACCGGTGCCATGACGCTTGCCCCGACCGGTGTCGGTGGTGTGGGCGAGACCGAGACATAGGTGTGCCCCGTCGGCATGACCGTCTCGACCGCGTGGCGGCCGTCGAGCTGGGTTGTCTTCTGCCGCCACCCCGGTGCCTGCTTGGCATGGTTGCAGCGCGCGCACAGGCCTTGGCCGTTGTCGAGGCTGGTGGGGCCGCCGTCGGCGTGCGGGGTGATGTGGTCTGTGTGTCGGATGGGGGCGTCGCACCAGGTGGTGGCGCAGATGCCCTGCTCTCTGGCGCGCAGCAACGCGGCCAAACCTTGCGGGTGGAACCGGGAGGTCGAGGTCGTGGCCAGCAGGCGGCCGTGTGGGTTGACGTAGATCGAGCGCAGCCAGGCGGTGTCGGTGTCGATCGCGTGGGCGGCGAGGTTGCGGGCCACGGGGGCTGGGATGACGCCCGCGCCTGCCGGTGCGCCCTCGACCACCACGGCCGGTTCGTTGCCGTCGGCCAACAGGGTCTGGTCGGAGACGAGGAGGTTGATGGTGACCGGCACGTCGTTCGCGTGGCCGGGTTCGCGGGCGGTGGCGCGTTCGATGAGGGTGTCGGCCATGATCTGGCCCACTCCACGCTCGTCACCCGTGGCCTTCGCGCTCTCGGCAGTCGCCTTGAGCTGCGCGTACGCCTGCACACCCTGCGCCATGGGTACCAGGGCGGTGAGGTAGACCATCAGGTCGGGTGCCGGGCGTACCGAGACGCGCCGCTCCGAGACGGCCTTGGCGTTGCGCTTGACGCAGGCGTGTACGTCCAGCTTGGCGGCGAGTTCCTTGATGCGGGCGATCAGCCGGCGGGTCCCCATGCGGGCCAGTTCGTCCAGGTGCGCGGGACCGCAGATCTCCTCGTCGATCAGCGCGCGGTGCTCCAGGGACAGGTGCGAGGTCTCCCGGACCAAGAGCGTGGCCCGCCAGGCCGACAGCACCCCGGCCTCCAGCGCCGCGAACGTGTGCGGCATCTGCGTCACCCACACCCGGGACGTACTCACGAACCCAGCCCCGGCGTGCGGGCTGACCCGCAGCGCGCCACCGACCTGGTTCGGCACACCACGGCCCCGCCGCTCCGCACGAATCGACAGCCAAGCCTCCTCGCCGCGCGCCGCCTGGTCCAATGCCACCGTCAGCCGCGCCTGCGTCGCGGTCACCGCGTTCTTCACGGCTTCCAGCTCACCGAGCAGGTCCACCCACTCGGCCTGCACTGCCGCCGCGACGGGACCAACGGGCCCGGTGTCAGTGGCACCAGGCAGCATCATGCCCGCCAGCAACTCCCGTACTGCCCGGACGGCCGCCACATCCACGACTCCGCCGGGCAGCACCGGTCGAGTGGGCTCCCCGCCCGTCGATCCTGGTACCTCACCCGTTCGCGTCATGTCATCAACGTATGGCACGCCCGTTCGCACCGCCCGCCGAGCCGACCCGATCTGCCCACAGCAGAACCGACCGCACGCCGAAAGCCCGGGAACACCGACACACAGTTGTCGCGTCGTCGACCGACACTGGATCCATGACCGACACCACGACCCCGACCCCGACGACAACACCCAGCCCCACCGCCCGGCACGCACTAGACGCGTGGCTGACGATGTGGAACTCGGACGGCGACATCGCGCGACAGATCTGTGCGGACGACTTCCGGATCCATTTCGCCGTGACCGGGCCCGACGGGTCGACCCCCGCGGACGACATCCGCACCGCCGAGGACTTCGTGCGGTACCTCGCCTGGTGGCACGAGCAGAACCCCGGTGTCGTCTTCACGAGGATCGCCGACGCCGTCGACGGCGACCACGGCCGGCTGCTGTGGGACGTCGACGCGAACGGTCATCAGGCAGGCGGCGTCGACGTCTTCGACTTCGACGGGGACGGTCGGGTCTCTCGGGTCTGGTCCGTGGGCGGCCAGCGCAGCATGCGGAGCTGACCCACCCCACCTGACTCACTCGCACCCCTGGGAGAATCGGAAGCATGAAGCGAGCCGAGCGGCAGTACGCCCTGGTCGACCTGCTTCGCGGTGCACGGCGCCCCTGGTCCGCCGCTCGGCTCGCCCGCGAGTTCGGCGTGTCCGCACGGACGATCGAACGAGACATCGGGTCCCTCCAGGTGGCCGGGGTCCCCGTCTACGCGGACCACGGGGCCGCGGGCGGCTACTCGATCCTCCGTGAGTATTCGCTGCCGCCTCTGAACCTCTCCGCCGCCGAGTCGTTGGCGGTGCTCGCCGGTCTCGCGCTCCTCGAGTCCTCGCCCTACCAAGGCGCCGCCCGCCGGGCGCGCGCCAAGATCGCCGCGGTCATGGACGAGGCGCATCGCGCGCCCGTCCAGGAGCTGCTCGGAACGATGCACGTCATCGACGCCGCCCCGCCGACGGGCGGCGCCGTGCCGCTCGGGATCCTCTCCGACGCGATCGCCGCACGCCGCGTGGTGCGACTCACCTATGTGGGCGAGAGCGCCGACGGCACACCGGACCACTCCGCCACGACCGTCCGCGAGGTCGAGACCATGGGTCTTCTCCGCGCCGCCGACACGTGGCTGCTCAGCGGCTGGTGCCGGCTTCGTGACGCGATCCGGGGGTTCCGCATCGAGCGGATCACACGGCTCGAGATCCTCGACGAGGTCCCGCCGCGGCGTGACCCGGCGCTGCTCGAGGCGGATCTCGCCCGATGGCAGGCGCGGCGGCTCCTGCCCGGACCCGACTAGCCCGAGCAACCCCCCGAGCAGCCCAGACAACCCAGCACTCACACCACCGGCCGCAGCGCCTCCCGAAAAGCCGCCACCGCCGCCCCGCACGCCCAGTCGATGAACGTGTGCCGCCGCACCACCAGGCGGCAGCTCGCCGCCGCCCCGAAGGCGTGCGCCGTGAACTTCTCGCGGATGCGCCGCTCGTACAGGTCGTACTCCATGACGCCCTCGCCCGCGATGACCACCACCTCCGGGTCCACGAGGTTCGCGGTCACGGCCAGCGCAGCCCCGATGGCGGTGCCCGCCCGGTCGAAGGCGTCGACGGCGGCGCGGTCGCCGGAGTGTGCCAGGGCGACGGCGTCGGCGAGCGTGAGCGCGGGATCGTCGTGGCCGGCGCGCACGGCGTCGCGGATGGCGCCCGAGGAGGCCACCGCCTCGACGCAGCCGCGGCGCCCGCACACGCACTCGGCGTCGGGCGGGGCCAGCGGCAGGTGGCCGATCTCGCCGACCACGCCGTGCGCGCCGACCACGACGTCGCCGTTCACGTAGATGCCGCAGCCGATGCCCGCGCCGATGGTGACGACGGCAAAGCTCTCCGCCTCCACGCCGAGCCCGAACCACTGCTCGGACCGGGCGAGCGCCCGCACGTCGTTCTCGACGACGACGGGCAGGTCGACCTCCCGCGCGACCGTGGCGCCCAGCGGCACGTTGGCCCACCCCAGCAGCGGCGAGTGGCGCACGACGCCGGAGGCCGAGTCGATGTCGCCCGACACCGAGACGCCGATCCCCACCAGCCGGTCGGCGCCGTCGCCGAGCTTGGCGACCAGCCGCCGCACGCAGCGGACGATCTCGCGCACCACCGTCTCCGGGTCGTGACGCGCGAGCGTGCGGCGCGTGGAGGTGAGCACCTCGTTGCCGATGCTCGCCGCGACGGCGACGATCTCGTCGACGTTGACCTTGATGCCGATCGCGAGCATCGAGCGCGGCACCACGCTCAGCGGGTACACGGGCCGCCCGGGGGACGAGCTCTCGGCGTGCTCGCCCTCCGTGACGAAGCCGTCGCGGATCAGCGGGCCGACGGTCTTGGTGACCTTCGCGGGGGACAGCCCGGTCAGGCGGCCGACCTCGACCCGGCTGACCGGGCCGTGCGTGATGATGCGCGTGAAGATCTCCGCCGACGTCGCCGTCCGCAGCGTGGGGCGGCGCGCGCTCGTCAGGGGCGGCGTGGCGCTCATGGGGAACCTCGTCGTCGGGCCCGGGTGCGGTGCGCGAGGCACCGCACCCGGGCCGGCCGGGACTACTTGGACAGGATCTCCGAGGCCTTGTCGCAGGCCTCCTGCCAGACGTCGTCGTCACGCTGGTGGCTGTAGTACGCCTCGAACAGCGGCTGCAGCTCCGACTTGAGCTCCGCGCCGTTGCCGTAGGCCAGCGACGGCTCGAGCTGCTCGTTCTTCGCGTAGTCCACGAAGACGCTCAGGTCGATGCCCTTCTCCAGCTGGTCCGCGGCGAGGGCGTCCATGGCCGACGGGATGGACGGGAAGAACGAGCCCGAGGTGAGCGCGGCGCTCTCCTGGCACTCGGCCGTGCCCATGAACGAGATCCAGTCCCAGGCGGCCTGCTTGACCTTGCTGCCCGACCAGAGCATGTTGCCGTTCGAGTTGCTCATGACCACACGGGTCTCGCCGTCGGGCCCGAGCACGTTGGGCGCGATGCCCACCGACATGTCGGGCAGCTTGGCGAACGTCGTCGCGGACCACGAGCCGCCGGAGATCATCGCGACCGAGCCGGAGCCGAGCTGCTCGGTGTCGCCGACCGTGAACTGGCCGAACTCGGGCGCCAGCCCGCGGTCGGACAGGCCGCGCAGGTAGCCCATGGTCTCGACGAACGTCGGGTCGGCGAACGCGAAGGACGTGGGCCACGCCTCGGGCTCCCGCATCGTCCAGCCCGTCGAGGCGGCGAACTGGTACCACGTGGTCTGGCCCAGGTAGTCGGCCGTGCCGAGCGCGCCGATGCCGTAGACCGCGACGTCGTCCTTGTCGAAGCCCTTCTCGTCGCCGTGCTTGCCGTTCGCGTCGACGGTCAGCCGCTCGACGACGTCGTCGAACGTGCCGCCGTCCTGCGGGTTCCAGGTCATGTTCTGCACGTCGTCCTCGGTGAGGCCGGCGTCCTTCAGCAGGTCCTTGTTGTAGTAGAACGCGGACCCCGCCCAGTCGAGCGGCAGGGCGTACTGCTTGTCGTCCGTGTACGTGAAGGCGGGAACGCCCACGTTGAACACGCCCAGGTCGTAGCCCGACTCCGCGATGTAGTCGTCCAGCGGCTCGAGCTGGCCCTGCTGCGCGTACGAGTCCAGGAACTCCACGCTGTTCTGGAACGCGTCCGGCGCGTTGCCGGCCACGAAGCCCGCGGTCAGCTTGGTGAAGTAGTCGTCCACCGCGTACTGCGTGATGTTGACCGTGATGTCGGGGTACTTCTCCTGGAACGCGGGCAGGCAGGTCTTGTACGACTCCGCCTGCTTCTCGTCCCAGGTCCACCAGTTGACGGTGCCCGCGTGGGCGCCCTCCTCGGCCGCTCCGCCGGCCGGGCCGCCCGCGCAGGCGGCCAGCGAGACGGTGACAGCGGCTGCAGCGACGATGCTCAGCATGTGCTTCGGTTTCATGATTCCTCTTCGATCAAGGGACCGGGTGGGTTCGGTTCGGGTTGGTAGGGCCGACGGCGGCCTGGAGCACGCGGCCGAGCACGTCGAGCGCGCCCTGCCGGTCCAGGCTGCCGCCGGCGTCATGGCCGTTGGACGGCCAGACGGTGATGTCGTGCTGCGCCGCGTACTCGTTGTGCGCGGCGAACACGGTCTCCGGGGGAGTGATGTCGTCGTCCAGTCCGCAGGAGAACCACGCGGGGGCGTGGGCCAGCCGGGCGAAGTTCACGACGTCGAAGTACCGCAGCGTGGACAGCGCCCGCTCGCGGCGCGGGCGGTCCCGGGCCAGCAGGTCGGCCAGCTCCCGGTAGGGCCCCTGCGCGCTCAGCGCGAGCGCGCCCGGGAGGTCCGCGAGGAAGGGCGCCTGCGCCAGCACCGCCGCCACGTCGTCGGCGAGGTAGCCGGCGGCCAGCGCGATCCCCGCGCCCTGGCTGTTGCCGAGCACGGCCACGCGGGCGGGGTCGACGCCGGGCAGCAGCCGGACGGCGTCGACCGCCCGGGCCGCGTCGGTGAGCACGCGCCGGTAGTAGTAGCCGGCCGGGTCCGCCAGGCCGCGCGTGAGGTAGCCCGTGCTGTCGCCCCACGGGCCGTCCGGCGTGGACCCGTCGCCCTGGCCGCGGGTGTCCATGACCAGGTGGGCGTAGCCTGCGGCGGCCCAGGTCAGGTCGTCGATCGCGTGCCCGCGGCCCGCGCCGTAGCCGGTGAAGTGGACGACGGCGGGCAGCAGGCCGGCGCCATGCAGCTCGTCGCGGTGCCGCGGCAGCCGCAGCCACCCCCGGACCGGGTCGCCCCCGAACCCGGGGAAGGTCACGTCGAGCACCTCGATCGCCGTGAGCGGCGTCTCCACGGGGACGGCCGACGGCGGGGTGTCGAACCGCCGGGCCTCCGCGAGGGTGTCGCGCCAGAAGTCCGCGAAGTCGTCCGGGAGCTCCTGCGTCGAGCGGTAGGCGCGCAGGGCGGCCTCGCGGGGGTCCTGGCTGCTCATGGGGTAGCCCCGAACAGGTCCGCGGCCCGCACCGGGGCGCCGTCCGCGGGCAGGGTGTGCGTGCGCCCGCCGAAGCTCACGGTGACCTCGCGCGTCCCGGCGCCCACGGCGTCGTGCAGGCGCAGCGTGGCGGGGCGGCCATCGCTCCAGTCGAGGTCGACGGCGACGCCGCCGCGCGTGCGGACGCCGGTGATCCGGCCCTCGGGCCAGGCCGCGGGCAGGGCCGGCAGCAGCCGGACCGGGCTGTCGGGCGTGCCCTCGCCGGAGCCGACCAGCATCTCCGCGATCGCCGCGGCGAGCCCGTAGTTGCCGTCGATCTGGAACGGCGGGTGCGTCGAGAACAGGTTGGGCAGCAGCCCGCCCCACTCGGAGCCGTCCACGGGCGCGTCGAGGTCGGGGTCCCCGGGGAAGGCCCGAGCCGCCTCGCGCAGCAGGTCGCGCGCGGTCTCGCCGTCGCCCAGCCGGGCGCGCATCGCTATCTTCCACGACCACGACCAGCCCATGGCGCCCGGCCCCCGCACGTCCAGCGTGCGGCGCGCGGCCTCGGCGAGGCCGGGCGTGCGCCCGACGTCGATCACGTCGAGCGGGTGCAGCCCGATCAGGGGCGACAGGTGGCGGTGCTGCGGGTCGGTCGCGACGGCGTCGTCGCCCCACTCGGCCAGGGTGCCGTCGTCGGCGACCCGCAGCGGCGCGAGACGGGGGAGCGCGGCGCGGATCTCGTCGAGCAGCGGCTCGCCCGTCGTGCCCGCGACCTCCGCGGCGGCGAGCGTGCGCTCGAACGTCGCGCGGATCAGGGTCAGGTCCATCGCCGACGACGTCGACACCGCGCCCGTCGACCCGTCGGCCCGCAGGAACGAGTTCTCCGGCGACGTCGAGGGCGAGGTGCCGAGCGTGCCGCCCGCGCCCGTGACCAGCCAGTCCAGGGCGAACGCGCTCGCGCCCAGCAGCAGCGGCAGCACGCGCCCGGCCAGCTCGTCGCGGTCGCGCCCGTACTCCCAGCGCTGCCACAGGTGGTCCGCGAGCCAGAGCCCGCCCATCGGCCAGAACGCCCACGACGTCGCGCCGTGCCCCGCGCCGACGGGCAGCGCCCAGCCCCACGGGTCCGTGTTGTGGTGCGCCACCCAGCCGCGCGTCCCGTACAGCGCCGACGCGACGGCGCTTCCCGTGTGCGCCACCCGCTCGATCAGGTCCAGCAGGGGCTCGTGCAGCTCGCCCAGCCCGGTGCGCTCGGCCAGCCAGTAGTTCATCTGCGTGTTGATGTTGATCGTGTAGTTGGACGACCACGGCGGCCGCATCGACGCGTTCCAGATGCCCTGGAGGTTGGCCGGCGGGGAGCCAGGCCGCGACGACGACACGAGCAGGTATCGGCCGTACGCGTAGAGCACGCGGGCCAGGGCACGGTCGTCGCCGTCGGCGAGCAGGGGGCCGACGTCGACGGGCCGGTCGTCCACCGCGCCGATCTCCAGGCCGGAGCGGCCCAGGAGCGCCTGGGCGTCCGCCTCGTGCCGGGTGCGGAGGTCGGCGGAGTCCGACGTCGCGACCGCCTCCGCGCGCGCTGCCGCGCGCTCGGCGAGGTCGGCACGTGTGGCGGCCGGCTCGTGCCGCCACCAGCGGCGCGCGTTCGTCTCGGTCGTGACGGCCAGCAGGATGCGGCGGGCGCCCGTGACCACGACGTCGTCGCCGGACGGCGTTACGGCGCCGTCCGTGCGGAGCGCCACGGCCACGGCGGCGGCTGGGTCGAAGCCGGTCGCGGCCCCGTCTGCCGAGTCGCGCCAGACGTGCGCCACCGCCTCCGACTCGTGCTTCGGCGAACCGTCGACCGGCGTCTCCACCAGCAGGGACAGGTGCGCGCGGCCGCCGTCGGCCACCCGCGCGTCCGAGCCCACGACCCGCAGCGGCGACCGTAGGCGCAGCACCCCGGAGACCGGGGCGTCGGCGACGAGCTCGACCACGAGCGCGCCGTCGGCCGCGGAGACCCAGGTGGCCCGGCGGACGGGCACCCCGCCGAGCAGGAAGGACTCGTCGACCACGGCGGAGGACAGGTCGAGCACGCGCTCGTACCCGGTCACGTCCGCGGTCCCCAGGTCGAGGTCCAGGTCGCCGAGCGGCAGGAACTCCTGGCTCCACGGCCCCTCGAAGGTGCGCAGCAGCCGCTCCGCGGCGTCGTCGTCGTGCCGCGCGACCGCGTCGCGCACCTCGGCGAGGCGTTCGGGACCCGCGCCCCCGGCGACGACGGCGTCGAGCGCCCGCGCCGGGCCGTCCGGGGTGCCGGACCACAGGGACGAGTCGTTGAGGCCGATGCGCCCGCGAGCGTCGCCGAAGACCATGCCGCCGATCTCGCCGTTGCCGACGGGCGTCGCCTCGCCCCAGCGCGCGGCGGGGGCCGTCCAGCGCAGCCGGACCGGGCGGGTCGCGGCGCTCACTTGAGCCCCGAGAAGCCGATGGAGTCCACGATGCGGCGGCCGAACGCGAGGAACAGCACCAGCATGGGCAGCGCGGCGACCAGCGTGGCCGCCATCAGGCCGGCCCAGTCCGGCGCGGCCTGCGGCGAGGACTGCTTGAACACGGCCAGGGCGAGGGTGAGCGGCCGCACGCTGTCGTCGCTCGTGACCAGCAGCGGCCAGAAGTAGTCGTTCCAGGCGCCGATGAAGCCCAGGATCGACAGCGTCGTCACGGGGCCCGACGTCATCGGCAGCGTGATCTGGAACAGCACACGCAGGCGGCTGGCGCCGTCGATCAGCGCGGCCTCCTCGATCTCGCTGCTCAGGCCGAGCATGAACTGCCGCAGGAAGAAGATGTTGAACGCCGAGAACAGCGCGCCGGGCAGGATCAGTCCGCCGAACGTGTTCAGCAGGCCCAGGTCCTTGATGAGCACGAAGTTGGGCAGGAGCGTCAGGATGCCCGGCACCATGAGCGCCGTCAGCAGCACGGAGAAGACGAGGTCCCGGCCCGGCCACTGCAGGCGGGCGAAGGCATAGGCGGCGAGCAGCGAGAAGAACACGACCAGCACCGTCGAGAGCGTCGCGAAGATCAGCGAGTTCATCGCGAAGTGCAGGATGTTGATGCTGGCGCCTGAGCCGCCCTCGGCCAGCGACTCCGCGGATGTGGCGATGCCGAGCACGCGCCGGAACGCGCCGAGCGTGAAGTCCACCGGCAGCAGCGACGACGGGTGGGTGATCAGCGAGTAGTTGTTCGAGAACGACGTCCGCAGGATCCAGTAGAACGGGAAGAGCGTGACCAGCACGACGCCGCCCAGGTACGTCCAGGCGAGGGTGCGTCCCACGCTGAGGCGGCGGCGGGGTCCGGAGACGGTAGCGGATGCGGACATGCTGGTTCCTCAGTTCGTGTCGGACTCGTCGGCGCGCAGCAGGCGCATCTGCAGGAAGGTGATGGCGATGAGCATCGCGAACAGGGCGAGCGACATCGTCGCGGCGTAGCCGAACTCGAACTGGCCGAACGCCTTGTCGTAGATGTAGAGCTGGAGCACGTTCGACGCCCGGGCCGGGCCGCCTTGCGTGGTCACGGCCACGAGGTCGAACACCTGGAACGAGCCGATCACCGTCAGCACCAGCACCATCGCCAGCACGGGCCGCAGCAGGGGGAGCGTGAGACGGCGGAACATCTGGATCTCGTTGGCGCCGTCGATCCGGCCGGCCTCGTAGATGGTCGGCGGGATGGTCTGCAGGCCCGCGAACACGATGATCGCGTTGTATCCCATGCCCTTCCAGACGCTGATCAGCGCGATGGTGGGAATGGCCCACTTGCTGGAGCCCAGGAAGAACACGGGGTCGAGGCCGAGCTGGCGGATCGCGATGTTCACGATGCCGAGCTGGGCGTCGAGCATCCACGACCACGTGGTGGCCGCGACGACCCCGGAGATGAGGAACGGGAGGATGATGATGCCGCGCAGCGCGGTCGACGCCGTCAGCCGGTGCAGCACCACGGCCGTCGCGACCGACAGGGCCATGCCGATCACGACCGACAGCAGCACGAAGTACGCCGTCACGCCGAGGGAGTGCCAGAACACCTCGTCGGCGACCAGCCGCCTCAGGTTGTCCAGGCCGGTCCACTGCGGCGGGGTGAGCACCCGGAAGTCGGTGAAGCTCAGGTAGATGCCGCGCAGCGTGGGGTAGGCCGCGAACACGAGGAAGCCGACGATCGCCGGCGCGACGAGGACCCAGGCCAGCCGCGCGTCGCCGCGGTGGGCGGGCGATCCGGCGCGCCGCACCGGCCCTGTCGTACGGTCGCTCCCGGCCGCACGCGGTGCGCGCGCCGGGGTGGTGGTGGAGATCGCCATCGGCCTCATCCCTCGTCGTCGAGCGGCAGGAGGTAGGCACCTCGCTTGCCGCCGAAAGCGTAGGGCGACTAAGTTTCCGCTGTCAAGAAAGTCTAGTCGGGGTGGTGAAGATGTCTGCTGGTGAGGAATACGCCGTGCTGCGCGCGGCCGGAGTGTCGCTCGTGCTCGATCTCGTGGGGGCGGTGCCCCAGGTGCTGCACTGGGGTGAGGACCTCGGCGAGCTCGGCCCCGAGGGCGTCGGCGCGCTGCGCGCGACCGGGGTGACCGCGCGGGTCGCCAACTCGCCGGAGACGCCCCGGGCGCTCACGCTGCTGCCCGTCGAGCGGGACGCCTGGTCGGGCCTGCCGGGCATCGAGGGCCACCGCGGCGGCACGGCGACGACGCCGCGCCCGGAGCTCGTCGAAGCGAGCGTGGTGGTGCCGGACGGCGGCGTCGGCGGCGTCGTGCGCCTGAACCTGCGTGAACCGGTCGCCGACCTCGCGCTGGCGGCCGAGGTGGAGCTGGAGGCCACGGGCGTCCTGCGCGTGCGGTGGACCGTGACGGCGGGTGAAGCGGCGGGCGAGGTCTACGACCTGTCGCACGTCACGGCGCTGCTGCCGCTGCCGGCCCGCGCGGTCGAGGTGCTCGACTTCAGCGGGCGGTGGAGCCGGGAGCGGCAGCCGCAGCGCCTGCCGCTGGTCGACGGCGCGCACGTGCGCGAGGTGCGCCGGGGCAAGCCGGGGGTGGACTCGCCGTACCTGCTCGCCGTCGGCACGCCGGGCTTCGGCAACCGGTCCGGCGAGGTGTGGGCGGCCCACGTGGCCTGGAGCGGCGACCAGCGCTGGATCGCCCAGCGCCTGCACGAGGGCGCCGGCGCGCACGCGGCCGTGCTCGGCGGCGGCGAGCTGCTGCGCTCCGGCGAGGTGCGGCTGGCCGCGAGGGAGAGCTACACGGCGCCCGACGTGCTGTTCGCGTGGTCGGACGCCGGGCTGGACGGCATCGCCGACCGGTTCCACCGCCGCACCCGCGCGCGCCGTCCCCGCACCGGGCCGCAGCCACTGGTGCTGAACACGTGGGAGGCCGTCTACTTCGACCACGACCTCGCCCGGCTGGGCGAGCTCGTGGACCGCGCCGCCCGGATCGGCGTGGAGCGCATCGTGCTCGACGACGGCTGGTTCCGGGGCCGCCGCGACGACACGGCGGGCCTGGGCGACTGGCAGGTCGAGGCGGCCGTGTGGCCCGACGGGCTGGACCCGTTCGTCAACCGGGTGCGGCAGGCTGGCATGGAGTTCGGGCTGTGGTTCGAGCCCGAGATGGTCAGCCTCGACTCCGACCTGGCCCGCGAGCACCCCGAGTGGCTGCTGGCGCCGTCGGCCGGGGTGGGGACGAGCTTCCGCAACCAGTACGTGCTCGACGTCGCGCACCCCGGGGCGTACGCGTACCTGCTGGACGCGATCTCGGCGGTGGTGGAGCGCTACGGCGTCGACTACATCAAGTGGGACCACAACCGGGACCTGCTCGAGGCGGTGGTGCGCGACGGCGCCGGGGACCGGCCGGGGGTGCGACGGCAGACGCTGGCGCTGTACGCCCTGCTCGACGAGCTGCGCGAGCGGCACCCGGCGCTGGAGATCGAGAGCTGCGCGGCGGGCGGCGGCCGCGTGGACCTCGGCATCCTGGACCACACCGACCGGGTGTGGGCCTCGGACTGCAACGACCCCGTGGAGCGCCAGCAGATCCAGCGCTGGACGGAGGTGCTGCTGCCGCCGGAGCTGCTCGGCTCGCACGTCGGCGCGGCGCGGTCGCACACCACGCACCGCGTCACGGACCTGTCGTTCCGGCTGGTGACGACGGCGTTCGCCGCGCCGGGGATCGAGTGGGACATCACGGGCTGCACCGAGGACGAGATGGTGCGGCTCAGCGAGTGGGCCGCGTTCGTCACCTCGCGGCGGGGCCTGCTGCACGGGGGAGTGCGCGTGCACGCCGACCTCGCCGACGAGCAGACGCTGCTGCACGGGACCGTGTCCCAGGACCGCACGCACGCGCTGTTCGCGTGGGTGCGGCTGGCCAGCTCCGCCGGGCCGCAGGTGGCGCGGGTGCCGTTCCCGGGCCTCGACCGGGACCGCGACTACGTGGTGCGCCTGCCGGACGCGTTCGGCCCCATCGCCGTGCACGGGCGCGAGCCCGCCTGGATGGAGCGGGCCCGCAGCAGCGAGGGCTTCCGGGTGCCGGGCGCCGTCCTGGCCTCGGCCGGGGTGACGCTGCCGGTGCTGCAGCCGGCGTCGGGCCTGGTGCTGGAACTGACGGCGGCGTGACCGTGTCAGACGCTCAGGTCCCCCGAGGGGCCTGAGCGTCTGACATGTGGGGTGGGGTCAGCGCGTGAACCTGAACCCGTCGCTCCGGACCGGCGCGTCCGAGCCGTTCACCACCACGATGCGGTGGCTGCCCCGCTTGAGGTCGGACACGGAGTACAGCTCCTGCTGCGTGCGGCGGGCCGCGGTGGCCGTGTCGACCGTCTTCTTGAGCACCCCGTCGACGTAGACGTGCACGGGCCCCTGGTCGGGCGCCGTCGGCGCAACCCACGTGACGCCCGTGCCGGTGAACGTGAGGTCGGTCCACGCCTCGCCGGTCGCCGTGTGCACGTCGTCGGCGCCGTCACCGCGGAAGGCGAAGGTCAGCGCCGTGTCGCCCGCGGGCAGCGCCGTCAGGAAGTCCCCCGACAGCACGACCGCCTGACCGTCCGCGGTCCAGTCGGTGCCCTTCCGCAGCACGGTGTCGCCGTGCCGCACGTCGACCAGCTCGCCCGGGTCGCGGGCCAGCTCGATCCGGGTCGCCTCCGCCTGCGCGTCGGGCACGGCGATCGCGTTCGGCGTCACCAGGTTCTCCTGCTCGACGTCGATCCGGTCGAGCAGCATGAACCGCCCGCCCTTCTTCTCGATCCGCAGCGTGTGCTCGCCGTCCTCCAGGCCCGACGTCGTCCACACCGCCTGCTGGCTCTCGCGCGGCGTCCCCGCCGGCAGCGACACGTCGACCGTCTCGACGAGCTCGCCGTCCAGGTGGACCGCCACCTCGCCCTGCGACTCGTCGCGCTCGGTCACATAGGTCACGCCGGTGCCGCGGAACGTCAGCTCGAAGGCGTCGCCGTCCTTCTCGGTCCAGTGCACGTCGTCCTCGTGGTCGCCCAGGCTGCGCCCGGTGCTGTGGCTCCAGCTCCCGGAGTAGGCGATGTCGGACGCGTCGTCGTTCAGCTCGATAACCCTCTGGTCCGTGTCGCCCGGCGCGGGCGGCTCGTCGCCGTCCGCCACGACGGTGACCGCGAGGTCCTGCGACGTTGCCGCGACCTCCTGGTTGCCGTTGCGCGCCCAGTCGCCGCCGTAGCCCACCTGGAGCACGTCGTCGTTCACGGTCGACGCCGCGCTCGCGGCGGGCGTGACCCGCAGCAGGCGGACGCCGTGCGGCGGCACGTCGGTGGCCGTGAAGCCGCCGGTGAACGCGCCGAGGTTCTTCTTGGCCCAGACGTCGCGCACCTTGTGCCTGCCGTCGCTCAGGCCCAGGTCCGCCCAGGTCGCGGTCACGTCGGCGTCCGTCGAGCCGAGGTTGAACAGCCCGAGCACGTAGCTGCCGTCGTCCTGCAGCGAGTACCAGACCTGCCGCTTGCCCGACGTCGAGACCGGGTGCGCCGGGATCGCGGCCTGGTTGATCGCGATGACCTCCTCGTTGGTGAGCAGGTTCAGGCCGAACGTGTCGAGCCGGGTCAGGTCGTTGCCCGTGTACATCGGGGCCGCGGAGATGGCCCAGAGGCTGGTGGCCGTGCGGCGCTCGTCCTGCGTCAGGCCGTCCATCCGGCCGTTGCCGACGTTCAGCGAGTCGAGGTCGCCGAACCCGCCCGGGCCCGTGTGCCGCCACCACTGCTCCGCCTTGGGGAACAGGCGCGCGATGTTCGGCCAGGTGGTCAGGGCCTCGTTCTCGCAGTAGCACTCGACGTCCCAGTCGACCCGGAAGCCGTCGGCCTGCTCGCGCCAGTAGTCGGCGTAGGCAGGGTCGAGCGCCCAGGAGAGCTCGAACCAGATGTCGCGGCTGTGCAGCGCGTCCGACCAGGCGGCGACGTCGCGGCGGGCGTCGAGCGACAGGTCGCTGATGCCCGAGCCGGGGGTCACGCTGTCGAACTTGACGAAGTCGACGCCCCAGTCGCCCAGCAGGGCGCCGATCGAGTCGATGTACTTGGTCGTGCACGGGTTGTCGAAGTCGAGCGCCCAGCCGATGCCCCAGTAGTCGGCCTTGGTGAGCGGCTGCTTGACGATGTCTCCGGTGCTGCACCCGGGGGCGTCCCAGATGGGCAGGTCGGCCTCGTAGACCTCCGGCCCGATGCCCGGGATGAAGTACAGGCCGAACTTCTGGCCGTTGTCGTGCACGTGGTCGATGACGGCCTGGAGCCCGTCGGGGTACAGGGTCGTGCTCGGGACCGGGCGGCCGTGGTCGTCGAAGCCGTCGTTCCAGCCCGCGTCCACGTTGATGCGGTCGTAGCCGTAGCGCTGCAGCTTGGTGTGCATGGCGTCCGACTGGGCGGTGAGCTGGTCGGCGGTGATCCACCGCCCGTCGCCGCTGTAGACCTGCATGCTGAAGCTGCTCCAGCCCATGTACGGCGCCGTGGCGAGGTCGCCGGGCTCGACCCGGGGGATCGGGGCCGGGGGAGTCGGGGCCGGGTCGGCGGCCGCGGTGCCGCTTGCCGGGGCGGCCCCGGCGAGCACGAGGCTCGCGGCGGCGAGGCCGCACAGCGCCTGCCGCAGCAGGCGTCGAGAGCGGGTCATGGGTCTCCATCCTTGGGTCGAGGACGCGCAGTGGAGACGTGCGGAACGGCACTGTTCCAGCGCGCGGGACGTGGCCCGGGGGCGATACGTCCTTTTTTGACGCGCTCAAATAACCACACGACCAACCTCCGGCGCAAGGGCTGGCGCGGACTTGCTTGACAACGGAAAGAAAGTCCTGGAACGCTCGTCCCGCACCGCCCGCTCCGACACCCCCTGGTGGCCCCCATGCTCACGCGCACCGCCGCGCCCGGTCCCTGGACCCTGCACCTCGACACCCCCGGACCCGACGCCGACCAGGCGGTCCTTGCCGGCCTGCCCGTCGCCGCGACGGTGCCCGGCACCGTCCACACCGACCTGCTCGCCGCCGGCCTCATCGACGACCCGTACCTCGACCGCAACGAGCTGCTCACCCCGTGGATCGGGCGCTCGCGGTGGCGGTACGAGACGACGCTGCCCGCTCCGGGGGCGCCCGGGGAGGCCGACGCCGAGCGCACCGACCTGGTGCTCGACGGGCTCGACACGCTCGCCACGGTGTCTGTGGACGGCGTCGAGCGGCTGCGGACCCGGAACATGTTCCGGTCCTACCGGGTGCCGCTGGACTCTGTGGACGCAGCGCACGTCGCCGTCGTGTTCGACTCGCCCTGGGGCCCCTTCGACGCGCTGGACGACGAGGCGCGGCGCGCGTTCGACTCGCCGTCGGCCCACATCCGCAAGATGGCCTGCAACTTCGGCTGGGACTGGGGCCCCACGCTGGTCACCGCCGGTATCTGGCGCCCCGTGCGCATCGAGTCCTGGTCGGTCGCGCGCCTCGCCGAGACCCGCGTCGAGGTACGGGCCGAGCGGGGCGGCGGGCACGACGGCGCCGGCTGGCGCGGCGTCGTCGAGGTGGGCGTGGAGCTGGAGCGCACGTCGACGGCGCACGACGCCGAGCTCGTCGTCCGGGTCGCCGGCGCCACGGCGAGCGTCGTCGTGCCCGCGGCGGAGACCTCGGCGCAGGTCGTGGTCGAGGTGCCCGTCGCGGACGCCGACCTGTGGTGGCCGCGCGGCTCCGGGGCGCAGCCGCTGCACGACCTGGAGGTCGAGCTGCTCGACCACGAGACGGGTGAGCCGCTCGACCGCGACGACCGGCGCGTCGGCTTCCGCTCCGTCGAGGTGCGCCGCGAGGCCGACGCCGACGGCGAGTCGTTCGCCTTCGTCGTCAACGGGCGCCCCGTCGCCGCACTCGGCTTCAACTGGATCCCCGACGACTGCTTCCCGCACCGCGTGACGCACGACGACGTCGCCGCCCGGCTGTGCGACGCCGCCGAGGCGAACGCCAACATCCTGCGCGTGTGGGGCGGCGGCCTCTACGAGTCGGACGACTTCTACGCGCAGTGCGACGAGCTCGGCTTCCTGGTCTGGCAGGACTTCGCCTTCGCGTGCGCGCTGTACCCGGAGCACGAGTGGATGCTTCAGGAGGTCGAGGCGGAGGCGCGCGAGAACGTCGTCCGCCTGATGTCGCACCCCTCGCTGGCGATCTGGAACGGCAACAACGAGAACTGGCTCGGCTGGGACGACTGGGGCTGGAAGGAGCGCCTCGGCGACCAGCCGTGGGGCGAGCGCTACTACCTGGACGTGCTGCCGCGGGTGGTCGCCGACGTCAGCCCGCACGCCTTCTACTGGCCCGGCAGCCCGTACTCCGGCACCCCCGAGGTGTACTCGAACGACCGCTCGCGCGGCGTGGTGCACCTGTGGGACGGCTGGAACGAGCAGGGCTACCAGGTCTTCGCCGACGACCGGCCGCGGTTCGTCTCGGAGTTCGGCTGGCAGGGTCCGCCCGCCTGGCGCACCCTGACCGATGCCGTGCACGACGACCCCCTGCTGCCGGACTCCCCGGGCGTGCTGCACCACCAGAAGGCGGTCGACGGCTCGCTCAAGCTGGCGCGCGGCCTCGCGCCGTACTTCGACGAGCCCGCGGACATGGCCGACTGGCACTGGGCGATGCAGCTCAACCAGGCGCGCGCCCTGACGTTCGCGATCGAGCACTTCCGCTCGCTGCGGCCGCTGAACATGGGCTCCATCGTGTGGCAGCTCAACGACTGCTGGCCGGTCGCGTCCTGGGCCGTGGTGGATTCCGCCGGGCGCCGTCGGCCCGCCTGGTTCGCGGTGCGCGCGGCCTTCGCGCCGCGGCTCGCGACGATCCAGCCGCGCGACGGCGAGCTCGCGCTCGTGCTGGTCAATGACGGCCACGAGGAGTGGGCTGGCTCGGCGATTGTCCGCCGGGTGGGCCTCGACGGCCGGGTGCTGGCCGAGCAGCCGGTCACGTTCGCCGTCGGCCCCGTGGCGGGCCAGACCCTGACGCTCGACCCGGCGCTGTCCGCACCGGGCGACGCCGCCGCGGAGGTCCTGGTGGCCGACGTCGACGGCGCGGCCCGGGCGTTCCGGTACTTCGCGGTGGACCGCGAGCTCGCCTACCCGCGCCCGCGGCTGGAGGTCAAGGCGGTGCCGGTCGACGGCGGCGACGTCGAGGTCACGGTCACCACCGACACGTTCGTCCGGGACCTGACCCTGCACGCCGACCGGCTCGGCGCCGGCGCCGCGGTGGACGAGGCGCTGGTCACGCTGCTCCCGGGGGAGTCGGCCACGTTCCGGGTCACGGGGGTAGGGGTGCTCGCCGGGACGCTCGCGGCCCCGGTCCTCCGCCACGCGGCCGACCTGCTCACCTGACCCCGCCCGAACGTGTCAGACGCACAGGTCCCTCGAGGGACCTGTGCGTCTGACACGTGAGGAGGGGGTCAGTGGAGCGCGGTGCGGGAGGCGCGACCGGTGGTCGCCATGGTCCTCGGTCCGAACGGGGTCCAGTCGACCGACGAGTCCAGCATCCGTGTCAGCCCGATCCGACCGACGGGCACCTTCTCGGCCCGGACAAGATCCTCCAGGTCCTTGTCCCACTTGTCGGTCGTCGCGACCACGAGCCGGGTCGTGAACGGGGCCTTGTCCGAGGCCGACAGGAAGGCGGCGACATCCGCCTCGGTCAGGGACTCGGCCGGATCGTGGAATGCGCAGTGCACGGCCGCCAGGCGCTCCGTCCCCTGCTCGCGTGCGACGAGGTCGATCCCGTTGCCCGGGCCCTCGCGCTCGGGCCACTCGCCCCACGACCACACCGTGTCGAACGTCGCCGCCCATTCTTCGTCAGCCCGCAGGAAGGCCTTCATCAGCTCCTCGAACTTCGTGTCCCGTTCCGGTTCCGGCCGGAACACGTAGTCGTCGAGCAGGTCCTCGAGTGCGGTCATGCGGTCATCCTGTCAAGAGAGGTGCCCCGCCGCACGAGGACGGGCGGCGCCGCGATCTCTCGCGACGCCGCCCGTGGCGGTCGATGGGGTGGGGGTCAGCGGTCCTTGTCGGGCGCTTCCCCGGCGAGGGTCAGGTAGACCTCGCGGCGGGCCTTGTCGAGCAGTGTGGTCACACTGGCCACCTGCTCGGGGGTCCCGGTGCGGGCGACCTGCTCGACGGCGTCGGCCAGCGCGCGCAGCTCGTGCCGCAGCTCGCGGCCGTGGCCGTGCCCCACCTGCTCCCAGGGTGTGCCGAGCTCGTCCTTGTGCTGCTCGACGTAGGCGGTGCCCTCGTCGGTCAGCGTGGCGAGCTTGCGGCCGCCCTCCTCGCCGATGGCCACGAGGCCCTCGTCGGCGAGCAGGGAGAGCGCCGGGTAGACCGCGCCGGCGCTGGGGCGCCAGCGGCCGTCGGTCCGGTCCGCGAGCTCGCCGATGATCTGGTAGCCGTGCATGGGCTGCTCCGCCAGGAGCAGCAGGATCGCGGCGCGGATCTCGCCGCGCCCGGCGCGGCGCGGGCCGCGGGGGCCCCGCCGTCCGCCCTCGTGGTGGCCGCCGCGCGGTCCGCGCGGGCCGAAGCCTCCGGGACCGCCGGGACCGAAGCCGCCGGGGCCGAAGCCGCCCGGGCCGCCGGCCATCGCGAACGCGGGGCCGTAGACGGGGCCGAACATCGGGCCGTCGAACGACGGCAGGAAGCCGCGGCGGCCGCGGCCACCACGTCGGCCGGAGGAGCGGGGGGTCTGGGGGTTGTCGTCATGGGTACGCATGGTGTGTCTCCTACGAGTTCTGGTGTCGTGTTCTGGTGTCGCTGCGGGGCGAGGCGGTGCGCTGTCGCGCACTACGGCGTCTCGTCGATCCCGCCGATCGGGAGCGGATGCTGCTCGACCGACGCTCTAAAGATAGATCAAAGATATATCGTTACGCAACCCCCAGGTTCTCGGCGGGGCGGAACCGTGGGTGCGAGTGGGTGGTCGCCGTCGTAGCGTCGAAAGCCGGCGGGCACGTCGTGCCTGGCTGAACCCGCACTGGAAGGAGCCGGCATGAGCGAGCACGGCAGGCACATGGCCCCGAAGGACGACGCCGGGTCCCGGCGGGACGAGACCGAGGTGTCGAAGGAGGACGCCGACCGCCTGAAGAAGGACTCGGCGGAGGCCGCGGGCATGGAGCTCCCGGGGGAGGACCCGGAGGACAACCCGGACCTGGAGGGTGAGGACCGGTTCGACGCCGGATGAGCCGCCCGGGCGGGTGACCCGGGCCGGGCGCGGTGGCGTGACCTCGCGGAATGCCGCCCGCCCCGCCCGCGTTGCCCCGGGCATGGACTTCAACCAACAGATCGTCGACACCTTCCGCGCCAACGGCGGCGAGGTCAACGAGCCCGTGCAGTTCGGCAAGAAGCTCGTGCTCGTGCACGTGCCCCGCAATGACGGCAGCCTGCGGATCGCGCCGCTGGCCGCCATCCAGGACGACGACGTCCGCTACATCGTCGGCAGCGCCGGCGGCTCGCCAAAGCACCCGGCCTGGGTCTTCGGCCTGCGGCGGGTCGAGGAGGTCGACATCGAGGTCCCCGGCGAGCCCGTCGAGACGCTGCGCGTCAAGGTCGAGGAGGTCACGGGCGACGAGCGCGACGCGATGTGGGCGCGCTTCAAGGAGTTCTCGAGCGGCTTCGCCGGCTACGAGAAGACGGCCGAGGGGCGGGCCTTCCCGATCTTCCGCCTGATCGCCTGACCTACCGGTCGGCGGCCTGGTCGCCGGGCCCGGCGAGGAACTCGGTCATCTCGTCGGCGCCCGGGAACCGGGTCGTCCCCGGTTCGGCGAACCACTCGACGAGCCCGGCGGCCAGGTCCCGCAGCGCGACGTTGCGCTCGTTGGACGCCGTCCGCAGACGCTGGAGGGCCTCCTCCTCGCTTGCCCCGTACGTCACCATGACCACGCCCTTGGCCTGCTCGATCGACGCCCGGCTCTCCGCCGACGCGCGGATGGAGGCCGTCGCCTCGCGCTGGGCCTGCTCCCGGTCGGCCTTGGTCACGTCGATGAAGTAGCCGTAGAGCTCCGTGATCGAGCCCGAGTCGGGGTCGCGCCGGGACTGGCCGGTGACGGCGAGCGTCCTGGTGCGGCCCTGCGCGTCGACGATGCGGTGCAGCGAGCTGAACGGCTGGCCCGTGGCGGCGGCGTTGCGCAGCACGTGGTCCACGCGCTCCCGGTCTTCGGGATGCTTGTGGGCGAGCACGAGCTCCGTGGTGGGCACCACCTCGCCCGGACGGAACCCGTGCATCTCGAAGATCTCGTCCGACCAGGCCCACCGCCCGGTGACCAGGTCGAGCCGGTAGCGGCCGACGGGCGCGCGGTGTCCGGGCGCGAGCGCCGCCTCGACCGCCGCGGCCGAAGGCTCTGAGTCGTTCACGCGTGTCCCGTCGATGGACGTCGGTGCTTTTCACCTCCCACTGTGCACCCTGTGTGGCCCAAGAGCCAGGAACGTGCCACAACTTGCCGGGCGTGGGCGATCTCACGGCACTTTGTGCCCCGGATATCGCCACTACACCAGCCAAATCGCGACTTATCCGCTTGGATGGGTGAATATCCCCGACCCGACGGCAAGGAGACGCGCGCGATGACCCAGGCAGCCCAGGTCGGCACCGTGTACCAGAACAGCCAGGAGCTCCTCGAGGCCGACCTGCCGCACCTCAGCGTCGCCCTGGACGCGAGCGGGTACGCGATCCAGCGGGACCGGGACGGCAACTGGTACAGCGTGTCCTCCGTGGGCCCCTCCGACCTCGCGGGCGTCTACACGGTGATCCACCTGCCCGCCGAGCCGCTTCCCACCACCTACGGGTCGGTCGTGATCACCGACAACGGCACGCCGTTCATGCGGCGCTGGGACGCCGCGACCGACGAGCGCTTCGGCGTCGAGCACTGGATCGGGCCCGATGGTCTGACCGTGACCGACGGCCACCTGCGCCACCTCGGCATCTCGCGGGCGTGGGACGCCGCGGTGCCCAACGGCACGTCGCGGCTCGGCGGCCGACGGCGGCGCTCGCGCGCGGACCCGGGGGCCGGCCGCGACGAGCCGCGTCCGCGGACGCCCTCGGCGTCGTGACCGGCTACTCGTACGTCTCGGTGTCGTAGGTGTCGGTCCAGGCGGCGACGTCCACCCCGTGGTTGTCGGGGGAGGCCAGGGTCCACCACGCCGGGGCGCGGGAGTCGTCCACGAGCCGCCCGCCCGCCGCGAGCGCGGCGTCGACGCGGGCGCGGGCCTGGTCGGCGGGCACGGAGACGTCGACGTGGGTGCGGCCCCGGCCCTGCAGGTCCCCGCGCAGGGTCTGGAACGAGAGCTGGGGTCCGCGGCGCAGCGGGTCCACGGCGTCGACGTCGCCGGAGGCGTCGTAGCCCAGTGTCGCGGCCCAGAAGGGGCGCGCGTCCGCGCCGGAGTGCTGCGCGACGGCGAGGTCGACGCTCTGCACGAGCGAGACGTCGGGGACGAGGCCCAGCTCGGCGGCGGCCGCGGACACGGCGGCGGCGAACGCGGGCGCCCCAGCCTGGATGTGGTGCGCGCCGCGGTACGGCACCCGGACGACGACGGCCTCCGGCCGCAGGTCGACGTCGGGCAGCACGCCGAGGTGCGCGGCCTGCGCGACGACCACCGGTACGAGGTGCGCGGCGTCGGCCAGGGAGCCGGACGTGAACACGGCCTGCGGCCCCCATGCGTTGACGCGCCAGTCGCCGACGCCGGGGTGGCGGTGGAACTGTGCGGCCGAGATCCCGGCGGCGCCGTCCTGCGTCTCGCTCATGATGTTGTCCTCTCCTCGTGGACGGCGTGGGCCGCCGCCTGGGCGATGTTGCGCTGCATGCCGCCGAACACGATGCCGTGGAACGGGCTGATCGCCCACCAGTAGAGCTGCCCGGGCAGCCCGTGCGGCAGGAAGACGGCGCGCTGCCGGAACGTCGGCCGGTCGGCGTCGGCGTCCTCGACGGACAGCTCCAGCCAGGCCAGGCCGGGCAGCCGCATCTCGGCGCGCAGCCGCAGCAGCCGGCCCGGGACGATCTTCTCGACCCGCCACCAGTCGAGCGCGTCGCCGGGCGCGAGGTTGTGCGGGTGCCGTCGTCCGCGGCGCAGCCCGGGCCCACCGAACAGGCGGTCCATGGCGCCGCGCGCCACCCAGCCCAGGCGCCAGGAGTACCAGCCGTGCGCGCCGCCGATGCCCTCGATCACGGTCCAGAGTGCCTCGCTCGTGGTGTCCACGCGGCTCGACCGGTCGTCGACCAGGAGGCTCCCGCCGGCCCAGTCCGGGTCGTCGGGCAGCGGGTCGGAGGGGGCGCCGGGCACCGAGGCGGACAGCCAGCTCGTGCGCACGTCCAGGTCCCGGATGCGGGCGAGCGCGAGGCCGACCGCCTTGTCGAAGCCGGTCAGTCCCTCGGGCGGGTCGGGCACGTACTGCTTGATGTCGTCCTCCTGGGCCACGACCTCGTGCACGAGCGACCCCACCAGGGGCTTCGCGATGCCCGGCGGCACGGGCGTCACCAGGCCGACCCAGAGGCTGGCCAGCCGCGGCGTCAGGACCGGGACGGCGCGGATCACCCGCGGGCGCAGCCCGGCGACGGCGGCGTAGCGCTGCATCATCTCGCGGTAGGTGAGCACCTCGGGGCCGCCGATGTCGAAGCCGCGGCTGACGTCCGCGGGGATCTCGGCGGCGCCGACGAGGTAGCGCAGCACGTCGCGCACCGCGATGGGCTGGATGCGGTTGTTGATCCAGCGCGGCGCGACCATCGCGGGCAGCCGTTCGGTGAGGTAGCGCATCATCTCGAACGACGCGCTGCCGGAGCCCAGGATCACGGCGGCGCGCAGCACGACGGTCGGCGCGCCGCCGTCGAGCAGGATCTCCTCGACCTCGCGGCGGGACTCCAGGTGGGGCGAGAGCCGCTCGCCCTCGGGGTAGAGGCCGCCCAGGTAGACCACGCGGCCGACGTCGAGCTCCCGCGCGACGACGGCGAAGCCGCGGGCGGTGCTGCGGTCGCGCTCCGCGAACCCGGCGCCGGCCCCGAGCGCGTGGATCAGGTAGTAGGCGACGTCGACGCCGTCCAGCGCCCGGCGCAGGTCGTCGCGCGAGGTGGCGTCGCCCTCGACCACCTCGACGGAGCCGGCCCAGTCGCGCGAGGCGATCCGTTCGGGGTGGCGCGCGAGCACGCGCACGTCGTGCCCGGCGGCGAGCAGCTCGGGCACGAGCCGCCCCCGATATACCCGGTTGCTCCGGTCACGAGGACGTAGGACATGGGACGACACCAACCTTTCCGCAAAACAGGAAGCCGAGCGATTTACTAGATAGGCTAGGCATATTCGCCGGGCGGTTGCCTGCTGGGGCAGGTACAGGGGGACGCCCGGCCCATCGAGGAGGGCTCCATGGCACAGGGCACGTCGCACGACACATCGCACGACCGGTTGCAGCAGATCGTCGTCACCGTCAGCTTCGTGGTCTGTGTCATCGGTTCCATGATCGGCGTGGGCGTGTTCGGTGGCACGTCGGTCAACGCGGCGGCCGGGGGAGCGCTCGACACGGACGCCACGCTGCTCGCCCCGGCGTCCGCCGCGTTCTCCGTGTGGACCGTCGTCTACGTGGGGCTCGCCGGGTACACGCTGCTCCAGTGGTTCCCCGCCCCCACGGCCGAGGCGCAGGCGCGGCAGCGTCGCCTCCGGCTCCCGGTCGCCGGCACCATGCTGCTCAACGCCGCGTGGATCCTGGTGGTCCAGGCCGGGCTGCTCTGGGTGAGCGTGCTCGTCATCGCGGCGCTGCTCACGCTGCTCGTCCGGGTCTTCCTGATCCTGCTCCGCACCAGCGCGCACGGGTGGCTGGACCGTGTGCTGGTCGACGGCGTGCTCGGCATCTACCTCGGCTGGGTCTGCGTGGCCACCGCCGCCAACATCGCCGCGGCGCTGACCAGCGCCGGGTTCGACGGCGCCGGGCTCGCCGCCGACTGGTGGGCCGTCGGCGTCCTCGCCGTGGTCGGCGTGATCGGCGTCGTCCTGGCGGTGCGGGGCAACGGGCCCGTCGCCGTGGCCCTGGCCATCGCGTGGGGCCTGTCCTGGATCGCCGTCGAGCGGTGGGACGGAACCCCGTACTCCGCCCCGACCGCCGCCGCGGCGCTCGCGGCCGCCGTGGCCGTGCTCGGCGTGACCGCCGTCGTGCGGGTGCGCGCCGTGGCCCGTGCGGGAACCTCTGCCTGAGGGTTCCCGCACGGGCGGTACGGACCTTCCGGCTCAGCCGGCTCGCGTGAGCCGGAAGGTCTGGGCCGCGGAGCCGGTGCACGGCTGCTGCGTGAACCGGGTCCCGTCGGCGCCCGTCGCGGCGCCCAGGGTCAGGCAGGCGCCGCTGTGCCGCGCGGTGAAGGTGACGCCGCCGTTCGTCGTCGTCGGCCGCCACTGCTGGTTGGTGCCGCCCACGTAGGACCAGAGGTGCACGGACGCGCCCGCGGCGACGGCCCCCTGCCCGCCGGAGACGTCCCAGACCTTGCCCGCGTGCTGGTTGGCGACCTGGTAGTAGCCGCCCGTCGTGGGCGTGAAGCGCCAGCGCTGGTTCGCCTGCGCGGTGCCGCCGCAGGCCCACTGCTGCAGGCCGGTGCCGTCCGCGGTGCCCCAGTCGGCGGCGTCGAGGCACTTGCCGCTCGCCGACGAGGCGACCTGGTACCAGGAGGCGGGGTCCGGGTCGGCCGGGGTGGTGGTCGTCTGCGGGTCCCAGGTGTAGGTCGCGACGGCGCGGCCCGGCAGGGTGTGGGTCAGCGAGCGGCCCTCGTCCGTGATCGAGAACGTGCGGCTGCCCGAGGAGGCGTTCACGACGTAGGCCACGCGCGTACCGTCCGGGTTCTGGTAGACGACGTTCTGCAGCCCGCCCGGCTGCTCGGTGGTGGAGCCGATGCGGCGGGCGCCCGCGTCGACGAACTTGGTGAGGTGGCCCAGCACGTAGAACTCGGCGTTGCGCGTGACGTTGCCACCGGCGATCTGGACGACGCCGTTGCAGCGCGTGCCGCAGTGCCCCTGGTGCGGGCCGCCGCTCTGGTCGAGCGCGAGGTTCCAGCTGATCGTCGTCTCCCCGCCGTTGCGCATGTTGCGCACCACGAGGTTCTCGGCGTGCCAGACCAGGGTGTCGCCGAACGTGTTCGCGGCGTTGTCGCTGTCCGTGCCGGAGCACTCGGTGAAGTAGACCCGCTTGCCCGCCGAGACCACCTGGGCCTGCGCCTCGGGCGAGCCGCCGTAGCAGTGGAACGCCGCGCCGACGACGCGCGAGATGCCCTGCGTGCCGGAGAAGACCTCCAGCGGGTAGTCGGGCCGGTCCCAGTTGTGGTCGTAGGCGAAGATCTGCGTGCCCAGCCCGGCGCTGGTCAGCCGGGCGTCGAGCACCCGCAGGAACTGCGCCTGCTCCGCCGCGGACATGCTCAGCGAGGGGTAGCTCGTGGCGAACAGCGGCTCGTTCGCCACCGTGAGGTCGCTCAGGTTCACGCCCTGCTGCGCGTACGCCTGGATCGCGCGCACCAGGTAGTCGGCGTAGTCCCCGTAGTTCTCGGTGCGCAGGCTGCCGCCGTTCAGGGAGCCGCCCGACTTCATCCACGCGGGCGGCGACCACGGGCTGCCCATGAAGCGGATGTTCGGGTTGACGGCCAGCGCCTGCCGCAGGACGGGCAGGATCTGCTGCTGGTCGCGGGCGATGCTGAACTGCCCGCGCGTGTCCTCGTAGGTGTAGAAGCCGCCGGAGTTGAAGTCGGTGCTGCCGAGCGGCTGGCGCAGGTAGTTCAGGCCGATGCCGTCGCCGCTCCGGGAGAACAGCGACCGCATCAGGCTGTCGCGGGTGCCGGCGGGCAGGCCGCTGATCAGCGACGCCGACGCCTCGGTGACGGACGCCCCGGCGCCGGTGAAGCGCTGGGCGACCTGGCCCGGGCTGACCCGGATGTCGGTGGCCTGCGGGCCGGTGTCGAAGGCGAGGGTGCCGCCGTCGGCCAGCCTGCGGCTGCCGTCGGCGGTGGTGACCCAGACGTGTGCGCTGGTCGGGGCTGCGGTGGCCGGCGCGGCGGCCGGGCCGAGTCCGACGGCGCCCACGGCCAGGACGCTCAGCGTGGCGAGTGCTGTCCGGACGGGCCCGGACCGGGTGGTGCGCGTCATTGCGACTCCCATCGGTGGGTGGAAACGTGCCGCGATCCTACCCCTACCTACCAAGCACTCGGTAGGTAGCAGTTCCACGTACCCGTAGACTCGCTCGGATGACACGAGAAGCCGGGGCCACCAGGACGCGGCGCCCGCCCGCGGAGCGCCGCGCGGAGATCCTGCGCATCGCCATGGAGACGTTCGCGGAGCGCGGCTACCAGAGCGCGTCCCTGGCCGAGATCTCGGCCCGTGTCGGGCTCACCCAGGCCGGCGTGCTGCACTACTTCTCGTCCAAGGCCGGGCTGCTCACCGGGGTGCTCGACCTGCGCGACTCGTCCGACATCGAGGAGCTCGGCAGCGAGCGCCCCCACGGCCTCGCGTTCCTGCGGCACCTCGTGGAGACCACGCGGCGCAACACCGAGCGCGAGGGGATCGTGCGGCTCTACACCGTGCTCGCGGCGGAGAGCGTGACCGCCGAGCACCCCGCGCAGGAGTACTTCCGCGACCGGTACCAGGGGCTGCTGGCCCTCGTGGTCGAGGCGCTGGAGGAGGCCCGGTCCCTGGGCGAGGTCGCCGACGACGTCGACACCGCGACGACCGCCCGCGTGATCGTGGCGACCATGGACGGCCTGCAGCTCCAGTGGCTGCTCGACCCGGGCTCGGTGGACATGACGCGGGCCACGGAGCTGGCGATCGTCCGGCTGATCGGGCGGGACCTCCCGCCGGTGGGCCAGACCTCCGGCGGGCCGGGAGCCTAGGCCGCCGGGTCCGCGTACGTCGTCGCCAGGTCCGCGACATCGCGGGCGTAGGACACCGAGCGGTTGTAGGCGCCCAGGGCGGCCTGCCAGCCGTCGTCGGTGGTGACGTCGTCGCCGCTCTCGCACAGGTACAGGGCCGCGGTGAGCACCGCGTCGTCGATCTGGTGCGGGTCGGTCCGGCCGTCGAGGTTGCCGTCCTGGGCGTAGTCGCCCCAGGTGGTGGGGATGAACTGCATGGGCCCGACGGCGCGGTCCCAGCGGACGTCGCCGTCGAGCTCGCCCTCGTCCGTGTCGAGGATCTCCATGACGCCCTCGCTGCCGTCCAGCGCGATGCCGATGATCGGCGGGCTCACCACCCCGTCGTCCTCCACGCCCGCGCCGAGGTAGCTGCCGTGGATCGACTCGACCGCGCCGATGCCCGCGAGCGTGTTCCACCCGATGCCGCACTGTGGCAGGGTCTCGGCCAGCCGCAGGGACGCGCCAGCGTACGCGGCCAGCGCGCGCCGCGGGATGCCGGTGCGCTCCGCGGTCTCGGCGAGCCAGCGCGGGTGGGCCAGCTCGGCGACCGGGACGGCCTCGGTCGCCTCCTCGGCGGACGTCGGAACCCGCTGCGCCGGCGCGGGCGGGTAGCCCCGGTCCATCGCCTCGGACCACGTCCGCTCGCCCGTGGCGCAGGCGGACAGCAGCAACGCGGCCGCGCAGGCGATGACCCCAGCTCGTGCTCTCACGGTGCTGACGGTACGTCGGCGTCACCCCGATCCGGAAAGCCGTGACAAGACCTCCCGCAAACGTGCGCTTTTCCGGCTCGCCGCGTCCGCCCCTTACTCCGCCGGACGCCGGCTGTGCACCACCAGGACCGGGCACGGGGCACCCCGCAGGACGGCGTCCGGCACGCTGCGCAGCATGCGCCCCAGCACCGTGGGGTGCCGGCGCCCGCCGACGACGACCAGGTCGCCCGGGGTGAGGTCCTCCAGCAGCACGCCCGCCGGGTCCCCGCGGCGGATCACCACCGAGCACGAGACCAGCGGGTACTTCTCCGACCACCGCGCCACCTGGTCGGCCAGGTCCTCCCGGGCCGCCTCGTGCCAGGACGCCGCCAGCGGGTCGGCCTGGTGCAGCGCCGAGCCCACCGGGTCGGTGCCCACCACGTGCAGCACCTCCAGGGGGCAGCCGCGGGCGGCCGCCTCGGCGAACGCGGTGCCCAGCACGTCGGGCTCGTCGTCCCGCTCCACGCCCACGCGGATGAGGCTCGGGTCGTCCGGCGTCGCCCCCGCGGGGACCACCACCACCGTCCCCGGGGACGACGCCGCCAGCGCCGACGACGTGGAACCCACCAGCACGCGGTCGAGCGCGTCCAGGCCGCGGCGGCCCACCACCACGAGGTCGCAGGTCCGCGACCGCTGGCTCAGCACGTGCGCGGGCGCGCCGGGCAGCACCACCACCTCGACCTCGCGGCCGCCCGGGCGGCGCCCGGCGAGCCGGTCGCGTGCTGCCTGCGCGGCGCGCCGGGCCTCGTCGCGGGTGTCCCGGACCGTGTCGCCGAACCCGGGCACGGGCGCGGGCGGCGTGGCGTGCGTCGCGACGACGGTCAGCCGCGCCTCGTGCACGTCGGCGGCCCGGGCCGCCCAGTCCAGCGCGCCCAGGCTGTCGCCCGAGCCGTCGACCCCGACGACGATGCCCCGGTACCAGGTGGTGCTGCTCATGGTGGTGCTCCTCACGAGTCGTGATCCAAGGATTACCACCAGCACAGCAGCCACCGCGCGGGGACGGCAGAGTCACCCGGCCCCGCCGCCCCAGGACCTAGGTCCCGCGTTCCGCCGCGCGCTACCGTGGCAGCGGGAGGTGCCGATGGACCCGACGAGCACTCCGCGCGACCGCACCGACGTGCTGCTGGAGGCGGTCCTCGGGGTGAGCCGCGGCCTCGACCTCGAGTCCGTGCTGCACCGCATCGTCGAGGCCGCCGTCGACCTCGTCGACGCCCGGTACGGCGCCCTCGGGCTGCTGGGCGCCGACAAGCGCATCCACCGGTTCCTCACCGTCGGCATGACCGAGGACGAGGTCGCCGCCGTCGGCCCGTACCCCACCGGCCGCGGCGTGCTCGGTGAGCTGATCCGGCACCCCACGCCGCTGCGCCTGCCCAACCTGTCCGCGCACGTCGCCTCCGTCGGCTTCCCCGCGCACCACCCGCCCATGCGCACCTTCGTGGGCGTACCGCTGCGGGTCCACGGCTCGCCGTTCGGCAACCTCTACCTCACCGACAAGCGCGGCGGGGGCGAGTTCACGGCCGAGGACGAACGCGTGCTGGAGGGGCTCGCGGCCGCCGCGAGCGTGGCGGTCGAGAACGCCCGCCTGTACGACGTCGCCCGGCTCCGGGAGCGCTGGGCGCGGGCGAACGACCGGATCTCGCGGCACGTGCTGGCCGGTTCCTCGCCCCACGACGTGCTGACGCTGATCGCCAGCGAGGCACGCGAGGTGGCGGACGCCGACGTGACGACGACGGCGGTGCCCGACCCGACGACGGGCCGCCTGGTGCTCCAGTCGGCCTCCGGGCTCGACACGGAGGCGCAGGTGGGGTCGGTGCTCGCGGCCGACGGCACGTTCGGCACCCTCACGTTCCGCACGGGCGTGCTGATGGTGACCGACGACGCGTCCGCCGACGAGCGCGCCAGCCTCTCGCTGGACCTGCCGGGGCCGCTGGGCCCGCTCGCCGTCTGGCCGCTCGGGCAGCCCGGCAGCGCCCGGGGCGTCCTGGCCGCGGGCCGGCTGCGGGGCCGGCCGCCGTTCTCGTCGGTCGTGGTCGAGGCCCTGGGCGCGTTCGCCGCGCAGGCCGCCGTCGCCCTGGAGCTGGCGGAGGGCCGCGCCGACGCCGAGCGGGTCGCCCTGCTGCGCGACCGGGAGCGGATCGCGCGCGACCTGCACGACCTGGCCATCCAGCGGCTGTACGCCACGGGGCTGCTGCTCCAGCGCGTGGCCCGCGGCACGGCCCCGGAGGTGGCCGACCAGCTCACCCGGGCCGTCGACGAGGTGGACGAGACCATCGCCCTGGTCCGCACCACGATCTACCGCCTGCAGTCCGGGGAGCCGTCCGACGGCGCGCACGCCCGCCGGGTGGGCCTGCGCTCCCGCGTGATCACGGAGGTGGACGCCACGGTGGCCGCGCTCGGGTTCACGGCCCGGCTGCGCTTCGAGGGCGCGGTCGACACCCTGGTCCCGCCCGACATCGCCGAGCACGTCGTCGCCGTCCTGCGCGAGGCGCTGTCGAACGTCGCCCGGCACGCGCACGCGTCGCGGGCCGAGGTGCGGCTCGCCGTGGGGGACGAGGTGGTGCTCACGGTGAGCGACGACGGCGTGGGCGTCCAGCCCGGCGTGCCGCGCAGCGGCCTGGTCAACCTCGCCCGGCGCGCCGCCGAGTCGGGCGGCACGCTCACGGTCACGCAGGTGAACCCGGAGGCCGTGCAGACCGGCACCCGCCTGGAGTGGCGGGTGCCGCTGCCCGCGGACGAGTCGCTGGAGCCCTGACGCCGTCAGGGGTGCTGGCGCTTGTCCTGCTCCAGCCGGTCCGCGAGGACGGCGGCCTGGGCCCTCCGCTCCAGGCCCAGCTTGGCGAAGATGCTGGAGACGTAGTTCTTGACGGTCTTCTCGGCCAGGAACAGCTCGGCGCCGATCTGCCGGTTGGTCAGGCCGTGCCCGATCAGCCCGAGGATGCGCCGCTCCTGGTCGGTGAGCTGCGCGAGCGGGTCGGGCGCGTGCTGGGCCTCCGTGCGCAGCCGCTCCATGACGCGCGCCGTGGCACGCGGGTCGAGCATGGAGCCCCCCGCCGCGACGGTCAGCACGGCCTTGACCAGGTCGGTGCCGCGCACCTGCTTGAGCACGTAGCCCGCGGCGCCGGCGAGGATCGCGTCGTAGAGGGCCTCGTCGTCGGCGAACGACGTGAGCATGAGGCAGGCGAGGTCCGGCATGCGCGAGCGCAGGTCCCGGCAGACGGTCACGCCGTCGCCGTCGGGCAGCCGCACGTCCAGGACCACGACGTCGGGCTCGGCGGCGGGCACCCGGGCCAGCGCCTCGCGCGCCGTGCCGGCCTCGCCGACGACGCTCACCCCCGGCTCGGACTCCAGCAGGTCGGCCACGCCGCGGCGCACCACCTCGTGATCGTCCACGAGGAAGACACGCACGTCCATGTGCCCCACCGTAGCCGTGGTGCCCGCCCCGGTCACCGGGGCGGGCACCACGGGTGCTGTCGTCACCGCAGGGCGGGGAAGCGCCGCACCATGCGGCGCTGCGACCACCACCTGCCGAGACCTGCGGTGTCACCGGCCAGGAAGGCGGCCAGGCCGATCAGCACGACCGCGTTGATCAGGTGGTCGTCCACGAACGGGTTCACGGCCAGCGGCAGCGACGCCATCCACATCAGCAGCAGGAGCAGCGCGCCGGCCCCGGCGGCGATCCGCATGCCGATGCCGAGGGCGAGCGCCAGCCCGATGCAGAGCAGCCCGAGCATGAACAGCCAGTCGACGACCGGGTTGCCCGCCATCGGGTTGAAGAAGCCGGCGAAGGTGCCCTGGACGCTGCCGAGGTAGCCCTCGGTCGGGGACCCGCCCCTGATCCAGGCGGCGTCGGACGGGGTGGACAGGCCCCACCCGAAGAGCTTGTCGCCGAACGCCCACAGGAACTCGAACGCGATCAGCAGCCGGACGCCCGCGAAGGCGTACCGGGCGACGGCCTCGCTCGCGACGTGCGTGGTCTCGGCGGTGGCTTCCCGTGCTGCGCCCGACCCGTGCGCCCACTCGGCGGGGTTGTGGCTGACGGAGCTCATGATGTCCTCCCGGTGGATGCGCCGGACCTCTTCC
This sequence comes from Promicromonospora sukumoe, assembly GCF_014137995.1. Lineage (NCBI taxonomy): Bacteria > Bacillati > Actinomycetota > Actinomycetes > Micrococcales > Promicromonosporaceae > Promicromonospora > Promicromonospora sukumoe. The sequence continues at coordinate 1,398,191 of NZ_JACGWV010000001.1, forward strand.
GGCGCCCGGTTCCACCCTCCCGCGACGGATTGCCACGCGGCAGAGTCGGGGGCCCCGTCCGGACGGGACCTTGGTCCCGTCCTCCGAGGTCAGGCCGTCATCGGGCGCGGTTGGCCGCCAGGATCTCCTCCTGGTACGGGGCCACCACGGAGCCCGAGACGCGGCAGTCCAGCAGGAGGAAGGGGCGCTCGGCGACCGGGGTCGCGGCCCACGTCCCCACGCGGTCCAGGTCGGCCAGCGAACGCACGACGACGCCGTCGGCGCCGACCGCCCCGGCGAGCGCCGCGAAGTCCGCCTCGGGGATCAGCATCGGTTCCTCGGTGATGCCCTGCCGCCCGTAGACGTGCACCTCCGCGCCGTACGCGGCGTCGTTCCAGACGACGGCGAGGCCGCGGCCGCCCGCGGTGCGCACGGCGGTCTCCAGGTCGGCCAGGGCCATGAGCCCGCCGCCGTCGCCGGTGGTGAGCACGACGGCGGCGTCGGGCCGGGCCGCGGCCGCGCCCGCGACGCTCGGGAAGCCGAGCCCGATGGACTGGTAGGCGGTGCCCACCATGACCATGCGGTCGGGGGCGGCGACGGGCCAGTACATGTTGGCCCAGCCGATGAAGTGGCCGCCGTCGGAGACGACGACGCGGTCGGCGGGCAGCAGGCCCGCCAGTCGGTGCGCGACGCTGCGCGGGTCGAGGCGCCCGTCGGGCGCGAGGCCGTCGGCCGGGCCGGTCTCGTAGGCGCGGGACGCGGCGACGTCGACGGTCTCGCGCCAGCCGGAGGGCTTGGCCCGCAGGGCGTGCAGCTCGTCGACGAGGGCGCGGGCCACGAGGGCGGCGTCGCCGCGGACGAACCCGCCGACGTGCCGGTGCGTGGCGGCGGGCGCGATGTCGACCTGGACCACGCGGGTGCCGGGCGCGAACAGCTCGCCGAACCGCATCGTGAACTGGTTCAGGGACGCGCCGAGCACGACGGCGACGTCGGCCTGCCGCACCAGCTCCATGGCGCCGTGCGCGCCGAAGCCGCCCGCGACGCCGAGGTCGTACCGGCCGTCGGGGAAGACGCCGCGGCCGAGCGCCGTGGTGGTGGTCAGGGCGCCGGTGGCCTCGGCGAGCTCGCCGAGCGCGGGTCCGGCCCCGGCGAGCCAGGCGCCGCGGCCCGCGAGCAGCAGCGGCCGCTCGGCCTCGGAGAGGTGGCGGGCCAGGTCGGTGATGGCGGCGGCGTCGAAGGGCCCGGCCGGGGCGAGCGGCTGCGGCAGCACGGGCTCGGGCGCGTCGGGGATCGGCCCCGCGTCGAGCGCCGCGACGTCGTAGGGGATCGCGAGCACCACGGGCACCCGGTAGGTCAGGGAGTGCTCGATGGCGATCACGCTGGTGGCGGCGGCGTCCGCGCGGCCCACCGTATAGGTGCGCGCGCCGACGGCGGCCGCCAGGGCGATCTGGTCGACGTCCCAGGGGCGCGGGCCCGACGTCGGCTCGTCGCCCGTCAGGAGCACCAGCGGCACGCGGGCCTGCGCGGCCTCGGCGAGCGCCGTGAGCGCGTTGGTGAAGCCCGCGCCGTAGGTGGCGGTGGCGGCGGCGATGCGGCCCGACGCGCGGAAGTGGGCGTCGGCGGCCACGACGCCGCCGGCCTCGTGGCGCACGGCGGTGAACCGGGCGGTGGTCGAGCGCTCCAGGGCGTCGAGGAACCAGGCGTTGCCGTTCCCCATCACGCCGAAGACGTGGTCGACGTGGCGGGCGACGGTACGGGCGACATGGGCGGACACGGTGGGCACTGGGCCTCCAGGGAAACAGTGACGGATGAGTGGTGCGGTCCGTATGTGTCCCGGGCGGGCCCGGCCAGGAGCCCGTCGCGCGCCCCTTTTTCGAGCGCAGGCGGTGGCATCCGCCTCGACACGGCACACATTACCCCTGCCGGAGCAGTGCTTTACCCCTGCCCGAGCAGCGCTCTCGCGAAGAAGGCGGCCAGGTCCGCGGTGGCGGCCAGGGGAAGCACGGCGGCCACGTACTGGTCCGGCCGCACGACGACGACGGCGCCCCCGCGGTCGATGCCGCGCAGGTCGAAGATGTCCTGGCCCGGGTCGGTCGCGTAGACCTTCTCGTAGTCGACCAGGCCGAACGGGCCGACCCGCGGCCGGAACACCTCGGGGACGTCCGCGAACTCCACGCCGAAGTGGTCCTGCTGGTAGACGACCTTGACGTCGAGCACGGCGTCCGGGTCGCCACCCGACGGCGTGTGCCGCAGCAGGGGCGAGTCCGGCGCGGTGCCCAGCCACTGCGCCCAGTCGCGCAGGGCCGAGGGTTCACCGGGCGCGGCGGCGTCGGCGAAGGCGTAGACGCGCCACCGCCCGTCGGCCCGGGCGTGGTGGCCCAGGTGCGCCGGGTTGCCCTCGGCGACGCGCTCGACGGGCGCCGACTTGAACCGCTTGCCGACCGGGAAGCCCGCCGCGAGCCCCTGGTGCGCGGCGTCGGACACGATCATGGACGGCTGGTACTGCGTCATGAACCCGCACGGGAACTCGGCGGTCTTGACGTAGAAGTCCTCGAGATACGTCGGGTCGGGCAGGTCCTCCGGGGGCGTCGCCATGAGGCGCGACCACTCGCGGTCGAAGTCGATGAGGTCCTGCGCCACGACGTGCCGCTCGGCCGAGTAGGTGGCGAGCAGCGCCTCGGGCGCCCGGCCGGTGAGCACGTGCGCCAGCTTCCAGGCGATGTTCCAGCCGTCCTGCATGGAGACGTTCATGCCCTGCCCGGCCTTGGCGCTGTGTGTGTGGCAGGCGTCGCCGGTGAGGAACACGCGGGGCGTGCGGGTGCCGGTCAGGCCGGCCGGCACGTCGTCGAACCCGTCGGTGACCCGGTGGCCCACCTCGTAGACGCTGTGCCAGGGCACGTCCTTCACGTCCAGCGTGTAGGGGTGGATGATCCGGTTGGCGCGGGCGATGACCTCGTCGAGCGACGTCGCGCGGACGCGGGCGCTCTCGCCGGGCGGCACCTCGCCGAGGTCCACGTACCAGCGGGCCAGGTACCCGCCCTCGCGGGGGATGAGCAGGATGGAGCCGCCGTCGTGCGACTGGATGGCGCACTTGGTGCGCACGTCCGGGAAGTCGGTGACGGCCAGGACGTCCATCACGCCCCAGGCGTGGTTGGCCTTGTCGCCGACGGCGGTGCGGCCGATGGCCTGCCGGACGGCGGAGTGCGCGCCGTCGGCCCCGATGACGTACCGGGCGCGGACGGTGCGATTGGTGCCCTCCTGCGGTCCGGCGGTGTGCCGCAGCGTGACGGTGACGGGTTCGCCGGGCCGTTCGGGGACGGTGAGGCCGGTGACCTCCAGGCCGTAGTCGGGGGTCACGCGCGCGGGTGCCCGGGCCGCGACCTCGGCGAAGTAGTCGAGCACGCGGGCCTGGTTGACGATCAGGTGGGGGAACTCGCTGATCCCGTCGGAGTCGTCGGGCGGCACGGCGGCGCGCGCGATGTTCCGGGGGTCGGCGGGGTCCGGCTTCCAGAACGCCATCTCGGTGATCCGGTAGGCCTCCGCGGTGATCCGCTCCGCGAACCCGAACGCCTGGAACGTCTCGACGCTGCGCGCCTGGATGCCGTCGGCCTGGCCCATCTCCAGGCGCCCGGCCCGCCGCTCCACGAGGTGCGTGCGGATGCCGGGGAACTGGGCGAGCTGCGCCGCCGCGATCATGCCGGCGGGGCCGCTGCCCACGATGAGCACGTCGACGTCGTCCGGCAGCTCGGCGGGGCGGTCCAGCCCGTACCCGGCGGCCGGCTGCACGCGGGGGTCGCCCGACACGTAGCCGTGGTGGTGGAACTGCATCGTTCGTCCGTTCTGCCCGTGGTCGGCGACGTTGCCGGGCCCAGCTCGACCATATACGATCTGTGATACGAAGCACCAGAGAGCAAGGGAGCTCATGGCCATCGAAGGCAAGCCCGGCAAGGTCGTCGCCGTCCACCTCGCCTACGCCTCCCGCGCCGACCAGCGCGGACGGCGGCCCGCCGCGCCGTCGTACTTCCTCAAGCCGGCCAGCTCGCTCGGCGTGAGCGGCGGCGTGGTCGAGCGGCCCGCGGGCACCGAGCTGCTGGCCTTCGAGGGCGAGATCGCGCTGGTGATCGGCGAGCCGGCGCGGCACGTGACCGTCGAGGAGGCGTGGGGGCACGTCGCCGCCGTGACTGCGGCCAACGACCTGGGCGTCTACGACCTGCGCTGGGCCGACAAGGGCTCCAACGTGCGCTCCAAGGGCCGCGACGGGTACACGCCGCTCGGGCCCGAGGTGATCGACGCGCGGACGGTGGATCCGGCGGCGCTGCGGCTGCGCACCTGGGTCAACGGGGAGCTGGTGCAGGACGACACCACCGGCCCGGACGCCCTGCTCTTCCCGTTCGCGCAGATCGTGGCCGACCTCTCCCAGCACCTCACGCTGGAGCGCGGCGACGTGATCCTGACGGGCACGCCCGCCGGGTCCAGCGTCGTGGTGCCCGGCGACGTGGTCGAGGTCGAGGTCGACGCCCCGACGGCGCCCGGCGCGCCGACGTCGGGCCGCCTGGTCACCACGGTGGTGCAGGGCGAGGTGCCGTTTACCGACGTCGGCGCGGGGCCCCGGGTCGATGACGCGCAGCGGGCCGACGCCTGGGGGAGCGCGGAGGCCGCGGGGCTGGAGCCCGCGCCGGAGCCGTTCGTGCTCACCGAGGAGCTGGCGGGTCTGTTGCGCCGGGCCCCCGTCGCCGGGCTCTCGGCCCAGCTCCGCAAGCGCGGCCTGGACCACGCGATCATCGAGGGCGTGCGGCCCAACGTGCCGGACGCCACGATCGTCGGCCGCGCCCGCACGCTGCGGTTCGTGCCGTACCGCGCCGACCTGTTCGCCACGCACGGCGGCGGGTACAACGCGCAGAAGCGCGCCTTCGACACCGTCGGCCCCGGCGAGGTGATCGTCATCGAGGCGCGCGGCGAGACCGGCTCGGCCACGCTCGGCGACGTCCTCGCGCTGCGCGCGCAGGTACGCGGCGCGGCGGGCGTGGTCACCGACGGCGGCGTGCGCGACTTCGCCGCGGTTGCCGAGACCGGGCTACCGGTGTTCAGCAAGGGCCCGCACCCCGCGGTGCTCGGCCGCCGGCACGTGCCCTGGGACACCGACGTCGCCGTGGCCTGCGGCGGCGCCACCGTGCTGCCAGGCGACGTGATCGTGGGCGACACGGACGGCGTCGTCGTCATCCCGCCGCACCTGGTCGCCGAGGTCGCCGCGGCGACCGTCGCGCAGGAGGAGCAGGACGCCTGGGTGGCGCAGCAGGTCGCCGCCGGCCACCCCATCGACGGGCTGTTCCCGCCGGACGCCACCTGGCGGGCGCGCTACGAGGAATGGCGGGCCTCCCGATGACGCTCGACGGCGGGGCCGGCTCGGCCGTCGAGGCCGCCTTCGCGGGCGAGATCAGCAAGTCCCAGGTGGCCTACACCTTCCTGCGGGAGCGGATCGCGCGCCGCGACCTCGGGCCGGGCTACCGGCTCGTGCTGCGCAGCATCGCCGACGAGCTCGACATGAGCGTCGTCCCCGTGCGCGAGGCCATCCGGCGCCTGGAGGCCGAGGGACTGGTCACCTTCGAGCGCAACGTCGGGGCGCGCGTCGCCATGATCGACGAGCGGGGGTACGTCGAGGCCATGCAGGCCCTCGGCGTGGTCGAGGGCGCCGCGACCGGCCTCTCGGCGCCTGCCATCTCGGCAGCGGACCTCGCCCGGGCCGCCGAGGTGAACGACCGGCTGCGCTCGCTGCTGGACCACTTCGACCCGCACGCGTTCACCGCCCTGAACCGGCAGTTCCACTCGGTGCTGTTCGAGTCGTGCCCCAACGGGCTGCTGCTCGACATGGTGCACCGCGGCTGGGCCCAGCTCTCCGGGCTGCGGGACTCGACGTTCGCGTTCGTGCCCGGGCGTGCGCACGACTCCGTGGCCGAGCACGCCCACATCCTCGACCTCATCCGCGACCAGGCGGACCCGCTCGAGATCGAGATCGCCGCGCGCGACCACCGCTGGGCGACCATGCAGGCCTTCCTCGACTCGCGAACCCCGGAGACACCGTGACCGACCAGCCCATCCGCCACGTTCCCGCCGACCTGCCCGACCGCATCCGGCACTACATCGGCGGCAAGCTTGTCGACTCGGCCGACGGCGGCATGTTCGACGTGCTCGACCCCGTCTCCAACGAGGTGTACGTGCGGGCCGCGGCCGGGCAGGCGGCCGACGTCGACCGCGCCGTGGCCGCCGCCCGCACCGCGTTCACTGACGGGCCGTGGCCGCGGATGGCGCCGCGCGAGCGCTCCCGGGTGCTGCACCGCATCGCCGACCTCGTCGAGTCCCGCGACGCGCGGCTGGCCGAGCTGGAGAGCTTCGACTCCGGCCTGCCCATCACGCAGGCGCTGGGCCAGGCCCGGCGGGCCGCGGAGAACTTCCGGTTCTTCGCCGACCTGGTCGTGGCCCAGACGGACGACGCGTTCAAGGTGCCCGGCCGCCAGCTCAACTACGTCAACCGCAAGCCGATCGGCGTCGCGGGCCTCATCACGCCCTGGAACACGCCGTTCATGCTGGAGTCGTGGAAGCTCGGCCCCGCGCTCGCGACCGGCAACACCGTGGTGCTCAAGCCCGCCGAGTTCACGCCCCTGTCGGCGTCCCTGTGGGCCGGGATCTTCGAGGAGGCCGGGCTGCCCGAGGGCGTGTTCAACCTGGTCAACGGCCTGGGCGAGGAGGCGGGCGACGCGCTGGTCAAGCACCCGGACGTACCCCTGATCTCGTTCACGGGGGAGAGCCGCACCGGCGAGACGATCTTCGCCAACGCCGCCCCGTACCTCAAGGGCCTCTCCATGGAGCTGGGCGGCAAGTCGCCCGCCGTCGTCTTCGCCGACGCCGACCTGGACGCCGCGATCGACGCGACGATCTTCGGCGTCTTCTCGCTCAACGGCGAGCGCTGCACCGCGGGCAGCCGCATCCTCGTGGAGCGCGCCGTCTACGACGAGTTCGTCGAGCGGTACGCCGCCCAGGCCCGGCGCGTGGTGGTGGGCGACCCGCACGACCCGGCCACCGAGGTCGGCGCGCTGGTGCACCCCGAGCACTACGCCAAGGTCATGAGCTACGTCGAGATCGGCAAGGGCGAGGGCCGCCTCGTGGCGGGCGGCGGCCGGCCCGAGGGCTTCCCGACCGGGAACTACGTGGCGCCCACCGTCTTCGCGGACGTGCCGCCGTCGGCCCGGATCTTCCAGGAGGAGATCTTCGGCCCCGTCGTCGCGATCACGCCGTTCGACACCGACGAGGAGGCGCTCGCGCTGGCCAACGGCGTGCGGTACGGGCTGGCCGCCTACGTGTGGACCAACGACCTGCGGCGCGCGCACACGTTCAGCCAGTCCGTCGAGGCGGGCATGGTCTGGCTCAACTCGAACAACGTGCGCGACCTGCGCACGCCGTTCGGCGGTGTCAAGGCCTCCGGCCTGGGCCACGAGGGCGGCTACCGCTCCATCGACTTCTACACGCACCAGCAGGCCGTGCACGTCACGCTCGGCGCGGCGCACCACCCCACGTTCGGCAAGGGAGCCTGACGCGATGACGCACATCCCCACCCCGTTGGCGCCCCCGCCGGACATCCTGCGGTGCGCGTACATGGAGCTCGTGGTCACCGACCTGGCCGCCTCCCGGAACTTCTACGTGGACGTGCTCGGCCTGATCGTCACGGAAGAGGACTCCGAGGCGGTGTACCTGCGGACCATCGAGGAGTTCATCCACCACAACCTGGTGCTGCGCCGGGGTCCGGTGGCCGCCGTCGCCGCCTTCTCCTACCGGGTGCGCAGCCCGCAGGAGCTCGACCGGGCCGTCGCCTTCTACACGGAGCTCGGCTGCGAGGTCCGCCGCGAGCCCGAGGGCTTCACCCGGGGCATCGGGGACTCGGTGCGCGTGGTCGACCCGCTCGGGTTCCCGTACGAGTTCTTCTACGACGTGCAGCACGTCGAGCGGCTCGCGTGGCGCTACGACCTGCACACGCCCGGCGCGCTGGTGCGCCTGGACCACTTCAACCAGGTCACCCCGGACGTGCCGCGCGCGGTGAAGTTCATGGAGGACCTCGGCTTCCGCGTCACCGAGGACATCCAGGACGCCGAGGGCACCACCTACGCCGCCTGGCTGCGCCGCAAGCCCACCGTGCACGACACCGCGATGACCGGCGGGGACGGCCCGCGCATGCACCACGTCGCGTTCGCCACCCACGAGAAGCACAACATCATCGCGATCTGCGACAAGCTCGGCGCCCTGCGCCTGAGCGACCGCATCGAGCGCGGCCCGGGCCGGCACGGCGTCTCCAACGCGTTCTACCTGTACCTGCGCGACCCCGACGGACACCGCGTGGAGATCTACACGCAGGACTACTGGACGGGCGACCCCGACAACCCCGTGGTCACCTGGGACGTGCACGACAACCAGCGCCGCGACTGGTGGGGCAACCCCGTGGTGCCGTCCTGGTACACCGAGGCCTCGCCCGTCCTGGACCTCGACGGCGTCCCGCAGCCCGTCGTCGCGCGCACCGACACCTCCGAGATGGCCGTGACCATCGGCGCGGACGGGTTCTCCTACACGCGCCCGGAGGACGACACCGACGAGCTGCCGTCGTGGAAGCAGGGCGAGTACAAGCTGGGGCACCAGCTGTGACGGGGCAGGCGGACGGCGCGGCGGCCGAGGGCCGCACGCTCGACGACACGACGGTCACCGCCATCGCCGACGAGCTGGCCCGCGCCGAGGCCGACCGCGCCACGGTGCCGCTGCTCACCGCGCGGTACCCGGGCATGACCATCGAGGACTCCTACGCCGTGCAGAACACGTGGCGCCGGCGCGGCATCGAGGCCGGACGGCGCCCGGTGGGCCGCAAGATCGGCCTCACCTCCAAGGTCATGCAGGCCGCCACCGGCATCACCGAGCCCGACTACGGCGCGATCTTCGCCGACATGGTCCACGAGAACGGGTCGGTGATCGAGCACGCCCGGTTCTCGAACGTGCGGGTCGAGGTCGAGCTCGCCTTCGTGCTGAACGAGCGCGTGGCCGGGCCCGACGCCACGGTGTTCGACGTGCTGCGGGCCACCGAGTACGTGGTGCCCGCCCTGGAGATCCTGTCCTCCCGGGTCGAGCTGGCGGGGCGCACCATCGTCGACACCATCAGCGACAACGCCGCGATGGGCGGCATGGTCTACGGCGGCAACCCCGTGAAGGTGGGGGAGACCGACCTGCGCTGGGTCGCGGCCCTGCTCTACCGCAACGAGGTCATCGAGGAGTCGGGCGTCGCCGCCGCCGTGCTCAACCACCCCGCGGCCGGCGTCGCCTGGCTCGCCAACAAGCTCGCCCGGCACGGCGACGCGCTGGAGCCCGGGGAGATCATCCTGGCCGGGTCGTTCACGCGGCCCCTGTGGGTCGAGCCGGGGGACACCGTGCTGGCAGACTACCGAGAGCTGGGGACCGTCTCGTGCCGATTCGTCTGACCCTCCCGCCCACGTTCCGCGACCGCATCGAGGCCGCGGGCCGGCCGTTGGCCGGCATGTGGGTGTGCACCGGCAGCCCTGTGGTGGCCGAGATCTGCGCCGGCGGCGGCCTCGACTGGCTCCTGATCGACGGCGAGCACTCGCCGATCGGGCTGGAGACCACCACGGCCCTGCTCCAGGCGGTCGCTCCGTACCCCGTCACCCCGGTGGTCCGCGCGCCGTCGGGCGACCCCGTGGTGCTCAAGCAGCTCCTCGACCTCGGCGCCCAAAACGTTTTGGTGCCCATGGTCGACACGGCCGACCAGGCCCACGACGCCGTCCGCGCCGTGCGCTACCCGCCGCGCGGCATCCGCGGCGTCGGCAGCGCCCTGTCCCGCGGCGCCCGCTGGAACCGCGTCCCGGACTACCTGGCCGACGCCGACCGGCACGTCTCCCTGTTCGTCCAGGTCGAGTCCGTCACCGGCGTCGAGAACGCCGCCCGGATCGCCGGCGTCGACGGCGTGGACGGCGTCTTCGTCGGCCCCTCCGACCTCGCCGCGTCCATGGGCCTGCTCGGGCAGCAGACCCACCCCGCCGTCACCGCCGCCGTGCACCGCACCTTCGAGGTCGTCCGCGAGGTGGGCAAACCCGTCGGCGTCAACGCCTTCGACCCCGCCGTCGCCCAGGCCTACCTCGACGCCGGGGCGTCCTTCGTGCTCGTCGGCGCCGACGTCGCGCTGCTCGCCCGGGGCGCGGAGGCGCTCGCGGACCGCTGGACGGCCGACCCTCCGGCGGGCACCGCCGGGTAGCGTTCGGTCCATGCGTCTGGGCGTCCTCGACATCGGTTCCAACACGGGCCACCTGCTGGTGGTCGACGCCCACGGCGGCGCGGCGCCGCTGCCCGCGTCGTCGTACAAGCAGCCGCTGCGGCTGGCCGAGCACCTGGACGACGACGGCGCCGTCGGGCCGGCAGGCGTGGACGCCCTCGTGGAGTTCACGGCCCAGGCCGTGCGGGTCGCGGAGGAGCGGGGCTGCGCGGAGACGCTGGCGTTCGCGACGTCCGCCGTCCGGGAGTCGGTGAACGCCGAGGCGGTGCTGGCGGCCGTGCAGGAGCGCACCGGGGTGCAGCTGGAGGTGCTCAGCGGCGCGGACGAGGCCCGGCTCACGTTCCTCGCGGTGCGCCGGTGGTTCGGCTGGTCGGCCGGGCGGCTGGCCGTGTTCGACATCGGCGGCGGGTCCCTGGAGATCGCCGGGGGCGCGGACGAGGCGCCCGACGCCGCCTGGTCGCTCCCGCTCGGGGCCGCGCGCCTGGCCCGCAGCCACTTCGGCATCCCGCGCGACGGCGCCGGGCCGGACGCCGAGGCGCTGCACGCCCTGCGCCGGGACCTGCGGGCCGACATCGCCCGGAACGCCGGGAGCCTGCTGCGCGGCGGGCGCCCCGACCGCGCGGCCGCGACGTCCAAGACCTTCCGGTCGCTCGCCCGGATCTGCGGCGCCGCGCCCGCCGCGGACGGGCCGCTGGTGCCGCGGGCGCTGCGGCTCGACGACCTGCGCGAGCGGATGGACGAGCTGGTCCGCACGGCCCCCGCGGACCTGGCGGAGCTGCCCGGCGTCTCGCCGAGCCGTGCCCACCAGATCGTGCCCGGCGCGTTGGTGGCCGAGGCCTGCATGGACGTCTTCGACCTGCCCGAGCTGGAGATCTGCCCCTGGGCGCTGCGCGAGGGCGTGATCCTGGAGCGGCTCGACCAGATGCCGCACCTCACCGTCGCCTGACGTGGTCGCGGCCGGCCTCGCGGTCGGCCCGGTCAGGCGCAGGCGGATACTGGCCGTATGCCCCTCGTCACGAGTCCCGTCGAACGCCTGCGTGCCCGGGTGGGCGACGCCCTGTTCACGAAGGTGGCCGGGCCCCAGGGGTTCGAGGCGCGCGACCGCATCCACCTCACGCCCGGGCCGCGCTGGTTCCCGCCCGGCAGCCCGATCCGCCGGGTGCACGCCGACTCCGCGACGTTCGCGGGCGGGCTGCGGGCCCTGCTGCTCCAGTCGCTGCACCCGCTGGCGATGGCGGGCGTCGCGGGCCACTCCGGCTACCGCGGCGACCCGTGGGGGCGGCTGGCCCGCACCTCCACCTTCCTGGCGACGACGACGTTCGCCACCGCGGACCACGCCCAGGAGATGGTCGACCGGGTGCGCGCCGTGCACGACCGGGTGCGGGGCCGGGCCCCCGACGGCCGCCCGTACCGCGCGAGCGACCCGCACCTGCTGACCTGGGTGCACGTCGCGGAGGCGGACTCGTTCCTGGCGGCCCACCAGCGCTACGGCGAGCGGCCGCTCAGCCCCGCCGAGGCCGACGAGTACGTGGCCCAGTCCGGCCGGGTCGCCCGCGCGCTCGGGGCCGAGGTGGTCCCCGAGTCGGTCGCCGAGCTGGGGGAGTGCCTGCGCTCGTACCGGGACGAGCTGGCGGCCACGCCCGAGGCGCTCGACACCGCGCACTTCCTGCTGCGGGAGCCGCCGCTGCCCCCGGTCGCCCGCGGGCCGTACCGCCTGCTGGCGGCGGGTTCCGTGGCGCTGCTGCCGGTCTGGGCGCGCACGGAGCTGGACGTCGAGACCTGGTTCAGCCGGAACCTCGGCGGCCCTGCCGGGGCCGTGGCCGTCCGGGGCGTGCGGTGGGGACTCGGGTCCGCCGGAGGCCGGGAACGCTGGGCCTCAGTAGCCTGAAACCATGGCCAGCGACCCCGACGTCCCCGACGCCTTCGACGTGTACACGGTCGTGGTCCTGAGGCGTCCGCGGAACGCGCCCGCCATCAGCGACGACGCCCTCATCGACCTCCAGGCGCGGCACCTCGCCTACCGCGCCGACCTGCGGCGGCAGGGCCTGCTCGTCGTGAACGGGCCGTTCGACCTGCGCAGCGACCCGTCGTACCGCGGGATGTCGATCTTCGCGTGCGACCCCGACGAGGCCGCCCGGCTGTCCGACGCCGACCCCTCCGTCGCGGCGGGCCGCCTCGCCTACGACGTGCTGGAGTGGTGGGTCGCCCCCGGCTCGCTCGCCTTCCCGCACGCCGCGGCGCCGGTGGGCGAACGGCGCGAGATGCCCGACGACGACTGAGCACCGCACCGCTGGTCGAGCTTGTCGAGACCTGGGTCTCGACAAGCTCGACCAGCGACAGCTCGACCAGCGGAGCCGTTACTCCACGCCGAGCGCCGCCACCGGGGAGGTGCGGGAGGCCGCCCGCGCCGGGAGGACCGAGGCGAGGAGCCCGGCGACCAGCGCGACGACCAGCACCGCCACGATGTCGGTCCATGGGACGGCGTACCGCACGTCGCCCATGATGGACAGGGCGGTCGCGGCCCCGGCCCAGCCGAACACCAGCCCGAGCACGACGCCGAGCACGGCGCCGACCCCGGCGATGAGCATGCCCTCGACGGCCAGCATGCCGCGCAGCTGCTCCTTGCTCAGCCCGATCGCCCGCAGGGTCGCGGACTCGCGGGTGCGCTCGATGACTGACAGGGACAGCGTGTTGGTCACGCCGATCAGGGCGATCACGACGGCCACGGCGAGCAGGCCCACCACGATGCCGAGGATCACGTCCACGACCTGGCGGAACTGCGCGGCCTGCGCCGCCGGGCCCATGACGAACGCGTCGCCGTCGACCTGCGCGGCGGCGTCCTGGACGTCGGTCAGCACGGCGGCGGCCTCGGCGCCCGAGATCTGCGCCCAGATGTCGGTCCAGGCGTTCCCGGGGGTCTCCAGGTCGACGACGCGGGCGAGGTCCCCGGTCGTCACCGTGCGGTTGAGCGCCTCGGAGCCCGTGATGACGACGGTCAGGTCGACCTCGCCCTCGGGCCCGACGACGGAGGCGGTGTCGCCCGCGCCGAGGGACAGCGAGTCGGCGGCCTCCTCCGTCAGCAGGATCGACCCCTCGGTCAGCAGTGCCGCCTCCTCGGGCACGTTGACGACGTCGGCCAGGTCGCCCGGGTCGGCGGCCACGACGCCGGTGTCCTCCACGCCCTCCAGCGTGACCGGCGCCTGGGTTACGAGGGCCGTGGCGCCCACGCCCTCGGTGTCTGCGACGGCGGCCCGCATGTCGTCGATGTACTCCGGCGCGGACGTCGACACGCTCACGTCGTACGGGAAGGACTCGTCGAGCAGGCTGTCCGCCGAGATGCGGGCGCTAGCCGCGCCGGTGGACATCATGGTGACCAGCGTGACGCCGATGAGCAGCGCCGTGGAGGTGGCCGCCGTCCGGCGCGGGTTGCGCAGGGTGTTCGCCACCGCCAGGCGCGACGCCGGGCCGCTCCGGGCCACGAGCGAGCCCAGGCCGGCCGCGACGCGCGGCAGCCAGAGCACCGCGCTGAGTACGACGCCGAAGAACGCCAGCGCGCCGCCGCCGACGGCCGCGACGAGGCCGAACTGCGGGGAGCCGGCGGTGCCCAGGGCGACGCCGACGCCGAGCAGCCCGAAGCCGCCCACGAGGCACAGGATCGAGATGACCAGGCGGGCGCGGCCCGCACGGGCACGCAGCGTCGGCGCGTCGGCCGGGCGCAGCGCGGCGAGCGGGGCCACGCGGGTCGCCGAGCGGGCCGGGGCGAGCGCGGCCAGCACCGTCACGAGGGTGCCGACGGCCAGCGGCAGCACGACCGACTGCCAGGTCAGGGTGATCGCCGACGGGATCGGCACGCCGAGGTCGAACGCCGGCGCCACCAGCAGCGCGACCTGGGCCAGCACGGCGCCCGTCACGATGCCGACGGCCGAGGCGACCGCGCCGAGGATGGCGGCCTCCAGCAGGACGCTCCGGTAGAGCTGGCCGGTCCCGGCGCCGATGCAGCGCAGCAGGGCGAGCGTCCGGGTGCGCTGGGCGACGAGCACCTGGAACGTGTTGGTGATGACCATGGCCGCGATGAGCAGCGCGATGGCGGCGAAGGTCAGCACGAAGACGAGGAAGACGAGGTCCTGTCCGCCGGTCTGCGCGGCGGTCTGCTCGGTGGCGACCTCCTCGACGGTCTGGACGGACACGTCGGCGGGGGCGTCGGCGGTGGCCGTCCGGATCGCGTCGTCCACCGCGGCGGGCACGGCGGCGCCGTCCAGCGGGGTGCCGAGCGTGACGACCAGCTCCCGGACCGGGTTGGGCCAGGGCTCCTCCGCGTTCCAGGCGTCGAGCGTGGCGGCCGGGACCGCGGCGGCCCCGCCGTAGATCGAGAAGGCGCCGTACGGGTCGGCCAGCAGGCCGGTCACGGTCAGCGTCTCGGTGACGTCCTCGGGGTCGCCCAGCTCCTCGGCGGGGTCCATGGCCTCGCTGTCGGCCCAGCCCTCGGGGTACAGGGTGCGACCGAGCGTCACGGTGTCGCCCAGGCCGACCTCCAGGCGGTCGGCGACCTCGGGGGTCAGCGCCACCTCGTCGTCGGCGGCGGGCCAGGCGCCGTCGGTCAGCTCCAGCGGGGAGAGCCGCGGGTCGGCGGGGACCGGCGCGAACGTCTGGTAGCCGCCCCGGCCGCCGTTGCGCAGGTCGCCCGACCAGCTCGTGACGGGCTGGACCGTCTCGACGCCGTCCACGTCCGCGACGGCGGCGACGTCGTCGGCGGAGAAGGAGGCGTCGGTCATGTCGTCGAGCGAGACGACGACGTCGGCGCGCGCGTACTCGGCGGCGACCATGTCATGGGTGGTGCCCTGGATGACGCTGCCGGCGAGCAGGGTCACGGTGACGAACGCGGTGCTGATCAGGATCGCGACACCGGCGGCGGCGAGCCGGCCGGTGCTGCGGCGCATCTGCCCCAGGGTGAGGCGTGCGGTGGGGAAGGAGGTCGACATCACGCACCCGTCCGGGCGGCGTTGCCGGCGGGGCCGGTGGTGACGGCGGGCTTGAGGGTGCGCAGGGCGTCCAGGCCGGCCATCGCGGACTCCGGCGTCGGGTCGCTGATGTCGCCGGCGATGCGGCCGTCCGCGATCAGGACCACCCGGTCGGCGTAGGCGGCGGCCGACGGGTCGTGGGTGACCATGATGATCGTGCGGCCCAGCTCACGCACGGAGCGGCGCAGGAAGGACAGGACCTCGGCGCCGGAGCGGGAGTCGAGGTTGCCGGTCGGCTCGTCGGCGAACACGACGTCGGGCTGCGCGATCAGCGCACGCGCGATCGCGACACGCTGCTGCTGCCCACCCGAGAGCTCACCGGGGCGGTGCGTGAGGCGGCCGGTCAGACCCAGGGTCTCGACCAGGGTGTCCAGCCACGCCTTGTCCAGGGTGGCGCCGGCGAGCTCGACGGGCAGGGTGATGTTCTGCTCCGCGGTGAACATCGGCAGCAGGTTGAACTGCTGGAACACGAACCCGATCCGGTCGCGGCGCAGCTTCGTCAGGGACTTGTCGTTCAGGCCGGTGATCTCGGTCTGCCCGAGGAACGCCTGACCGCTGGTCGCGGAGTCCAGACCCGCCAGCAGGTGCATCAGGGTCGACTTGCCCGAACCGGACGGGCCCATGATCGCGGTGAACTTGCCCTGCTCGAAGTCGACGTCCACGCCGTCCAGGGCGCGCACGATCGCCTCACCCTTGCCGTACGTCTTGGTCAGCGAACGGGCGCGCACTGCGGGCGACGACCCGGGCGTATACACGGTGGTGTCCATGGGAAGGACGCTACGGACCGGCGGCCACCGCGGCGTCCTGCCCCAGGCTGGTCTTGGTGTGCCCCTGGGTCATACCCAGGTCGTACGCCCGGGTCAGGGTCGTTCGTCCAGGTCGTGCGCCTGCTCAGGCGTCCCAGGCGATCGTGAACTCGTCGAGGTTGATCTTGCCGTCCTCGTCGTGGTCGGCCTTGCCGAAGATCTGGTCGAGGTCCTTGTCGGTGGTCTCCTCGCCGCGCGTGGCCATCGCCCGGCGGAACTCGTCCGCGGTGATGTGGCCGTCGCCGTCGGCGTCGAACTCGACGAAGGTGCGGGTCAGCTCGTCGTTGGCAGCCATGGTGATACCTCGCGATGTCGGAAACAATTCGTGGAGTATGCAACCACATATCGGTTTGGCCGGTTGTGGAATTGATGGTCCGTAAGTCCGATACGGTGCGGCGTGCTGCCCGTCGACACCGGAGGACCAGACCATGAGGTTGTACGCGGCCGCTCCGGCCAGGGGCGCACGTCAGGCGCTCGGTGACCTGCTGCTGCTCGCGTGGACCGCGGGCTGGGCGTGGGCCGGGCGCGAGGTCTGGACCGCGACCATGAAGCTGGGCGAGCCCGGCCTCGCGACGGCGTCGGCGGCCGACGAGATGGCCGGCCGGTTCCACGACGTCGAGGGCCGGATCGACGGCATCCCGGGCGTGGGCGACGACCTCGCCGCGCCGTTCAGCGGCGCCGCGTCCGCCGCGGAGAACCTGGCCGAGGCCGGCCGCTCCCAGGCCGAGACCGTCGCCGACGTCGCGCTGCTCGCCGGGCTCGCCGTGTTCCTGGTGCCCGTGCTGCTGCTCGCCGTGCTGTACGTGCCGCTGCGGATCCGGTTCATCCGGCGGGCGAGCGCGGGCCGGCGCATGCTCGGAGCCGACCCCGCGCTGCTCGCGCTGCGGGCCCTGACGAACCAGCCGCTGCGGGCCCTGAACAAGGTCTCCGACGACCCGATGGGCGCGTGGCGGGACGGCGACCCCGAGGTCGTGCGCCGGCTGGCCGACCTGGAGCTGCGCTCCTTGGGGCTGCGCCGGTAGCCGGACGGCGCCGTCGCCTCGGCGCGGCGCCTGGATAGGGTTGCCGCGTGGATCACTCAGCGGCTCAAGGCGTCCGACGTGTCGACTTCCTCCCCTGGGAGTACGACCCCGCCTCGGCGGAGGGTGCGGCGCAGACGGCGCGCCAGCGCGAGCTTGCCGACGCCGGGGCCGTGCTCGGCGACGGCGTCTTCGTCGCCCCGAACGCCGCCGTGTACTGCGACCGGCTCGCCCTCGGCGACCGCACCTACGTCGCCGCGCTCGCCTACCTCTCGGGCGACCTGACGATCGGCGCGGACTGCTCGGTCAACCCGTTCGCCGTCGTCCGCGGCGAGATCCGGATGGGCGACGGCGTCCGCATCGGCGCGCACAGCTCGATCCTCGGGTTCAACCACCAGATGGCGAACGACCGCCCGGTCTTCCAGCAGGACACCTGGAGCAAGGGCATCACGATCGGCGACGACGTGTGGATCGGCTCGAACGCCACGATCCTCGACGGCGTGACCGTGGGCGACCACGTCGTCATCGCGGCCGCCGCCGTCGTCACCAAGGACGTGCCCGACTGGGCCGTCGTCGCCGGCAACCCCGCCCGCGTCCTGCGCGACCGCCGCGCGGAGACGAAGGGCGCGCCCGCCCCCGACCTCGGCGCCCGCCTGGCCGCCTTCGGCGACCGGGCCCGCGCCCAGGCGGCCGACGTGCTGGCCCGCTGCTTCGAGGACGGCCGGTTCGTGGACCGGCCCTCCGCCGCCGCGGGCCCGCTCGCGCCCGCCGTGCGCCCGTGGGCGGACGCCGTCGAGATCGCGGACCTGCTGCTCGGGACGACGCCGCCCGGGTTCGACGCCGCCGACCTGGTCCGGCGGCTCACCGCCCGCCAGGACCCCGCGACCGGGCTGATCCCGGACGGAGACCTCTCTGACGACGGGTTGGCTCGGCCGTTCGTCCCGGGCGAGCCGCTCTCGCCCACGGACGGCGACGCCGCCTACCACGTGCTCAGCGTCGGCTACGCCGTCCGGCTGCTCGGGGCGCGGCTGCCGCACCCGGTCCGCGCGGTGCACGCGCTGGGCGACCGCGACGTCGTCGGCGCCCTGGAATCGCGCGACTGGGGCGCCCAGGCCTGGGGGAGCGGAGCCGCCGTCGACTCCCTGGCCACGGCTTGCGCCCTGAACATCGCGGACTTCGGCGACGAGCTGCCCGACGGCGGCGTCGGCCCCCTGTACGGCCTGCTCGGCTGGCTGACGGCGAAGGCAGACCCCGCCACGGGCCTGTGGGGCGCGCCCCAGCCCGCGCCGCGCTGGCTCCAGGCCGTCAACGGGTTCTACCGCCTGACCCGTGGCTCGTACGCCCAGCTCGGCCTGCCGCTGCCGTACCCCGAGGCCGCGGTCGACACGGTGCTGGAGCACGCGGCCGACCCCGTGCTCGCGACCCCCGACGGCTGGACCGCCTGCAACGTGCTCGACATCGTGCACCCGCTCTGGCTCGCGGCGAAGCAGACCGCGCACCGGCGCGCCGAGGGCGAGGCCTGGGCGCGCGAGCAGCTCGACCGGGCGCTGGAGACCTGGTCGGAGGGCGCGGGCATCGCGTTCGCGCCGCGCGGCGACGGGCCCGACGGCGTCCCCGGGCTGCAGGGCACCGAGATGTGGCTGAGCATCGTCTGGTACCTGGCCGACTACCTCGGCGTCGCCGACTCGCTCGGTTACCGGCCGCGCGGCGTCCACGCCCCGGAGCCGCTGGTGCGGCTGGCGCCGGTCGCGGGGACGCGCTGACCTGTCGCAGGCTGGGTCCGGGTCCGGCCGCCGCACGATCGTCCATGTGCGGCGTCGATCCGTGCATGTCGTCGCGGGGCGGGGCTTCGTAGGGTCGGCTGCGTGAGCCACCTCCCAGCACAGCCGACCGTCCGCCACCTTCGCGTCCCGGCCGCGCCGCCCGTGCAGCCGGCGCCCCTGGAGATGGGCGACCCCGCGGGCACGCCGGACGCCGTCCGCCTCACGAGCCGGTACCTGGAGCGCGACGGTCGGCCCTGGTTCCCCGTCATGGGGGAGTACCACTTCAGCCGCGACCGCCCCGAGCGGTGGGAGGCCGAGCTGCGCACGATGCGGTCCGGCGGCGTCACGGTGGTCGCGACGTACCTGCTGTGGATCGTGCACGAGGAGGTGCGCGGGCACGTGCGCTGGGACGGGGCGCGCGACCTGCGCCGGTTCGTGCTGACCGCGGCCCGGGCGGGCCTCGACGTCGTCCTCCGGATCGGTCCCTGGGCCCACGGCGAGACGCGCAACGGCGGCTTCCCGGACTGGCTCCAGGCGCTGCCCGTCGCGCACCGCACGAACGACCCCGCCTACGTGGACCTCGCCCGCGGCTGGTACGCCGCGATCGGGGACCAGGTGCGCGACCTCACGCGCGGCCCCGGGCGCCCCGACGCGCCCGTGATCGGCATCCAGGTCGACAACGAGCTCTACGACCAGCCCGACCACCTCGCCACGCTGCGCGACCTCGCCGAGGACGCCGGCCTGCGCGCGCCCCTGTGGCTCGCGACCGGCTGGGGCGGCGCCCGGCTCCCGGAGAACCGCGTGCTGCCGGTGTACGCGGGCTACTCCGACGGCTTCTGGGAGGAGTCGACCACCGGCTGGCCCGCCTTCGGGGCGCTGCACTACACGTTCAGCACCGTGCGCGACGACCTCACCGTCGGCGCCGACCTGCGCGACGGCCCGGTCACGGGCGAGGCGGCCGACGGTGCCGACGACCCGTGGCCGTTCGCCACCTGCGAGCTGGGCGGCGGCATGCAGGTCGCCTACCACCGGCGCCCCCACGTGGACGCCGACGACGTCGCCGCGCTCGCCCTGACCAAGCTCGGCAGCGGGTCGGCCTGGCAGGGCTACTACCTCTACCACGGGGCCACCCAGGTGCTCGGCGAGCTCTCCACCACGCAGGAGTCGCACGCGACCGGCTACCCCAACGACCTGCCGGTGCGCGACTACGACTTCTGGGCGCCGGTCGGCGCTGCGGGCCAGCAGCGCCCGCACTACCACCGGCTGCGCCGCCAGCACCTGTTCCTGGCGGAGTTCGGGCCGGACCTCGCGGCCTACCCGGTGGTGCTGCCGGGCGGTCTTGAGGGTTCCGGCGCGGGCGACGTGCGCTGGTCCGTCCGGGGCGACGTCGAGCGCGGCTACCTCTTCGTCAACAACCACCAGCCGGCGCTCGCCCCGCTGCCCGACGTCGCGGACGTGCGCTTCGACGTCGACCTCGGCCCGCACCGTGTCACCGTGCCGACGGCGCCCTGCACGCTGCGCTCCGGGGTGTCCGCGGCGTGGCCGCTGCGCCAGCGGTTCGGGGCCGTGCCCGCGCTCACCGTGCCCGCGCAGCCGATCACGCGGCTCGACACCGCCGACGGCCCGGTCTTCCTGTTCGCGACCACGGACGGCGTCGACGTCGAGCTGCAGATCGAGGGGGTCGATCCCGCGGACATCGGGGGCGTCGAGGTGCTCCGGACGCAGGCGCCGGCGCCCGAGGCGCCCGGTGCCGGTGTCCGCGTCGTCGCCGCGCCGACGGCCGCGCCGGGGCTCGCCGCCGAGGTCGTCGTCGGGGACACGACCCTGGTGTTCCTGCCGCCGACCCTCGCTGACACCGTGTGGCAGGGCATGATCGACGGGCGCGAGTCCGTCGTGCTGTGGGACGGGAGCGGGTACTTCGACGGCGAGGCCTTCCGCCTCGTGCCGCACGCCGAGGACCGCACCGTCGACGTCCTGCCCGCGCTGACCGCGGGCAGATACGCGCGGGTCCCGGGGGAGGGCAGCCGCTTCGCGCGGTACACCGTCCCTGGCGAGGACACGTCCCGGCCGGTCGCCGTACCCCGGTTCGACGCCGCGGCCGTCGCGCCGGTGCGTACGGACGGCAGCGCGGGCCGGCTGTCCGCCGCGGACGACGCCGACTTCGCGGCGCTCGTCCCCGTCCAGGTGCCGGTGCCCGACGACGTCTTCGACGGCGCTGAGCGGGTGCTGCTGAGCCTCGACTGGACGGGCGACGTGATGCGCGTCCACGCCGGCGACCGGCTGATCGCGGACCAGTTCTGGTCCGGCCGCCGGTTCGACGTTGACCTCGCGCCGTACCGCGCCGAGATCCGCGCGCACGGCCTGTGGCTGCGGGCGTTCGCCTGGTCGCCGTCGTCGGGCGTGTACGTGGACCCGCGGGTGCGTCCGACGTCGGACGAACCGCTGCTGGAGGTGCGGACGGCGTCGCTGACCGCGATCCGCCCCCGCCCCCTGCCCTGACCCCTTCGTTGAGTGCGGGCTATTCGTTGCACAACGACCGTTGGTTCAACGAATAGCCCGCACTCAACGAAGGGTCAGGAGTTGCTCTGGACGGACGCGATCGCGATGGCCGCGCTCGAGGTGGCGATCGCGATGGTGGTCCGCAGGACCGCCTCGCCGGCCGCCGAGGCACCCCAGTCGCCCTGCTCCAGCTCCTTGCCCCGCGTGTAGACGGCGCCGGACCAGGGGATGTCGCTGTTCAGGACGGGCAGGCTGCCGCTGGCGGAGAGCAGGGCCCCGAGCACCGCGGTGCGGGGGTCCGGCTCGGCGCCGTCGGTCAGCACGGGGCGGACGGCGGCGAGGAGCTCCGCCCGGCGGGGCGTGCCGCCGTCGGTCAGGGCCGTGGTGGGGATGAACCCGAGCGCCTTGCGCTTCTCGCGGCCGACGTGGCCGCGCTCGACGAGCCGGTCGAGCAGCGGCTCGCGCAGGTAGGGCCCCACCTCGGCGAGGAAGGTCTGCGAGCCGCGCGGCTTCTGGACGAGCAGGTCCCAGCGCTCGCGCAGCAGCGGGTCGGCGGGCGGGCTGCCGGCGTTCGCGGTGATCTTGGGCCCGGTCAGGCCGGGCTTGCTGTCGATCTCGACGTGGTCGCCCACTGCGAGCTCGGTCAGCACCGCACCCGCCAGCGTGTAGAAGAGGGTGTTCTCGCCGGCGATGGTGCCGGACCGGGGGTCGAACAGCAGCAGGAGCAGGTCCTCGGCGATGAGCGAGGTGTCGGGCGTGGTCGGTGCGGTCAACGTCTCGTCCGTTCGTCGGGGGTGGTCAGGATCGTCGGGATGGTCGGCGTCGTCAGGATCGGGGGCCCCGGCCGACGACGAGCGCCTCGTCGTCGAGCCGGTCGTCAGTCTGTCCGGTGACGATCAGATGCGCGCGGTAGAGCACCTCGAGCTGGGCCGGGTGGTACAGCTCGCGCAGCGCCTGCACGACGGCGCTCTCCATCACGTCGGGGCCGTGCAGCGAGTGCGACGCGGGCTCGGCCAGCGCGGGGTAGGCGGTGAGCTGCTGCTCCATCAGGGGCGCGATCCGCTCGGCGAGGGCCTGCCGGGTGGCCCGGTCGGCGTCGGCGGGCAGCGTCTGGAACTGGTCGTCCGCCTCCGTCGGCGGCTGCTCGTTCATCATCGTGCGCAGGGCGTCCATGGCGTCGTCGTCGAACACCTGGGCGTAGATCATCAGCATCGAGCGGTCCACGTCGGCGAGGTCGCGCGCGACGGCGCTGAACCCCGCGGGCAGGTCGGCCGGCGCGCGGTGGCGCAGGATGACCGCGAGCTCCGCCCGCACCCGCTGCAGCCGGCTGATCGTCGCCTCCAGCTCGGCGTCGAGCACGCGGAGGGCCTCGTCGGGCTCCTGGTCGGCGCGGCCCATCGTGGCGATCTGCGCGAGCGGCACGCCGAGGTCGCTCAGCCGCTTGATCTGCAGCAGCCGCACGAGGTGGGCGGTCTCGTACTGCTTGTAGCCGTTCGGCTTGCGCGCGGGCTCGTCCAGCAGACCGATCTCGTGGTAGTGCCGGACGGCCTTGATCGTCGTGCCCGCGATCTCCGCGAGCTGGCGCGTGCTCCAGGCCACTGTCGGCTCCTCTCGTCCGCCGGCGGACCGCCGACGAACGACAGTTCAAACTATGTCCTTGGGACACAGTCAAGCCGGGTCGAGAGCGTGCCGCCGCGGCGCGAGGTGCCCGGTCCCCTTCGAGACCGACGTTTCTTCGCTTTGCGTACCGTCAGAGCGAAGAAACGTCGGTCTCGAAGGGGAGTCCCGTTCGCGGGTTGCGGGGCCGACGGCGTCTGGTCGGACGGCGCTAGGCCGACGGCGTCAGGCCGGCCGGGCCCTGGGGGACCGTCAGAACTGGCCGGGCACGTAGTCCCCGGCGGGCTGCCGGTTGATGACGTTGATCCGGTTGTACGCGTTGATGAGCGCGATCAGGGAGATCAGCGCGGCGAGCTGGTCGTCGTCGTAGTGCGCGGCGGCCCGCTCCCAGGTCGCCTCCGGGACGCCGCCCGCGGCGTCGGCCAGCCGCGTGCCCTCCTCGGCGAGCTCCAGCGCGGCCCGCTCCGGCTCGGTGAACACGGTCGCCTCCCGCCAGGCCGCGACCAGGTTCAGCCGGAGCTGGGTCTCGCCCGCGGCGGCGGCGTCCTTGGTGTGCATGTCGGTGCAGAACCCGCAGCCGTTGATCTGGCTGGCCCGGATCTTCACGAGCTCCTGGGTGACGGCGGGCAGCGTCGAGTCCACGATCAGCTTGTTCGCGGAGTTGAGGTGCCGCAGGACCTTTCCGGCGAGGGGGTTGCCGAAGTAGTCGATCCTGGCGTCCATGTGGGTGTCCTCCTAGGTCAGGGTTGCGGCCCGCGTCGCGGGCCCGCACACCTGACCGGAACCACCCCGAAAACGTGACCGACCCCCCCGGTGCCGCCCCACCGGGACCGACCCTTTCCCTTTGAGACCTAGGTTTCTTCGCTTTGCGGCGCCCCAGAGCGAAGAAACCTAGGTCTCGAAGGAGAGGGGAGGGCCGGCCCTGTCTGCCCGTGGCGAATCCAGTTCCCGCCGCGCCTGTCGCGCGGTGTGATGGACCCATGGACGATTCCGAGGCGCTGGACGCCTACTCGGCGTCGATCGTGCGCGTCGTCGACGCCGTCCTGCCGTCGGTCGCGGCGGTGTCGGTGCGGACGGCGCGCGGCGCCGGGGCTGGGAGCGCCTCGGTGATCCCGGGCGACCGGCTGCTGCTCACGAGCGCGCACGTCGTGGAGTCGGCCACGGATGTGCGGGCCGCCTTCTCCGACGGCTCGGAGGTCGGAGCGCGCGTCGTCGGCCGCGACCCGCTCTCCGACCTGGCCGTGCTCCGGGCCGACGACGACGTGCCACCCGCCCTCACGCTCGGCGACGCCGCGGGCCTACGCGTCGGTCAGCTCGTCGTCGCCGTCGGCAACCCGCTCGGGCTCGCGGGCAGCGTCACGGCCGGGATCGTGTCCGCGCTAGGCCGCTCCCTGCCGACCGGGGCCGGCCGGATCATCGACGAGGTGGTGCAGACCGACGCCGCGCTCAACCCCGGCAACAGCGGCGGCGCGCTCGCGGACACGGCCGGCCGGCTCGTCGGCGTCAGCACCGCCGTCGCGGGCATCGGCCTGGGCCTGGCGGTGCCGATCAACACCACGACCCGGGCGATCATCGCCACGCTGGTCAACACCGGCCGGGTGCGGCGGGCATGGCTCGGCATCGCGGGCACGCAGGTGGTGCTGCCCGAACCGGTCGCGGAGCGGATCGGCTCCCGCACCGGCATGCAGGTGGCGCAGGTCATCGCGCGCTCGCCGGCCGACCTCGCGGGCATCCGCCGCGGCGACATCCTCGTGGCGATCGACGGCGCCACCGTCGTGACGACGACGGCCGTGCAGCGCCTCATGGTCGGCGACGCCATCGGCCGGCGCACCGAGGTGACGGTCTGGCGCAACGGCGCCCTCGTCGACGCGGTGGTGCTCCCGCAGGAGCTGGTCACCGCGCCGTGAGGACGCCGTCGTCACACGGCCGCGTCCACCAGCAGCCGCGCGAGCTCGGCCGGGCGCGTGAACATGGGCCAGTGCCCCGAGTCGAGGTCGACCAGCTCGACCTGCTTGGCCCGCGCGAGCTCCGGCACGTCGCCCGCGTCGATCCACTCCTGGGCCTGGGCGGGCGAGAACTCCGGGCACACCACCACGACCGGCACGCCGAACCGGCGCTCGTCGGACAGGTGCACCACGCCCTTCGCGACGCCCTCAGGGACCGGCACGGCCCGGGCGGCCACCGCGGCCTTGGTCTCGTCGTCCAGGTCGTCGGAGTCGGGCCCCGCGAACGGTTCCCAGCCGGGGAACGGCATGACGCCGTCCACGATCGGGAACAGGTCGGCGTACGACTTGCCGTCGTCCCACGGGAACCCGCCGATCAGCACGACGCCCGCCACCGCCTCCGGCCGTGCGTCGGCCGCCAGCCAGGCCAGCGTGCACGCCGCGGAGTGCCCCACGACCAGCGGCTTGCCCGACGCCGCGTCCACGGCCGCGAGCACCGTGGCGACCTGGTCGTCCAGCGTGACGCCCGTGCGGCCGTCGCCCTGGCCGGGCAGCGTGACCGGCACCGGCCGGTGGCCCAGCGCCTCGATCTGGGGGACGACGTCGTCCCAGGCCGAACCGTCGAGCCAGAGGCCACCGATGAGCAGGATGTCCATGATTCTCGTCTCCCGTACTCGAGCTGTTTCCCGTACACGCCTACGGTAGGACCGATTCCGGACGATCCGCTTCCGGATCAAAATTCCCGCGCGGCACCGATGACTTTGCCGCGACACTCCCGTCCATCCCCGTAGAAACGCCCGCAGCAGGCCGCCGCGCGGCCGCCACGACAGGAGAACCACCCATGCGCACCATCGTCGCCACGCACTTCGTCTCGCTCGACGGCAAGGTCGACCCGACCGGAGGCGACCCCGAGCTGCACAACACCGAGTGGACCTTCAAGACGGTCGAGCCGGTGCAGGAGGCGTACGAGCTCAAGGCCCGGGAGCAGGAGGAGGCCGGGGCACTGCTGCTCGGCCGCGCCAGCTACCAGATGTTCGCGCCCGTCTGGCCGCAGATGGCCGAGTTCGAGCGCTACAACGCGCTGCCCAAGTACGTGGTCTCGACGACGCTCCCCGAGGACGACCTGGCCGGCGACTGGGGCGAGACCACCATCCTGCGCTCGCTCGACGACGTCGCCCGCCTCAAGGAGACCGACGGCGACGAGATCCAGGTGCACGGCAGCGTCAGCCTCACCCGGGCGCTCGCCGACGCCGGGCTGATCGACTCGTACCACCTGCTCGTCTTCCCGGTGCTGCTGGGCCAGGGCAAGCCGCTGTTCAGCGACACCGACAAGGCGGCCCAGAAGCTGCGCCTCGTCGAGCACGAGGCGTACAAGAACGGCATCCAGAAGCAGGTCTTCGACGTCGTGCGCTGACCCCGCCGGACGACGCCGGACGAACGGAGCGCCGTCCCCGTGCCAGAGGGCACGGGGACGGCGCTCACTTGCCCTGCCGGGCGGCTGCGGTCAGCTCACGTCGCCGCGCCAGGCCCCGGTCTCGACGCCGCGCGACTCGATGTACTCCTTGAACCGCGCCAGGTCACCCTGGACCCGGCGGTCGTCGAAGTTCAGCGCGTTGCCGATCTTCTCGGTCGCGCCCTCGGGGGCCCAGTCGAGCTGCACGGTCACCCGCGTCTCCACCCTGGGGTGGGCGCGGCCCACTCGCGCGCCGAGGCTCCGCGGGCGCCTAACCTGCAGGGGTGCCGTCCGAGACCAGCCCCACCGCCCGCGCGCTGCGCGCGCTGGAGATCCTGCAGACCCGCCCGGGCACGACGGCGGAGGAGCTCGGTGCGCGGCTCGGCGTCACGGAGCGGGCCGCCCGCCGGTACGTCGAGATCCTCCGCGAGGCGGACGTCCCCGTCACCTCGACCCGGGGGCCGCACGGCGGCTACCGCCTCGGGCGCGGCACCCGGCTCCCGCCGGTCACGTTCACGCAGACCGAGGCACTCGGCCTGGTCATGGCCGTGCTCGACAGCCACCCCGAGGCCGACGACCTCGTCGACACCGCCCTCGGCAAGGTGATCCGGGCGCTGCCCGAGGACGTCGGCCGCCAGGCCGCGACCCTGCGGGAGCACGCCTCCGCCGCCCCGGACCGGTACGCGGCCCGCCCCGACACGGCCGTGACCAGCGAGCTCGTCGCCGCCGTCGCGGCCCGACGACGCGTGCGGGTCACCTACCGCGGCGAGTCCGGCAGCGAGTGGGACGCCGAGGTGGACCCGTGGGCCGTCGTCGTCCGGTACGGCCGCTGGTACCTGCTGTGCCACTCGCACCGCGCCGACGCCGTGCGCACCTACCGGGTCGACCGCGTCCTCGCCGTCGAGCACACCGACCGGCCCTTCGAGCCGCCCGCCGACCTCGACCCCGTCGCGGCGCTGGAGCAGCACCTCGGCACCGGCTGGCAGTTCACCACGCGCGTCGTCTTCGAGGCCCCGCTCGCCGACGTCGCCCCCTGGGTCGGCGCGCAGATGGGCCGCCTCGAGGCGGCGGGGGAGCGGCGGTGCGTGCTGACCGGCACCACCCGCAACCCTGCGATGTACGCGCAGGAGTGGCTGGCGAGCGTGCCCTTCGCGTTCCGGGTCGAGGAGGGCCCGGAGCTCCGGGCCGCGGTGGCGACGCTGGCGGCCCGCCTGGCGGCTGCTGCGGAGGACCCTGGCAGCCCTGGGGAGTGAGATCGGTCTGTTGCGTTGAGACCGGTCGGTTGATGGACCGGTCTCGGTGCACCGGACCGATCTCGGCGGCGGGCGGCTAGAGCCGGGCCTGGCGCTGCAGGTCGCCCAGGGCCGCCGGAAGGGTTGCCAGCGCCGACAGGGCGCGGCCCTGGCACCGGTCGACGTCGTCGTCGTACGCTCGGGAGTCGTCCGTGCGCAGCCGCGCGTGGTCGCGGACGTGCTCGGCCAGGAGCAGGGCGTCGCGGTGGTCGCCGAGCACGGACTGGATCCGGTGGCCGACCTCGCCGAGGTCCTTGGCCTTGCGCCCCAGCAGCCGGACGGGCTCGCGGGTGACGGCGTCGCACGTGTGCCGCAGGCGGCGCGCGGCCTTGCGCAGCTCGTGGGCGGCTTCCGGGTCGGCGAGCCGGGGCGCGGCCTCCAGGGTGCGGGCGGCCTGACGGCGCACGGCGCGGCGGGCCGCCTTCTTGGCCGGCTGTCCCGCCCGGTCGCCGAGCCGGGGCCGCGCGGCCCACTCGGCCAGCAGCCGGTCCAGGTCGCGGCTGCGCTCCGACCGGACCCAGCGCACGGCCTCGGCGTGCGCGTGCAGGTGGGCCGTCCGCAGCGGGTCCACGAGGGCGGAGCGGGTCGCGTCGTCGAGGCCGGCGGCGTCGGCCGCCGCCGCGGCCTGCTGTGCCCGGACCTCCAGATCACGCGCCTTCCCGAGCACGTCGCCGAGCTCCTTGAGCCGGGAGCGGAGCTCCGCGGCGGCGTCCCGGTCGAGGTACCGCTTGAACGCGGCCAGCACGTTGCGCAGGCGCCGCACCGAGGTGCGCAGGCGGTGCACGGCGTCGGGCTCGTCGGCCAGCGCGGCCGGGACGCCGTCGTGGACCCGGCGCACCAGGTCGCCGACCGCGAGGGTCAGCAGCTCGCCCGCGGTCCCGGGGCGCGTCGTACCGGCGTCGGAGTTGGCGATCCCGCCAGGCTATCGCTGCGGGCGGCCATTCACCCCGGACGTGTCAGACGTACAGGTCACCCGGGTGACCTGTACGTCTGACACGTTCGGGGGTCAGGCGAACGGCCGGCGTTCGCAAGTTCAACTTGGCACATTGACCTTGCCAAGTCATGCTTGTACGATGCGAACAGAACTGGTCATCATCGACAGCGCCCGCAAGCGCGGTTATGCCGACGACGACCTTCTCCACGTGATCGCGAACGCCATTCGTGTGATCGTGCAGTCCGACGGGATGACGATGTATATCGGCCCCGACCGAGCCGGCCGCATCATGGAGGTGGGCACCATCGAGCGCAGCGGTCGAGAGATCGTCGCGCACGCCATGCGCCCGGCACGGCCGAAGTACCTCGCGGAGCAGCCGCGACGAAGCAGGAGGTGAAGCCCATGTCCGAACTCACGCCCGACGAGCTCGCCGAGATCGAGCGCCGCTTCGAGAACTTCGACGTCGACCAGGCCGAGGTGTACGACGTCGGCACCGACGAGCTCCCGCCCCAGGTGGTGCTCGTGCGCGCCATGGCGGAGCGCGAGCTCCTGATCCGGCAGGCCGACCACGTGATGCGCGACGCCGTCGGCACGGCTCGTGCGGCCAACCTCTCCTGGCACAAGATCGGCATGGTGCTCGGCACCACCGGTGAGGCGGCGCGTCAGCGCTACGCGAAGGACAGGACCGCCGCGAAGGCCACCCGCTCCAAGGGCGACGGGGACACCCGAGCGGCCAAGGGCCGCATCAGCGCCTGATCGTCAGCCCGCCCGGACGACGTCGACGCCCAGGGACTCGATCCGGTCGGCGTCGGCGTCGTCGAGCGCCAGGTCGCAGACCACCGTGTCGAGCTCGTCCAGCGACAGCACCCGGTACTTGGCGTAGCTGCCGAACTTGCCGCTGTCGGCGAGCAGCGCCGTCGTCGTCGCCGACGCCATGGCCGCGCGCTTCGCCTCGATCTTGGCCTCGACCGGCGTCGTGACGCCGTGCCGCGCGTCCCACGAGCTCGACGACAGGAACGCGATGTCGAGCGACAGCTCCGCCAGGGTCAGGGCCGCGAGCCGGCCGATCGTGGACTGGTTGTCCGGGTCCACCCGCCCGCCCACGCTGATCAGGTCCACGCTCGGGTGGTCGAGGAACGCGAGCACCGTGCTCAGGTCGTTCGACACGACCGTGAGCCCGGTGCGCTCCTCCAGGAACGGCCGCATCGCCTGCACGGTCGTGCCGGCGTCGAGGTAAACCGTCATCGAGTTGGTGACCATCTCGGCGGCCGCCCGCGCGATGGCGGTCTTCTCCGCCAGGCCGGTCACGGCCTTCTCGGCGCGCCGCGGCTCGTTCAGCAGCCGCGTCACGAGGGTCGCCCCGCCCTGCGTCGCCTTGACGCGACCCTGCTCGGCGAGCAGGGCCACGTCCCGGCGCGCGGTCATCTGGCTGATGCCGAGCAGCGCGGTGATCTGCCGGTAGCTGAGCACCTGCTCCGTGCGCAGGTGCCGCAGGATCTGCTGCCTGCGCTGCTCCGGGATCAGTGCCGTCGTCTTCGCCATCATCGCCTCCTGCGCGTCAGTTTAGGACGCCGGGGTCCATGGGCTGCGCCACCTGTCGGCCAGCTCGCGGATGCGGTCGGGTGCCAGCTCACGGCGCTCGGAACCCGCCGTGAGCAGGGCGATCCGGCACGCCTCCTCGAGCTCGGTCGCGCGGTCGACCGCCTCGTCCAGGCTCGCCCCGGCGACGACGGCGCCGTGGTTGGCCAGCAGCGCGGCGCGCAGCGGCCAGGGCGCGGCCAGCAGGTCGTCGCCCAGCGCCGGGTCGCCCGGGTGCCGGTAGGGGAGCAGCGGCGTCTGCCCCACCCGCATCACGAAGTAGGGCGTGAGCGGCGGGATCGCGTTGTGCGCTGCCCACGGCTCCAGGCACGCCAGCGCGACGGCGTGCGGGGAGTGCACGTGCACGACGGCGCGGTAGCCGTCCTCGCGCTGGTAGAACGCGGTGTGCAGCGGCGTCTCCTTGGAGAAGCGCGCGCCGCCCAGGTGGGTGCCGTCGAGCGAGACCTCGGCGATGCCGTCCGGCGTCAGCCGGCCCAGCGAGGTGCCCGTGCCGCTGATCAGGATGCGGTCGCCGTCGCGCACGCTCACGTTGCCGCTGCTGCCGGGGCTCAGGCCCGCCTCGACGAGCTGGCGGCCGGCCTCGATCAGGGCCGCCATCGGGTCGGAGGCCGGGCCGGCCGATGTGCTGGTCGCCGGGCTCGTCGCGCCGCTCGTCGTCGGCTCGGTCGCGGCGCTCATACCAGCACCTCCCACGCCTGGGTGAACAGATCCTCGCCGCCGAAGTTGCCGCTCTTGAGCGCCAAAGCGATGGTCGGGCCGGGGTCGCCGCCGGGCTCGGGGGCGGCGCTGTCCACCGCACCCGCCGCCCAGCACACGCCGGGGGCCAGCTCCGGGCCGATGTGCAGCGCGCCCACGCCGAGCGCCCGCACCACCGCCCCGCTGGACTCGCCGCCCGCGACGATCAGCGCCGTCACGAGCCCGCGCTCCACGAGCAGCCGGGCCACGCCGGCGAGCACCCGCTCGACGACGGGCGCCACCTCGACGCCGTCGAGGTGGGACCGCACGTCCGAGCGCTCGCGCGCCGCGCACACCACCGGGTGGGAGTCGGGGGACTGCTCCTCGACCCACGCGGCGAGCTCCGCGACCGTGCCCTGCTCGTCGGCGATCGCCGCGGCGATGTCGACGAGCCGCACCGGCTGCGTCCGGGCGGCGTGGGCGATCTGGGCCAGCGTCGTCGTCGACACGCTGCCGCACAGGACGGCGCCGCGCCCGGACGCGGGGGCCGACCACAGGGCGTCGGGCAGCCGGGGCCCGGGGATGCCGAGCGCCAGGCCCGAGCCGCCCGAGACCAGGACGTCGCCGGCCGTGGCCGCGCCGATCGCCACCAGGTCCTCGTCGGTGATCGCGTCGACCACCGTGTAGCGCGCGGGAGCGGCGTCGAGCGCGTCGCGGACGGCGTCCGCGCCCCGGCGCACGGCGGAGAGCGGCACCTCGCCGACGTCGTGCGGCGTCTGCGGGCGCAGCAGGTCCGCGACCCGCGAGCGCGTCATGGGCGTCAGCGGGTGGTGTCGCATCGAGGAGTTCTCCAGCAGGTCGGCGCCCACGAAGAGGTGCCCCTGGTAGACCGTGCGGCCGTTGGCCGGCAGGGACGGCACGACGACGGCGCGCTCCGCGCCCACGGCGTCCGCCACGGCGTCGAGCACCGGGCCGATGTTGCCGTCGTCGGTCGAGTCGAACGTCGAGCAGTACTTCACGTAGAAGCGGTCGGCGCCCCACGAGCGCAGGCGGGCCACCGCGTCGAGCGAGGCGTCGACGGCCTCGGCGCGGGGCGCGGTGCGGGTCTTGAGCGCGACCACGACGGCGTCGACCTCGGCGAGCTGGGCGGGGGAGAGCGTGCCGTCCTCGACCACCACGGAGACGCGGTGACCTGAGGCGCGCAGCATGGTCGCGAGGTCGGTGGCGCCGGTGAAGTCGTCGGCGATGGATCCGAGCATGATCAGATCTTCTCACATCGTGTGAGTATTTGATGCGAAGTTGGACGATGTTGGAAACTGTGGCACAGTGGCCGCCAGCCCGCTCGAACGCCGAGCGGGTGCACGACGATCGGAACAACGGTGATCCTCAATCACGTCTCCCGGACGCGAGCCCCCCTCCGCGTCGCCCTGACGGGTGCGAACGGCGGCTACGGGCGCACGTTCCTGGCGCAGCTCGCGCTCACGCCCGAGATCCGCCCGGTGGTGCTGGTCGACCCCGACACCGCCGGGGTGCGACGCATGCTCGACGAGCTGGGCTACCCGGCCGAGCGCGTCGCCGAGTCCGCCGACCCCGCGACCACCGCGCGCGCGGTCGAGCAGGGCCAGGTCGCGCTCGTCGCGTCGCAGGACGCCCTCGACTGGACGGTCATCGACGTCCTGGTCGAGGCCTGCGGCCGTGTCGCGGCCGGCTTCGGCTACGCCTCGGCCGCGCTCGACCACGGCACGCACGTGGTCATGGTCAGCAAGGAGGTCGACACCGTGGTGGGTGCCGACCTGGGCGCCCGCGCCGCCGCGAACGGCCTCAGCTACCTCCCCGGCGACGGCGACCAGCCCGCCAACCTGCTGCGCCTGGTCGACTGGGTCAGCGCGGTCGGGCTCGACATCGTCGCGCTCGGCAAGTCCGGCGAGTACGACCTGGAGCTCGACCCCGCCACCGGCCGCGTCACGCAGGCCGGCGTCACGGTCGAGGCCCCGGCGCTGCTCAACCTGCTGGAGCTCGGCGACGACGTGGCCGGCACCCTGGCCCGCCGCGCCGAGGCCGTGACCGGCCTCAAGCGCGCCGCCGCGGCCGACTCGTGCGAGATGACCGTGGTCGCCACCCGCACCGGCACGTCCGCCGACGTCGAGGCGATGCACTACCCGGTGGCCCGCATCGCGGAGCTCGCCGACATCTACGCCGCCCGCGAGGACGGCGGCATCCTGGAGCACGACGGCGTCGTCGACGTCTTCTCGGCGCTCCGGCTGCCGGGCGAGGCGAGCTTCGCCGGCGGCGTGTTCGCCGTCGTGCGGACCGGGGACCCCACGGTCTGGGAGCTGCTGCGTGGCAAGGGCCACGTGATCAGCCGCAACGGGAAGTACGCCTGCATCTACTGGCCGTACCACTACATGGGCGTCGAGACGCCGCTGACGGTGCACGCCGCCGTCGACCGCGTCCCGGCCCTGCCGGCCCGCTGGACCATGATGCTCGCCGCCCGCGCGGCCGAGGACCTCGCCGTCGGCACGACGCTGCGCGTCGAGGGCCACCACCACGAGATCGCCGGCGTCGCCCCGGTGATGATCGACCCGGCCGAGGCCGTCGCCCCCTACTACCTGCTCGACGGCGCACGCCTCGCGCGTCCCGTCGCCGCGGGCAGCCTGATCGGCCTGGCCGACGTCGAGGGGGTCGACGAGCCCGCGCTCGCCGCCTACCTGGCCGGCACCGCCGCGACCACCACGACGAACGGAGACGATCGATGACGATTCTCGCCCCGTGCACGCAGTCCGCACGTTCACGCAAGGAGCAGACGGCATGACCGCCGAGATCATCGCCCTGATCGGGCTCGCGCTGGTCTTCGGGATCTCGGCGCTGCGCAACGTCCACATGGGGGCGCTCGCGCTGGTCGCGGCGTTCGTCGTGGGCATCGGCGTGGTCGGGGAGGGCCTCGACGACGTGCTGAGCGGGTTCCCCGTGGACGCCCTCATCATCCTCGTGGGCATCACGTACCTGTTCGGCATCGCGCGCGAGACCGGCACCATCGACTGGCTCGTGGACCGCTCGCTCGGCCTGATCGGCGACCGGGTGGCCCTGCTGCCCTGGGGTCTGTGGCTGATCGCCACAGGCGTGGCCTGCCTGGGCACCTCGCACGCGGCGTTCGCCGTGGTGCCCATCGCGATGAGCCTCGCGGCGACCCACCGCATCAGCTCCACCATGATGGGTATCGCGATGAGCTCCGCGATCGTCGGTGGTGCGCTCGCGCCCACCAGCATCGTCGGCATCACGGTGCAGACGGTCGCCTCCAGCGCGGACATCCCGTACAACGCGGGCCTCATGTTCGGCCTGTCGGTCGGCGTCAACGGCCTGGTCGTGCTCGCCGCGTTCTTCATGTTCGGCGGTCGCGAGCTGATCCAGCGCACGCGGCAGGCCCGCGCG
This sequence comes from Promicromonospora sukumoe, assembly GCF_014137995.1. Lineage (NCBI taxonomy): Bacteria > Bacillati > Actinomycetota > Actinomycetes > Micrococcales > Promicromonosporaceae > Promicromonospora > Promicromonospora sukumoe. Next base: position 1,432,529 of record NZ_JACGWV010000001.1, read on the forward strand.
GCGTCCGACGGCGGGACCGGCGGCACCGGTGCGTCCGGCGGCCCGGCCGGCGGTTCCGGCGGCGGCGTCGCCACGCTGGAGCGCACGGAGACCAAGGTCCCGGCGAAGATCACGGCCCTGCAGGCGCTCGTGATCATCTCCATCCTGGTGCTGATCGGCGGGTTCTTCCTGCTCACCACGCTCGACGTCGACATCAACCTCGGCGTGGTCGCCCTGACCATCGCGGTGATCCTCGCGCTCGTGGACCCCGGTGTCGGACGCCGCGGCATCTCGCGGATCGACTGGAGCACCATCCTGCTGCTGGGCGGCATCATCACGTACGTCGAGGTGCTCACCCGGCTCGGCGCCATCGAGCAGCTCGGCGAGGCCGCGCGCTCGGTCAGCCAGCCGCTGGTCGCGGCGCTCGTGCTGTGCATCGTGGCCGGCCTGGTCTCGGCGTTCGCGTCGACCATCGGCATCATCGGTGCGCTCATCCCGCTCGCCGTCCCGCTGCTGATCCCGGGCGGCGGCCTGGAGATGACGGGCTTCATCTATGCCCTCGCCATCTCCGCCTCGCTGGTCGACTGCGCGCCGTTCGGCACCACCGGAGCGACCATCGTCGCCTCGACCGTGGAGCACGACCGACCGAAGGTGAACCGAGACCTCACGATCTGGGGTCTGTCGATGGTGATCATCGGCCCGGTGGTGACGCTGCTGACGATGGTCGTGCCCTTCCTCTGGGCCTGACAGGTCATCGCAGGCCGGCTCTCACGGCACGATCGAGTCCACGTAGCCGCCGTCCACCCGGACGGCGGCTCCCGTGGTTGCGGAGGCCAGCGGTGAGCTGAGGTAGGCCACCATGTTCGCGATCTCCTCCGGCTCGATGAGCCGCTGGAGCAGCGACTGCGGGCGGTGCAGCCGCATGAACTCGCGCTGCGCCTCGTCCCAGGGCAGGGACTCGTCGACGAGCTCGTAGACGAAGTTCTCGACGCCGCCGGTGTGCGTCGGGCCGGCGATGACGGAGTTGACCGTCACGCCGGTCCCGGCCGCCTCCTTGGCGAAGCCGCGCGAGACGCCCAGCAGCGCCGTCTTCGAGACGCCGTAGTGGATCATCTCGGCGGGGATCACGATCGCCGAGTCGCTGGCGATGTTCAGCACGCGCCCCCAGCCCCGCGCGGTCATGCCGGGCAGGGTCGCGCGGATCAGGCGGACGGCGGCCAGCACGTTCACCTCGAAGTACCGCCGCCACTCGTCGTCGTCGATCTCCAGCGGCGGCACGGCGCCGAACACGCCCAGGTTGTTGACCAGCACGTCGACGTCGCCAGCGGCGGCGAGCACCTCATCGGTCCCGGCCGCGTCGGTGACGTCGCCCGCCGCGGCCACCAGGACGCGGTCCGCCGACTCCGCACGCAGCTCGTCGATCGTGGCGGCCACGCCCTCGGCGCGCCGTCCGTTGATCGCCACGCGGGCCCCGGCGTCCGCGAGCGTCGCTGCGATGGCGCGGCCGATGCCCTGCGTCGAGCCCGTCACGAGCGCGGTCCTGCCGGTCAGGTCGATCCGCATCGTTCCCCCTGCTGTGTTCGTTGTGTCGTCCCGCTGTCCGGTCCGGTGCGCTGCCGCGCTGTCCCACTGTGCTGCCTCGCCGGCCGACCCGCCTGCCGGTTGACGGCGCGGCCTGCTCAGGCTGACGGGCCCACTGCTCCACGGCGGTCGCGCTGACCGCCCGGAGGGTAGACACGACTCAGAGCGGGGTGGCCGGGTGGGGTGTATTTCGTTCGGCCCGGCCCCGCCCGATTCATCCAGACCGGACTGTCCGGCACAGCCGGAAGATGCGGGCCGCAGCCGATCGAAATCCAGCCCACCCGGCCACCCCTCCAAATCCACACCTTGCCCCCAGCCGCCCGAACCGGAACCTCACCCCAGCGCCGCGAAGGTGTGGAACAGACGCTGCGGGCAGGTCGAGACGCACGCTCGCGGGAGCCCTGCGTGACGGTCAGTCGTCGGCGCGGGACCAGCGGTCCCAGAGCCACAGGATGAACACCAGCAGGAGGAACGCGGGGATCCCCGCGACGCCGAGCCGCGCGAACCAGCTCGTCATCTCGGCGCCGATGCCCGGCTGCGCGCCGTCCGCGCTGCTCTGCCCTTCGGTGTTGTTTTGTCCGTCCGCGCCGTCGGCATCTGCGCGGTCGCCGGAATCTGCGCCGTCTGTGCCGTTCGGGTCACCGCCGGCACGGTTGCCCTCTGTCGCGTCGCCGGCCCGGGTGTCCGCGGCGTCGCTCCCGGAGGTGCCGGTGCCCGTCGCGGTGCCCGCGTCGTCCGTACCTGAGTCACCGGAGCCGGTCCCCGGGATGTCGAGCCCGGCGAACCAGTCGGACACCGCGTCGGCGATCTCGCCGGCGCTCGCGGGGTCGTCGGTGCCTCCGTCGTTCGCTTCAGCACCGCCGTCGTCACCCGCGCCGCCCGCATCGCCGTCCGGCGCGGCACCATCGGCACCGCCGGCTGCTCCGCCGCTCGTTCCGTCGGCTGCGCCGCCTCCGGTGCCGTCCCGTCCGGGCTCGTCGCTGTCACCCGCACCGCCGTCTCCTGCGCTTGCAGTGCCGTCGTCCGCGTTCGCGCCCGGCTCGGCACCGCTCTCGCCGCCCTCACCTGCGCCGCCGCTCCCGTCAGCACTGCCCGCATCGCCGTCCGTGCCGCCTCCGTCTGCGCTGCCTCCACCCGTACCACCGCCGTCTTCTGTGCCGTCGCCCGCACCCGTGCCGGCTCCTTCGCCTGCGCCGTCCCCACCTGCGCCTGCGCCGTCTCCTGCGCCGCCGCCTCCACCCGCACCAGTGCCCGCACCGCCACCACCCGCACCCTCACCCGCCCCGGGGTTCGCGGCCGACTCGGCGGCGGGCGGGTCGTCGGGCTGGTTCGCGACCAGGGCTGCGGCCCCGGCGCCGATCGCCAGCGCGGCGATCACACCGGCGGTGATCGCGGCCTCCTTCTTGCCGAACGGCGGCTTCGCGGCGCCCGCCGCCCCGGCCCCGGCCGCCCCCGCGCCGGCCCCCGCGGCCCCGGCCACCGCCGCGGTGCCCAGCGCGCCCGTCGCCAGGGCGCCGGCGACGAGGTGCTGCCCCAGGTCGCGGAGCATCCACGACACCTCGCGCACGTCGACGAATGCCCGGGTGCACTCCGCGCAACCGTCCATGTGGGCCTCGACCCGGCCGCGGCGCCGGGGGAGGAGCCGGTCCTTGAGGTAGTCGTGCATCGCGGCACGGGTCGCACGGCACTCGGGCTCGTTGACCTCCTGGGCGTGCGCGGCGGCGAACGCCCCGGCGAGCCGTTCCTCGGCCCGCCGTAGCCGCATCGTCACGGCGTGCGGGCGCACCCCGAGGTCACCCGCGATGTCGGCGACGGCCATGTCGCGGACGTGCCGGTCCAGCAGGATCTTGCGGTCGTCGTCGGCCAGGTCGGACAGCGCCGAGCGGAGCATGGAGACGTCCACCTCGCGCTCCGCGTCCAGCTCGGCGCCCGCGACCGGGGGCGTCAGGGCCGCGAGGGTGTCGTCCTCGACCGGTCGGGCGCGGCCGGCCTCGCGCGTCATGGAGATCGCCTCGTTGACGGCGGCCCTGCGCCAGTACGGGGCGGGGTCCTCGATCGTCTTTCCGGTGGAGACGATGCGGACCATCTTCTCCAGCGCGCGGCTGGTTGCCTCCTCGGCGTCGATGCCGGGGACGCGTGCCGCGACGGAGCGCACGACGTTGGGGCGGTGCAGCACCCAGTCGTCGATCTGCAGCGCGCGTGCGGCAGTCATACCGGCTGATCCCCTCCCGTTCGGGGACCATTCCACCGAGGTCGGGCACGCGCCGCTCGACGAACCGCAGAATGTGCGTCAACGCACGACCGGCTTGACGAGCGGCCGGCGGGCACCTATTTTGAGTGAAACTTCATGTAAATCTGGAGGGTGTCATGTCGGACCCGAGTCTCGAGAAGCTGATGCGCGCGAACCTGCTGGAGGTCTTCGGCGAGCGCGACGCCGACCGCCGGGCGGAGGCGATCCGCCGGACGTACACGCAGGACGTTGTCTTCGCCGACGCCGAGGGCCAGGTCGAGGGACACGAGGCACTCGACGCCAAGGTGCGGGAGATCCTCGACGGGGCGCCCGGGTTCGTGTTCCGGCCGGACGGGGACTTCTACCAGGTGCAGGACCTGGGCTACCTGGCGTGGGCGCTCGGGCCCGAGGGTGCGCCGCCGGTGGTCCGCGGCACGGACATGGGCTTCGTCCGCGACGGGCTCCTCGCGAAGGTCTACACCGTCCTGTTCCGCTGAGCCGTATGGGTCGCTACGACGTCCCGCCCGAGTCGCCCTTCGCGTTCCTCGACGACGACCAGGTGCGCGCCTGGTACGCCTTCATGAAGGTGCACCTGCGCCTGCGGTACGAGATGAACCACCAGCTCCAGGCCGACGCCGACGTCTCGCTGGCGGACTACGACGTCCTGGTCGCGCTCACCAGCGACCAGGACGGCAGGATGACGGTCTCCGACCTGGCCACACGCATCGGCGCCGAACGGAGCCGGGTGTCCCACCAGGTGCTGCGCATGGCCGGCCGGAACCTCGTCGAGGTCACCCCGAACGCGCGGGACCGCCGGGCCAAGGACGTCACCCTCACCGCCGAGGGACGCGCCCTGCTCGGACGGGCCTCGCCGGGGCACATCGCGTTCGTGCGCTCCGTCTTCCTCGACGCGCTCTCGGACGCGCAGACCCGGCAGCTCGCGGGCGCGTTCGAGGGCATCTACGACCGCCTGGTCGAGCACGGGACGCTGCCGCGCCCCGCGGACCACCCCTGAGCGACACCATTCCTGAGCGACGTCATCCCTGGCCGACGGCGCGCGCCCCGCGCACCGCCCACCACACCGCGACGTAGAGCAGCAGCGCGGCGATCAGGGCGGCCCCGGCCCCGGTCGCGACGTCGGACAGCACGCCCTCGACCACGTCCCGGGGCGTGAACCCCACGCCGTCGGACGACGAGCCAGCCGACCACCACCGCACCGTGCCGAGCACGGCACCGACCACCGCGACGGCGACGACCGCCCACAGCCCGCGGAGGGTCGCACGCCGGACGCTCGCGTCCTGTCGGGCAGCGCCCCACCCCGGCATCCGCGACCGGCGCCGCCACAAGTACACCGCGATCACCACGAGCCCCACGACGGTGCTCACGTGCTGCAACAGCCGGGCCCACGTGAGGTCGCCGAACGCCGTGGCGCTCAGCAGGGGCACGTGCGTCACGACGTACCCGTCGCCGTGCGTGAACGAGTCCCACACCAGGTGCGTCGCGATCCCGATCACCAGCGACAGCAGCACCCACGCCGAGCGCCGGAGCAGCACACCCGCCGCCGTCGGGCCGGGCTCGCCTCTCCCGTCAGCACCGCGCCTGCCCGCCCCAGGCCCAGCCGAACCCGCCCCGACAACCCCCGGCAGCAGCCCCCCGACCGGCCGCCGCGCCGCGAGCAGGAACCCGTACAGCACCAGCGCGTACGGCAGGCTCACCGTGACCGCGCCGGCCAGGGAGTGCGACGTTGTCGCGTTCATGAACGGCTCGTACCAGGACTGAGCGCTCACCGGGACGGGCATGCTGCGGGCGAAGTACGGCAGGTCGGGCGCGACGGCGCCGGCCACGAGCGCGGCGGCGCTGAACGGGCGGCGCACGAAGGGCAGCACCGCGGCGGGGTGCGAGAGCGTGAACGGCATCGGGTCCTTCAGGGGCAGAGCCGACGGCCGCCCCCGGGTGTCGGGAGCGGCCGCCGGAGGAGCGGGGGCGGGGTCAGCGCCGGCGCAGCACCAGGCCGCGCACGTACGACGCCTGACCCGCGTGCTGCAGGTCGTCGTTGACGATACTGACCAGCCGGACGCCGAGCGTCACCGGCGGGTCCCACCGCGTGTCGACGACGCGGTCGAGGTCGTCGTCGGACAGCCGCTCCAGGTACCGCAGCGTCCGCTCGTGCACGGCGTCGTGGTACCCGGTGAGCAGGTCGCCGGAGGAGACCCGGACCGCGGCGACCTCCTCGGCGTCGTGCCGGTAGCCGGTCTCCTCGGCCGGGAAGGGCAGGCCGAACCTGCGGTCCCAGCCGTCGTCGGACCAGATCTGGCTCGTGCCCGCGGCGTCGGCGACGTGGTCGTCCTGGACGCGGGTCAGGTGCCAGACGAGCCAGGCGACCGAGTTGGAGCCGTCGTCGGGCCGGTAGGCGAGCTCGTCGGCGGACAGCCCCCTGACCGCCCCGTGCACCGTCTCGCGGATGCGGCCGAACGCGTCGGCCAGCAGATCGGTACCACGCATCGTTCCCCCTAGACCTCGACGTCGCGTGCGGTGCCACGATGCCACAGCACCGCACGCGACGGCCGGTCGGCCCAGCCGTCCGGCTGGTCGGCCGAGCAAAAGCGCAGGTCAGCCCAGCCGGATCAGCACCTTGCTGCTCTCCGGCCCGGCCGCTGCCGCCAGCGCCGCGTCGGCGTCCGCCAGGTCGAAGCGGTGCGTGATCACGCCGGACACGTCCAGCCCGTCGCCCAGGGCGGCGAGCGCGTCGCTGATCTCCTCGACGAACCGGTAGGCCCCGACCCAGGTGATCTCGCGGGTCACGAGGTCGCCGAGGGCGGCCGGCGCCGCGGCGCCGGGCAGGTTGCCGACCTGGACGAGCGTGCCGCCGCGGGCCGTGGCCCGCAGCACGCCGCCGAGCGCGGCCGGCGCCCCGGAGGCCTCGAACACGAGCTCGCTGTCGGCGGGCAGCGTGTCGCCGTCGGCCACGTTGAGCACGTGGTCGGCGCCGAGCTCCTTGGCCACGGCCAGGGAGGCGTGCGAGACGTCGGCCGCGGTGACGGACGCCGCGCCCGCGTGCTTCGCGGCGGCCACGACGAGGCACCCGATGGGGCCCGCGCCGTTGACCACCACGTCGCGCCCGACGACGGCGCCGGCCCGGCGTACCGCGTGCATCGCCACGGCGAGCGGCTCGGCCAGCGCGCCCAGCTCGGTGCCGACGCCGTCGGGCAGACGGCGGAGCTGGGCTGCGGGGACGGCCCGCAGCTCGCTGAACCCGCCGTCGGTATGGGGGTGGAAGGCCGCCGAGCCGAAGTAGCGCACCTGCGAGTGCAGGTTGGTGCGCCCGGCGAGCCGGTCCGGCAGCACGGAGTCGGCCGTGGCGGTCGCGGGGTGCACGGTCACGGGCGTGCCCTCGGCCCAGCCGGTCACTCCCGGACCGGTCGCGACCACGCGTCCGGCCACCTCGTGGCCCAGGACGAGCGGGTCGCGCAGCACGGCCGTGCCGGACGCGCCGTTCTTCCAGTAGGCGACGTCGGACCCGCACACGCCGCCCCACTCCATGGCGACCACGACCTCGCCGGGCCCCGCCACGGGGTCGGGGCGCTCCTCGACGCGCAGGTCCCGCGCGCCGTGCACGACGACGGCCCTCATGCGGCGTCCTCGAGCTGGACCAGGTCGCGGCCCTGGGTCTCCGGGGAGAGACGCGCGGCGACCAGCGTGATCGTGGAGTACACGATGAGCATCGCCGCGATGGGCCACCAGCTCCCGGTCGCCGCGGTCAGCGACGCGGCGATGACCGGGCCGATCGCGGTGGCGAGGATGCCGCCGATCTCCTTGGACAGGGCGAGCTGCGTGAACCGGGTGCGGGCGCCGAACAGCTCGGCCATCGTGACGCTCTCCAGGGCGAACAGGCCCAGCACACCGAGGTTGAGGCCCGCGATCATGCCGAACAGCAGGGCGGCGGTGCTGCCGCTCGTGATCATCAGCATCATCGGGAACGCGAACGCGATGGTCAGCAGCGACAGCGCGGTGTAGATCGCGCGCCGGCCGAAGCGGTCGCCGAGCATGCCGACCAGCGGCACGGTCACGAAGCCCGCGATGGAGCCCCACATGATCGCCTCGGTGGGCAGGGCCCGGTCCATGGCGAGGCTGGTGGCGATGTAGCCGACGAGGAAGGTCTGCACCAGGCCGGAGTTGCCGGCCTGGCCGAACCGCAGGGCCAGGGCCAGGAAGAACGCCTTGCCCTTGCGCTGGGAGATGGCGGCCTCCAGCACGGGGGCGGTCTCGGCCTCCTTGACCTCGGCGCGGGTCAGGGCGACGCCGTCGACGACGTCGGGGCGGGCCTCGAAGACCGGGCTCTCCTTGACGTTGCGACGGATCCAGACGGCGAAGATCATCAGCACGAAGCTGAGCAGGAACGGCAGGCGCCAGCCCCACGACAGGAGCTGCTCCTCGCTGAGCACGACCAGCAGCAGGGCCCACAGGGCGGACGCCGCCAGGGTGCCCGAGTTGGTGCCGAGCGAGACGAGCGAGGCGACGAGGCCGCGGCGCTTCACGGGTGCGTACTCGGCGAGCATCACGGTGGCGCCCGCGATCTCGGCGCCGGCGCCGAAGCCCTGCACCAGGCGCAGCGCGACCAGCAGGATCGGCGCGGTGATGCCGATCATCTGGTAGGTCGGCAGCACGCCGATCAGCGTCGTGGAGACGCCCATGAGCGCGATGGTCAGGAACAGCACCTTGCGGCGTCCGATCCGGTCGCCCATCCGGCCGAAGTAGACGGCGCCCGCGAGCCGGGCCACGTAGCCCACGCCGTAGGTCGCCATCGCGGCGATCAGGGCGATGGCGGGGCTGACACCGGGGAAGAAGATCTGGTTGAAGACGATCGCGGCCGCCAGCGAGTAGAGCTGGAAGTCCATGAACTCCATGGCGGTGCCGAGCCAGCCCGACACGGCGGCGCGGGTGAGGTCCTTCGTCGACCGGGTCACGGCGTTGCCCGGTGCGCCCGGCGAGGTGTCGCCCGGTGAGGTCATAGCGGTGTCCGCCATGGGAGGTGCTCCTTGACTTCTTTGACTGACGTCGTTGTCCGAACGGCCGCGCGGGCCGATGTGTGGCAGGTCTTGTATGTAAGCAGCGTCCACAAGTTTCTGTCAACTGTCGGTGGCGTGGAAGCGACGTCGGTCTCGTCTAGACTCCGGGCATGGGGCAAGCCTCGACCCGATCGAACCGGAGCGTCGTCTACGAGACGCTGCGCCGCAAGGTGCTCACCCTGGAGCTCGCACCGGGCGCCTCCCTGTCGGAGAACGAGCTGGCCGCGTCCCTCGGCGTCAGCCGCACGCCGGTGCGCGAGTCCCTGATCCTGCTCGGCGAGGAGGGCCTGGTCCGGGTCTTCCCCAAGGTCGGCTCCTTCGTCTCCCGGGTCGACGCCGAGCGCGTCGCCGACGCGCAGTTCCTCCGTGAGGCGGTCGAGCTGGCCGCCTTCGACGACATCCCCGAGACGCTCGACGCCGACCTGCTCGCCGAGCTCCGGGCCAACCTGGAGCAGCAGCGCGAGCCCGGGCTCGACATCGAGAAGTTCTTCGCGCTCGACGAGGCGTTCCACCACGGCCTGCTGCGCCTGAGCGGGCACGGCAGGGCCTGGTCGACCGTCGTCGCGGCCAAGGGGCACCTCGACCGCGCGCGACGCCTCGGCCTGCACGAGACCAACGGCGTCGGCCGGTTCGTGGACGAGCACCATGCCATCCTCGACGCAGTGGTCGCCGGCGACATCTCCAGCGCGCGCGCCAGCCTCCGGGCGCACCTGCGCGCCGTCTTCGACGACATCGAGAAGACCCGCCGGCGCTCGCCCGAGCTGTTCGCCGCGGACGACGGCACCGTGCCGGTGCGCCGCAGCATCGCCGTCTGGGAGTAGTCGCCGGGCGGCGGTCGCCGTGGCGCGCCGTCGGGCAGTACCAGGGGAGTACACAGGAGTCATCCCTGGGAGGACTCGCTCGGGCGCGCGGTGGACGAGAGTCGGACTCGTCAGCACCGGCAACACGAGAGAGGCGGCCGACGTGGCGCCCCCACTGATCTCCGTCAGCAATCTGCGCAAGACCTACGGGTCCGGGCCCAGCGCCTTCGAGGCCCTCAAGGGCGTCGACCTGGACATCGCCCCGGGCGAGTCCGTGGCGATCACCGGCAAGAGCGGCTCGGGCAAGTCCACCCTGATGCACCTGCTCGCCCTGCTCGACCGGCCCACCGCGGGGACCATCACCCTGGACGGGACCGACACGTCCCGGCTCTCCGCGAAGCAGCTCAACCAGACCCGGAACAGCGCCTTCGGGTTCGTCTTCCAGCAGTTCTTCCTCAACGCCCAGGCCAGCGTGCTGGACAACGTGACGCTGCCGCTGAAGATCGCCGGGGTGCCCCGGCGCGAGCGCACCGCCCGCGGGATGGCCGCCCTGGCCCAGCTCGAGCTCGACGACAAGGCCGGCAACAAGGCCAACGACCTGTCCGGCGGGCAGAAGCAGCGCGTGGTCATCGCCCGGGCACTGATCAACCGGCCGCGGGTCATCTTCGCCGACGAGCCCACCGGCAACCTGGACACCGCCACGGGCGGCGTCGTCGAGGACATCCTGTTCGACCTGAACCGCAGCCAGGACATCAACCTGGTGGTCGTCACCCACGACGAGGAGCTGGCGTCCCGCTGCGACCGCAGCATCCACGTCCGCGACGGCCTCCTCGCCCGCGCGGAGGTGGCGGCATGAGGGTCCTCGACATCGTCACCACCGCGTTCCGCAACGCCTTCCGGTCCCGGCTGCGCACCAGCCTGACCGTCCTGGCGATCTTCATCGGCGCGTTCACGCTCTCCCTGACCAACGGCCTGGGCACCGGCATCAACCGGTACATCGACGACACCGTGGCCTCCGTGGGCGTCGACGACGTCATGACGGTCACGGCCACGAACGAGGACGCCCCGGCCGACGGCGGGCCCGCCGAGTACGACCCGGATCAGATCGCCGTCGAGGGGCCGCCGGGGGCGACGGCGACCGCCCTGACCGACGACGACATCGACACCATCGCGGATGTCGACGGCGTGCTGTCCGTCGAGCCGGTCAAGAACGTGACCACCGACTACGTGCAGCACGACGGCGGCGACAAGCTCCAGCTCTCCATCTCGCAGTTCGTGCCCGGCATGAAGGTCGAGCTCGCGTCCGGCACCCAGGTGGACCTCGCCGCCGCCGACCCGCAGGTCGTGCTGCCCGAGAGCTACCTGGAGCCGCTGGGCCTGGGCAGCGCGGCCGACGCCGTCGGGCAGACCGTCGTCCTGGCCGTCACCGACGGCACGGGCGCGCAGGTGACCACGGAGGCGGACGTCGTCGGCATCGCGGAGCCCGGCGTCATCAGCATGGCCGGCGCGATCCCCAACGACACGCTCGCCGAGACGCTCTACGACCTGCAGACCACGGGCGCGCCCGCCGCCCAGGCCGAGCGCTACGCGCAGGCCTCCGTCACGTTCGACGCCGCCGCGGGCGAGGAGTCGACCCAGGCCCTCAAGGACCGCCTGGAGGACGCCGGCTACACCGCCAGCACCCTGGAGGACCAGCTCGGCACGATCACCTCGGTGATCGACGCGATCGTGCTCGTGCTCAACGGGTTCGCGGTGATCGCGCTGGTCGCGGCCGGGATCGGCATCGTCAACACGTTGTTCATGGCCGTGCAGGAGCGCACCCGCGAGGTGGGGCTGATGAAGGCGATGGGCCTGTCCAGCGCACGCGTCTTCTCCCTGTTCAGCATCGAGGCCGTCGTCATCGGCCTGGTCGGCAGCGCGCTGGGCGTGCTCGCCGCGATCGGCATCGGGCAGGTCGTGGGCGGTATCTCCGGGGACCTCCTGGCGAACCTCCCGGGCCTGACGCTCATCGCGTTCGAGCCGGTCACGGTCGCCGCCGTCGTGCTCGGGGTGATGGCGATCGCGTTCCTGGCGGGCACGCTGCCGGCCCTGCGGGCCGCGCGCCAGGACCCGATCTCCTCGCTCCGCTACGAGTAACCCCCTGGCGTGTCAGACGTACAGGTCCCTCCCGTGACCTGTACGTCTGACACGTGCGCCGGGGGAGGGCGCGGAGGGCACCTCACCCGTTCTGGGGGAGTCCGGCCGGACACGCCGCGGCGAGCATGGGGGCACCCGTGCAGACCCGCGGCCCGTGCCGCCGACCCGAAGGAGCACCGTGGCCGACTCACCGAACATCCTCGTGATCTGGGGCGACGACATCGGGATCACGAACATCAGCGCCTACTCCGACGGCGTGATGGGGTACCGCACGAGGAACATCGACCGGATCGCCGCCGAGGGGGCGCGGTTCACCGACTACTACGGCGAGCAGAGCTGCACCGCCGGCCGCGCCGCCTTCATCACCGGGCAGAACCCGTACCGCACCGGGCTCACCAAGGTAGGCATGCCGGGCGCGGAGATCGGGCTGCAGGCCGAGGACCCGACGATCGCCACCGCGCTCAAGGACCGCGGGTACGCCACCGGCCAGTTCGGCAAGAACCACCTCGGGGACCGCGACGAGCACCTGCCGACCCTGCACGGCTTCGACGAGTTCTTCGGCAACCTCTACCACCTCAACGCCGAGGAGGAGCCCGAGCTGGACGACTACCCGCGGCCGGAGGACTATCCCGACTTCCGGGAGCGGTTCGGCCCGCGCGGCGTTCTCCATTCCTGGGCGAACGGCGACGGTACGCAGCGCATCGAGGACACCGGGCCGTTGACGCGCCAGCGGATGGAGACGGTCGACGAGGAGTTCCGGGACGCGGCGGTCGGCTTCATGCGCGACAAGGCCGCCGCCGACCAGCCGTTCTTCGTCTGGTTCAACTCGACGCACATGCACTTCCGCACGCACGGCAAGCCGGAGAGCAGGGGCCGCGCGGGCCGGTGGCAGTCGGTCTACCACGACACGATGCTCGACCACGACGACCTCGTGGGCAGCCTGCTGGACGAGCTCGACGCGCTCGGCATCGCGGAGAACACGATCGTCGTCTACTCCACGGACAACGGCCCGCACATGAACAGCTGGCCCGACGGCGGGATGACGCCGTTCCGCAACGAGAAGAACTCCAACTGGGAGGGCGCCTACCGCGTGCCGGCCATGGTGCGCTGGCCCGGTCACGTCCCGGAGGGCACGGTGCTCAACGGCCTCTTCAGCCACGCCGACTGGTTCGTGACGCTGCTGGCCGCGGCGGGGGAGCCCGTCATCGCGGACCGGCTCCGCGAGGGCACGGACCTCGGCGGGACGCGCTACAAGGTGCACCTGGACGGGCACGACCAGCTCTCCTACCTCACGGGGGAGAGCCCGGTGTCCGCGCGCGAGCACTTCTTCTACGTGTCCGACGACGGCGACCTGACCGCCCTGCGCTTCGACAACTGGAAGATGGTGTTCCTGGAGCAGCGCGCCGCCGGCACCCTCGACATCTGGCTGGAGCCCTACGTCGAGCTGCGGGCGCCCAAGATCTTCAACCTGCGGACCGACCCGTTCGAGCGCGCGGACATCACGTCCAACACCTACTTCGACTGGATGCTGGACCACATCTGGCTGGCGGTGCCCGCCCAGGCGTACGTCGCCAGGATGCTGGCGACGCTCGTCGAGTTCCCCGCCCGTCAGGAGCCGGCGTCGTTCAGCATCGACCAGGTGCTGGCCAAGCTCACGTCGGGCGCCCCGGGCGCATGACGGCGCACACCGAGGCACCTCGCACCCAGGACGACGTCCGGATCGACGGCGGGCTGTTCCGGATGGGCTCCGACGACCACTACCCGGAGGAGGCGCCGGCCCACCCCGTGCGCGTCGACGGGTTCCGGATCGACCGGTTCGCCGTCACGAACGCGCAGTTCGACGCCTTCGTCGCCGCCACCGGGTACGTCACGGTCGCCGAGCGCCCGCTCGACCCCGCCCTGTACCCCGGGGCCCCGCCCGAGAACCTGGCGCCCGGGTCCATGGTCTTCACCCCGACCCCCGGGCCGGTCGACCTGCGCCACCTCAGCCAGTGGTGGGCCTGGGTCCCCGGCGCGTCCTGGCGCCGGCCGGAGGGGCCCGGCTCCGGCGTCGACGACCGCGGCGACCACCCCGTGGTCCAGGTGGCCCACGAGGACGCCGCCGCGTACGCGGCCTGGGCGGGCGCAAGCCTGCCCACGGAGGCCCAGTGGGAGTACGCCGCGCGCGGCGGGCTCGACGGCGCCGCCTACACCTGGGGCGACGACGACCGGCCCGGCGGCCTCGTCCTGGCGAACACCTGGGACGGGCCCGACTTCCCCTGGCGCTCCACCGGCGAGTCGGGGTGGACCCGGACCGCCCCGGTCGGCTCCTTCCCGCCCAACCCGTACGGCCTGTACGACATGGCCGGCAACGTCTGGGAGTGGACCGCCGACTGGTGGTCCGACCGGCACCCCGACGCCGCACCCGACGCCTGCTGCGCGCCCGCCAACCCGCGCGGCGGGGCCGCCCAGGCCAGCCGCGACCCCCGCCAGCCGCAGTTCGCCGTGCCGCGCAAGGTGATCAAGGGCGGGTCGTTCCTCTGCGCCGACACCTACTGCCGGCGCTACCGGCCCGCCGCCCGCCGGCCCCAGGCGGTCGACACCGGCATGAGCCACGTCGGCTTCCGCTGCGTCCGCGAGGACCTCGTGCGCCCCTGGCCGCACGCCGCGGCCGTCGCCCTGGCCACGCCCGTGGCCCCGGTGGCGGTGGCCCGGCCGCTGGCCCTGCCCCTGGCTGCGGCCCTGCCCCTGGCGACGGCGGCGACATCCTCCGGAGGCGCACCATGACCACCGACGGGCGGCTGCCCTCGTGGCGGCCAGGCCGCACCCGGGACGACGTGCTCGGGTTCCTCGACGACGCCGGCTCGATCCCGCCCGAGGACCGCGTCGCCTACTTCGACAACGACGGCACGCTGTGGTGCGAGCGCCCCACCTACGTGCAGTACGAGTTCTACGTCGACGCCCTGCGCCGCCGGGTCGCGGACGACCCGGCGCTCGCGGGGGAGGCCGAGTTCCGCGCCGTGCTCACCGGCGACACCGCGGCGGTGGGGGAGATCGGGCTGTCCCGCGTGGCCCTGGCCCTGGCCGGCCTCTTCCAGGGGCTCGACCCGCGGGCGTTCACCCAGGAGGTGCGCGACTTCGTGCGCGCCGGCGCCCACCCGACCCTGGACCGCCCCCTCAGCACCCTCCGGTACCGGCCCATGCTGGAGCTGCTCGGCGCCCTGCGGGCGCTGGACTTCAGCGTCGGCGTCGTGACGGGCGGGGGCACCGAGTTCGTCCGGGCGGTGAGCCAGGAGCTGTACGGCGTGCCGCCCGAGCGGGTGGTCGGGACGTTGATCGCGTACGACCTCGAGCAGGACGCGCGCGGCCGCCCGGCCCTGCGGCGCACCGCCCGCGTGCTGGGCGACGTCAACGAGGGCGCCGCCAAGGTGACGAACATCCAGGCCCAGCTCGGCAGGTCGCCGGTGCTCGCGGCGGGCAACTCGGCGGGGGACCACGAGCTCCTGGAGTGGGCGGCCGCCGCCCACGGGCCGCACCTCTCGCTCCTGGTGGACCACGACGACGCCGACCGGGAGTTCGCCTACGCCAGCCAGGCCCAGACCTTCTCCGTGACGGAGCCCGTCACGGAGACGGCGGAGCGGCTCGGCTGGACGACCGTCAGCATGAAGGACGACTGGGCGGTCGTGTTCACGTGAACGGGAAGGGGACGGACATGAGACGGACGGCGAGCGCCCTGTTCGGGCTGCTGCTCCTGGTGATCGCGCCGGCGGCGTGCTCCGGCGGCGACACACCCGAGGACAACACGGCGCAGGCGTGCAGCGCGGCCGACGACCTCGACACCGCGCTGACCAACTTCCGCTCGACGCTGTCGCCCGACGCCACGGTCGACGACGTCCGCGCCGCGCGGGACGAACTGAGCCAGGCGTGGCAGACCTTCGACTCTGCGGCGAAGGAGGTGGCCCAGGACCGCGCCCAGGAGCTCGACGACGCGTGGGCCGGTCTGCAGAAGGCCGTCGACGACGTGGCCGGCGAGGCGACGGTCGCGGGTGCGCTGAGCACGCTGGAGGACGAGGCCCAGGGCGTCAAGGACGCACGGGACGACGTGGTGTCCGAGCTCGGCTGCTGAGGCGGCCGGGGCGTCGCGCGGTCTCGGCGGCGCGTCCGGGGACCGGCGTCACAGCAGGTGGAAGCTCCGCGCGATCTTGAGCGCCTCGCTCCGCCGGGACGCCGCGAGCTTGGTGTAGAGGCTGGACACGTGCGTCTTGACCGTGTTCTCGGAGACGAACAGCGCGGCGGCGATGTCCGCGTAGGTAGCGCCCCGTGCCAGCTCGTTGAGCACCTCGCGCTCGCGGGGGCTCAGGGCCGGTGGCACGAGGGCCAGGCTCACCTCCCCGAGCTCGCGCGGCGTCGCCGTCATCGACGCGTACAGCACCGTGACGTCCGGCCGCTCGGCGGCGGTCGCGGCGAGCTCGTGCACCCAGGGCCCGGCCGGGCGCTCGGCCAGCCGCCGCAGGAGTGTCGCGATGGGGGTGCCCTGGCGGGCCCAGCCGAAGAAGGGCGCCGCGTTGCGGCGGGCCTCGGTGACGGAGATCGCCTCCGCGAGCCGGTCCTCCGAGCGGGCCGGGTCGCCGAGCGCGTCCAGGACCTGGGCCTCGCACGCGAGCGCGAGGGCGCGCGTGGGCGGCTGGGAGTACGTGGCGTCCGCGGCGGCGGCCTCGAACGCGACGGCCGCGCCGCGCCGGTCGCCCTCCCGGTCGGCGCGCAGGCCCTGGACCAGGGCCGCCTCGCCGACGGCGCCGAGCGAGTCGAGCGTGCCGCGCAGCGACTTGAGGGTCTCGCGGTCGCTCGCGAGCACCGCCACGAACGCCTGCTCCACGAGCAGCGCGACCCGGAGGTGCTCCGGGAGCTGCTCGTCGGTCAGGCGTGGGGTCTCCCGGGGCGTCGTGAGGATGCGCCGGGCCTCGACCACGTCGCCGGCCAGGACGGCCTGCCGGGCGTCCCAGACGCGGAACCAGAAGCGGGTGCAGAGGTCGGCACCGTGGCAGCGCGCGTCGACGACCTGCGCCTCGCCCGGGTCGGCGGGCGAGGGGACGTCGAGCAGGCGGGCGAGCAGCCGCGCCAGCCCGGCCCGGGCGGTGACGAACCGCAGGGTGCGCGCGCCGGGGGCGTCGGCGGCGACGAGCACCTCGCCGGCCAGCTCGACGCATGCGGCCTCGCGGCCCCGCATGTACTGGGTGAAGGCGAGGTGGCTCAGGGCGCACACCCCGAGCGGCGCCAGGCCCTGGCTGCGCGACAGGCTGACCGCCAGGGTCAGGCTGGTCTCGGCCTCGGTGAGCTCGCCCAGCCAGTTCTGCGTGACCCCCAGCTCGTTGGCCAGCACGGGCAGCACGTCGGCGTTGGCCTCGCGCACGGCCGGCCGGGTCTGCGAGGCGACCACCACGCGCTTCGCGTGGCCGACGGCGGCGTAGGCCGGCTCCAGCCCGAGCGCGGCGCGCCACAGGCGGACGCAGGCGACGCCGGCGTCCAGGCTCTCGGGGCCGCCCGCCGGGAAGGACGGGGACCACCGCCGTCGGGCCTCCAGGAGCCGGTCGCCCCAGTGCCGCACCCCCTCCAGGTCGTCCCGGACCCAGCAGTCGAGCGCGATGGCGAACCAGATGTCCGGCCGGTGGTCGACGATCTCCGGCTCGGCCCGGACGAACTCGCCCACCTCGTCGTACGCGCTCTGGCCCAGCACCATCCGCACCCCGTCGCGGGCCAGCACGTCGGCGGCCTCGTCCGGCGCCCCGACGCGCACCAGACGGGCGAAGGCCTTCGACAGGTTGCCGCGCGCCATGTCGAGCCGGACGGCCCGGATCACCGTGGAGCGGGCCCGCGCGGCGTCCACCCCGCCGGCGGCGAGCTGCCGCTGCACGACCTCCGCCAGGAGCGGGTGGACCCGGAAGCCGCCGGTGGTCTCCGGCTCGTCCGCCGGGGCCGGGGCGCACCCGTGCTCCTCGCGCATCACCAGCAGGCCGGTGTCCTCCAGCTCGCCGAGGATCTCGCCCGCGTGCTGGTCGTGGGACAGGTGCGCCGCCGCGGGCACGCTGACCACGCCGTCGCCGGCGATGCAGAGCAGGAGGTGCCGCTGCCGCGGGGTCAGGGTGCTGAAGACCTCGCCCGCGACGCGCGTCGCGATCGGCGCGACGTCGTGGGGCAGCAGCCGGGCGGCCGCGGCCGGGTCGGGTGCCGCGCTCAGGTCGCGGGCGGTGAGCACGGCCGCGGCGCACCAGCCGTCGGCGTGCCGGGCCACGGCGTCGAGCACCTGCCGGTCGCCGGTCCGGGCGTGCGCCGAGACCAGCTCGGCGCTCTCGGCGTCGCTCAGCCGCAGCAGGCCGCCGCGCAGCAGCGTGAAGTTGCCGAGCAGCTCCGGGACGAGCCGGGTCAGCGGCAGCACCCAGTGGCTCAGGAGCAGCAGCCGGATGGCCTCCGGCGCGTTGTTGAGCCGCTCGTCGATCCGGCGCAGGGCCGACGGCGGGAGCAGGTGGGCGTCGTCGACCACGACGAGGTGCGGCGTGCTGCCCGTCCCGGCTGGTTCGCCGGGCCCGCCGTCGTCGCCGGCGTCCGCCGGGCCGTCGAGGGCGGCGTCGATCCGCTCGGCCGTCCAGGAGTCGTCCGCGCGGACCCAGACGGCGTGCTCCGCGTGCGCCGGGGCCGCCTGCCGCAGCCACCCGGTCACGCCGAGCGTCTTGCCGGCGCCGGCCGGGGCCACGAGCAGGGTCACGGCGCCCTCGGTGGCCTCGTCGAGGCGCTGCCACAGCCGCAGGCGGGGCACGTAGATGCGCGGCAGGCGCGGGAGGTGGTCGTCGTCGGCCTGCCGGCGGGGCGCGCCATGGGTGACGGACGTACCGGCTGGGAACACCAGCCGCGTGGCGCGTGGCGCACTGCGGCGGACGACAGGGCTCGGGTTGGCGCGCATTGTTCCTCACTCGACGGTGAAGCGGCGGCCGCCCCCTGGCCGCCGGCCGGTGACGGGGGAACCCCACCGGCCTACTACTCGCCATGATGCCCGCGGTTCTTCGCCCGTGCCTGCGCACGCGCTGTCTTCACCCCAGGGGCCTGTGATCAGGCACGATGTGCGACAAGTGTGGACAATGCCCAGATTACTGCGACATCGAACGCGATGATGAGCAGGGTCCAGAAGGGGTAGTACGGGATGAACGCGAAGTTCGCCAGGGCCGACACCGCGGCCAGGACGATACCGGCCACGTAGGCCCAGGTCTGGCCGGCGAGGACGCCGATACCGGTGGCGAGCGCGATCGCGCCCACGACGATGTGGATCCAGCCCCAGGTCGTCACGTCGAGCTGGAAGACGTACTCGGCACCCGTGACGTACACGGTGCCCGCCGCGGTCGCGGCGATGCCCTGCAGGATCTGGAAGATCGAGACCATGACGAGCATGACCCCGGCGAAGGCCGAGGTGCCGAGAGCCATGGAGCTGGTGTCGCCGTACTCGGTGGGGCCGACCCTGCCGCCCGGGTAGGTGCCCGGGATCGGCTCGGAGCCGGAGGCGTGAGCGCTGGTCATGATGTCTCCTCGTCGGTGTGTCCCTCGCCGAAGACCTCGCGGAGCGCGGCCTCCTGCTCGGCGTTGAGGTTGGTGAAGATGAGCTCGGGCGCTTCCTGCCCGGCGAAGGCGTCCTGGATCTTGTCGACGACGGCGTCCGAGGAGAGGACGAAGAGCGCCGACGTTCCCGGCGTGATCTTGTCCCGGACACGGTTGATGAAGCCGTCGTCGATCCCCACGTCGGTGAGGGCGCCGCTCAGGGCGCCCGTCGCGGCGCCGATGGCGGCGCCGAGCAGCGGGACGAAGAAGAGGAGCCCGAACAGCATGCCCCAGAAGGCGCCGCCGAGGGCTCCCGCGCCGGTCAGCGACGAGAGCTGGCGGGTCCTGGGCTTCTTGGCCCCCGTCTCCCACCGCACGGTCGCCGCGTCGTGGACGGTGACGAGCTGCTGCTTCGCGAGGTCCTGGATCCGCTTCGCGGCGTCGTCGGCGCCGTCCGCGGTCTTGAACTTCCAGGCGGTGAGTGTTGACTGGGACATCGAGCGCTCCTTCGGGATCGCGAGGGTGGCCTGACCCTGCCAGCCCACCGCGCCGGAGCGTCCCGGACCTCACCCGTTCTCGGTGAACCTGGCGGCCGTGAAGCGCTTCTGCACCTGGCTGCCGATGACGGACAGCACCAGCCACAGCACCAGCGCGACGACGACGGCGCCGCCGCTCTCCGGGTGCCACAGGTCGTCGGCGTCGGTCCAGAGCCGGCCCACGCCCGAGATCACCAGCGCCGCGCCGCCGACCGCCGTGCCCCAGACCAGGAACCGCCGCTCCAGGCGCCGGGCCAGGAACGCGCAGAGCAGGGCGACGGCCGGGATCACGATGAGGGCCAGCAGCACGTCGGCGGTGCCGCCCTGCACGAGCACGAAGAGCCTGGCCCCGACCACCGCCCCGACGCACAGGCCGCAGACGAAGAACAGCAGGCGGGAGGCCACCAGCGTCAGCAGGAAGGCGAGCACCGCACCGGCGACGCCGATCAGCACCGCGGTGCCCGTGTCGGTGCCCAGGGCCACGGCGAGCATCCAGGACACGCCGAACCCGGCGGCCAGCACGGCCAGGCGCACCGACAGCGACCCGGCGAGCAGCAGGAGCAGCCCCACCAGGGTGACGGCCAGGGCGGACATCAGGGGCCGCCGGGGCGGGCCGGGGGACTGCCGTGGTTGTGCACGGCCCCATCGTCGGGCGAGCGAGCGCGGGCGCGGGTCACCCTGTTCGGGTGACGCACCCATATGACAGCCGACACGTGCGGAATGCGGCATCGCGGGTGAATATGTGCCGGTGCCGATTGTGACGGGTGAGCAGGGTGGGGCAAAGGGCATCGAAGTGGACGCACGGGTGGTGGGCGTGGACATCGGCGGCACGGGTTCGCGCCTGCGGTTCAGCTCCGGGCCGCGGGGCGTGTCCTACGAGGTGACGGGGCCACCGGCCACGGTCGTCGACGGGCGGTCGACCGTGCCCGAGGTGGTGCGCGAGCTGTGCCGCGGCTTCGCCCGGTTCGGCGGGCGTCCGCGGGTGTCGGCGGCCGCCGTCGGGATGCGCGGGTTCCGCTCGATGACGCAGGCCGGGAGCCTCGACCCGAACCGCGTGCACGACATCCTCGCCGAGGAGCTGCGGACCAGCTCGACCGCCGTCTCCAGCGACGCGGTGACGGCACACCTGGGCGCGATCGGCGCCGGGTCGGGCGCCACGCTCGCGGTCGGCACCGGCGCGGTCGCCGTGGCCTGCGACGACGTCGGGCGGTGGCACCTCGCCGACGGCATGGGGCCCCATGTGGGGGACAACGGTGGCGGCGCCTGGATCGGACGCCGGGGCCTCGACGCCGCGGCGCGGTCGATGGACGGCCGCCGGATGGGCGCGTCCCCGGGCCTGGTCCGGGCCGCCGAGGAGCACTTCGGCCGGCGCGAGCGCTGGACCACCGTGCACGACGCGTCGCTGTTCGCCGGGTTCGCGCCGCAGGTCATCACGGCCGCCGACTACGGCGACGCGGCGTGCCGCGAGATCCTCCACGAGGCGGCCCGCTCCCTGGCGGACGGGCTGTGCGCCGTGCTCGGCCACCCCGGCGTCGTGCCGGTGGCGGTCACCACGGGCAAGCTCCTGATGCACGCCCCGACGCTCCGGTCGCTCGTCGTCGAGCACCTCCTGGAGAAGCGGGCCGACGTGCGCGTGCAGCCCAGCGCCGGGCTCCCGCTCGACGGCGCGCTGGCGCTGGCCCGGATGCTCGCCGCGCACCCGAACGCCGTCCAGGAGCACGTCCCGCTGCTGGCCGTCCGGATCGGCTCCGCGCCCCGGCTCGACGACTCGATCACGATGCCGCGCGTCGTCCTCCCCGTGGTGCGCCCGCCCCGGGACACCGCCCCGCCGACGAGCTGGGCGCTCGAGGTCCGGTCGGACGACGAGTGGTCCGCGGACCAGGCGCAGGAGGACCGGCCGACCACCGCCTCCTCGGCCCCGTCGGTGTCCGTGGGCTCCTCGGCCGACGCCGTCGTGCCGCTCACGGGCGAGCGCCTCGTGGTCGGCCGCGCCTCGCGCAGCCGCGGCGTCGTACCCGACATCGTGTGCGAGGACACCGGGGTCTCGCGCCGGCACTGCGAGCTCACCTGGATGGAGGGCGGCTGGAGCGTCGTCGACCTCGGGTCGGCCAACGGCACCTACGTCGCCGCGCGCGGTGACGCCGTGCCCACCGAGCCGCTGCGCCCGGGGGAGCGCCGGTGGTTGGCCGACGGCGACCGGGTCTACGTGGGCGGCTCCACCTGCCTGACGGCGCGGGCGGTCACCGCGAGCGTGCGCTGAGCGTTTCGGGTCGTGGCTGGGGCTGGACGGGCCGCGATCCCGCGCTCGGCGGGCCGGGCGCGGGCGCCGCGGTTGGCTGATCTGCGGGGCATGTCACAGGCACCCGGGCGGTGAAGGTGACCAGGAGAGAGGGTGCCGGGTCGGCTGAATTCCGTTCGTTCTGCGCTGGGTCAGATCGGCCTGGCCTGATTCTCCGGCTGGGCTGAATTATCGGGGGCGGCGCTGTGCGCGGTTCGGCTCGGCCGGACTGTCCTGCTCAGCCGGATTTTTCGAGTCCGTGCTGGTCGAAGTCCGGCCCAGGCGGCCACCCCCGTCCTGCACGTGCGCACTCCGGAGCCTGGAATCGGCGCTCCTCGTTGAACGCCGGGCCACGTTGGCGACGTCGAGCAGCGGCGCGGCACGTCCCCGCCGGACGTTGGATTCACCTGGACCCATGCGGCGCGCGGCTCCTAGGTTGGCGGCATGTCCGGAACCGAGCTCGCCCGCGCGTACTGGTCCGACGTCGTCCGGCCGGTCCTGGACCGGAAGCTGCCGGACCTGCCGCGCGCGGCCGCCCGGCTCGGCTCCGGCTCGGACGTGCTGGGCCTCGACGACGACACCTCGCGCGACCACGACTGGGGCCTCCGCCTGACCCTGCTGGTCCCCGCCGACCGCGTCCGCGAGACCGACGACGTGCTCGCCGCCGCGCTCCCGGCGTCGTACCAGGGGTTCCCGACGGCGTTCCCGGTCACGTGGGACCCGACCGTCCGGCACCGGGTCGAGGTGGCCGCGCCCGTCGAGTTCGTCCGGTCGCGCACGGGGCTGGACGTCGGCGGCGACCTCGCGGTGACCGACTGGCTGTCGCTGACCGGGCAGGCCGTGCTCGAGGTGACGGCCGGGCCCGTGTTCGAGGACGGGCCGGGCGAGCTCACCGCGCTGCGCGAACGCCTCGCCTGGTACCCGCACGACGTGTGGCTGCACGTGCTGGCCGCCGAGTGGACGCGCGTCGGGCAGGAGCTGCCGTTCGTGGGGCGCACCGGGCAGCGCGGCGACGACCTCGGCTCCAGGCTGCTCGCCGCACGCCTGGTCACCGGGCTGATGCGGCTCGGGTTCCTGCTGGAACGGCGCTGGCCGCCGTACCCCAAGTGGGCGGGCACGCTGTTCGGGCGGCTGCCCGTCGCGTCGTCGGCCGGCGGGCCGCTGGCCGAGGCGCTCGCGGCGGGCACCTGGCAGGAGCGCGACGCCGCCCTGCGCGCCGTCTGCGAGGCGCTGCACGCGCGGCAGCGCTCCGTCGGCCTGCCCGCGCTGGACGGCCCCGTCTGCGAGGGGTTCTACGACCGGCCCTTCACCGGGCTGCGCGACGTGGTCGGCGTGCTGCGTGCCGCCGTCGCCGACCCGGAGGTGCGGGCGCTGCCGCACCGCGGCGGCGTCGAGCAGTGGGTGGACGACGTCGGCACGCTCACCGACGCCGGGGCGCGCGACCGGCTGACGCGGGCCTCGCGGGGCTGACCCGCACTGACCCGCCCACTCCGGACCGACGCCGGGCTCACCCGCCCGCGTTCTCGAGCAGCGCGGGGCAGGTGCCGCCCGGCTTGGTCAGCAGCTCGAAGTGCCAGATCTCGTTGGAGTACACCTGGCACAGCCCGTACTCGGCGCCGTGCTGGATGAGCCAGTACGCACCCTCGGTCGGGCCGATGTCGACGGCCTTGCCGCTCACGTGCTCGGACAGCTCGGGCGTGCTGACCCGCTCCCGGGCGACCTCCAGGCTGCCGTACTGCCGGACCGCCTGGTCGAGCAGCCGCTGCTGGTAGGCCGGGCTGCGCCAGCCGCTCGTGACCCAGAAGTCGATGCCGTCGTCCGCGGCGTCGGCGGCGGCCTCCCGCACGGCGGCGGTGAGGTCGGCGTCGAGGTTGGTGATCGCGGGGAGGTCGTCGTCGAGCGTCGCGACGCCGTCGGGGATGTCGCCGCCCGCCACGCCGGTCGAGCCCGACCCGGACCGCGCCTGGTCGAGCACCTGGTCCACGGCCCGCACGACCGGCGCGTCGCCGCGGTCGAGCAGGGGGTAGACCCCGAAGACTGCCGTGAGCAGCACGGCGGCGGTCACGAGGAGGAACGCCGTCGGGCGGCGGCCGGAGCGCCGCGGCGCGCGAGGAACGGGGCGGGGCACGTGCCGCGGCGGGCCGCCGACGGGGGCGGGCGGGTGGGCCAGTTCGTGTCGAGTCATGGGACCAGCCCACCGGGCGCCACGTTGCCAGGGCGTCTGTGCTTTTCGATACGCCCCCGATATGTGCCCGCCGGTAGCGTGTGCTGACATGCGCGTCTTGGTGGTGGAGGACGAGCCCTATCTCGCCGAGGCGATCCGGGACGGGCTCCGGCTGGAGGCGATCGCCGCCGACATCGCGAACGACGGCGGCACGGCCCTCGACCTGGTCGCGGCCCACCCCTACGACGTGGTCGTGCTCGACCGGGACGTCCCCGTCGTGCACGGGGACGAGGTGGCCCGCCGCGTCGTCGCGGAGCACCCGGGCGTCCGGATCGTCATGCTGACCGCCGCCGGGGAGCTCACCGACAAGGTGACCGGCTTCGAGCTCGGCGCCGACGACTACCTGACCAAGCCGTTCGCGATGCGCGAGCTCGTGCTGCGGCTGCGGGCCCTGGCCCGGCGGCCCGAGGCCACGACCCCGCCCGTGCTGGAGGTCGGGCCCGTGCGGCTGGACCCCTACCGTCGCGAGGTCTACCGGGACGGCCGGTACATCGCCCTGACCCGCAAGCAGTTCGCCGTGGCGCAGGTGCTGATGGACGCCCGCGGCGGCGTCGTCAGCGCCGAGGACCTGCTCGAACGCGCCTGGGACGAGAACGCCGACCCCTTCACCAATGCCGTCCGCATCACCATCTCGACGCTGCGCAAGCGGCTCGGCGACCCCTGGCTCATCCACACCGTGCCCGGCGTCGGGTACCGGTTCGGCGAGCAGTGACCACGCTTCCCGCCGGGCGCCGTCGGGCCGGGCTGTCCGTGCGCCTGCGGCTCACGCTGAGCTACGCGGGCTTCCTCGTCGTGGCCGGGACCGCGCTGTTCGCCGCGCTGCTGCTGGTGCTGCGGTACGTGCCCGACGAGAACCTCATGGTCCAGGACGGCGGCGGCTTCGCGCCCAGCCGCTCCGACCTGCTGGACGTCGCCATCCCGCTGTCCGGGGCGGCGGTCGGCTTCCTCGCGCTCGTCGGCCTGGTCGGCGGCTGGGTCCTCGCGGGCCGCATGCTCCGGCCCCTGGACCGGATCAGCGAGGCCGCGGCGCTCGCCGCGGACGGGTCCCTGGTCCACCGGATCGACCTGGAGGGGCCCGACGACGAGCTGCGGCGGCTCGCCGACACGTTCGACACCATGCTCGCCCGCCTGGAGCGCTCCTTCGAGGAGCAGCGCCGGTTCACAGCCAATGCCTCGCACGAGCTGCGGACGCCGAACACCGTGGTCAAGGCGCTGCTGGACGTCGCGCGGGCGGACCCGGAGGGCCGCGACGTCGACCGCCTGCTCGGCCGGCTGTACGAGACCAACGAGCGCTCGATCGCCATGGTCGAGTCGCTGCTCCAGCTCGCCCGTCTCGATCACGAGAACCTCCGGGCCGAGCCCGTCGACCTGGCCGACGTCGTCCGGGAGGCCGTCGACCGGTCGCCGGACCTGGGCGTTGCTCGTGCCGCGGGGGACGCCGCGACGTCGGGCGCCGCACCCGGGAGCGCGGCGCCCGCGCTCGCCGTGACGCTCGACGCCGCCCCGGTCCACGGCAACCGGGTGCTGCTCGGTCAGCTCGCGGCCAACCTGCTCGGCAACGCCGTGCTGCACAACCTCGGCCCCGACGGCCGGATCTGGGTCACCACGCGGCTCGACGAGCGCCGTCGGCCGGTGCTGGTCGTGGAGAACACCGGGGCGCCGCTCGACCCCGCGGTGGTGCGCACCCTGGCCGAGCCCTTCGTCCGGGCCGACGCCCGCACGCGGCGCCCGGACCGGCCCTCGGGCAGCGGGCTGGGCCTGTCGATCGTCGCGTCGATCGCCCGCGCCCACGACGCCGACCTGCTGCTGGCCCCGCGCCGCGACGGCGGCCTGACGGCGACGCTAACTTTCCCGCCCGCCTGACCAGCGCGCCGCACGCCAACTACGTGTCAGACGTACAGGTCCCCCGGGGGACCTGTACGTCTGACACGTGGTTGGGTCAGGCGCCCTGGAGCTGCGGGTACAGGGCGGCCAGCGGGCCCGAGAGGGCGGCCTTGACCCGGCGGCTCGTGTCGTCCGCGAGGACCTCGGGCTCGCCCGCCTCCAGCCCGTCGAGGACCGCCGCGACGATGTCGCGCGGGTCCTCCTTGACCACGTCGAGCCCCTCCGTCATGGGCGTGTCCGTGTAGCCGAGGTGCGCGCCGAGCAGGTGCGTGCCCTGGCCCAGCAGCTCCACGCGCAGCGCGTTGCTGTACGACCAGAAGGCGGCCTTGGTCGCGGAGTACGTGCCCGTGCCGAGCCAGCTCAGCGCGGAGTGCAGGTTGATGATCGCGCCGCCGCCGTTGCGGGCCAGCACCGGCGCGAACGCCTGCGTGACGCCGAGCTGCGCGAACACGTTGGTCTCGAACACCGAGCGGACGTCGTCGAGCGGCGTGCTCAGCGTGGGGTGCCCGGTGTCGGAGATCCCGGCGTTGTTGATCAGCACGGTCGTGTCGGCGGCGACCTCGGCCGCCACGGCGACCGACTCGGGCGAGTTGATGTCCAGGGGCAGCGGCACGACGCGCGCGTCGGTCCACTCGCGCGGCGTCCGGGCGCTGGCGTACACCTTGGCGGCGCCGCGCAGCAGGGCCTCGGCGACGAACGCGCGGCCGAGGCCGCCGTTCGCGCCGGTCACCAGGACCACGGCATTCTTCAGTTCGGTCATCACGAGCTCACTTTCACGAGGTTGTTCGGTGCGGTGTCGGTTGAGACGGTGTCGGTTCGGACGGTGTCGGTTCGTGTGGGGCCGACGGCGGAGGTGCCGACGGCGGAGGTGTCGACGGCGGTGGTGTCGAGGGGAGCGGTGCCGGCTTCGGCGGGGACCGCCTCGGACGACGTCGCCCGGGCCCGCACGGTGAGCACGGCGGCCAGCGCCAGCGCGGCGACGACGGCGCTGCCCACGACGAGCGCGAGCTGCAGCCCCTGCCCGGTGGCGAGCCGGCCCACGGCCAGGGCGACGCCCGCCTGCACGAGGTAGCCGACCAGGTAGGCCGACGACGTGGTCGCGGCCCGGTGCTCCGCGGGCGCGCTGCGGGTGACCAGGGTGATGCCGCCGGAGAACAGGAGGCTGTAGCCCGCACCGCCCACGACGGAGTACAGGACCAGCACCGGCATCGAGTGGGTGGCGCCCGCGACGAGCATCAGCCCCTGTGCGACGAGCGCGCTGACGGCGCCGAGCCGCAGCGCCAGGGCGGCCCCCAGCCGCCCGGCGAGCAGGGCGGTCACGCCGATGGCGGCGGCGGACAGGGCGAGGACCACGCCGTTGACGAAGGCGTCGTCGGACCGCACGGTGTCCCGCGCGAACTGCGCCCCGATGCCGAGGAAGATCGCGCCGAGCGCGTACGCGGCGGAGACGCCGAACGTGCCCGCGAGGAACGGCCGCCGGTCGCGCGGCACGGCCAGCGGGCGGGGCCGCCAGCGGCGTGCGGCGCGCGGGCGGCGGGGGAGCAGCCAGGCGGCGACCGCGGCCACGACGACGCCGGCGAGCAGCACCCCGTAGCCGGCGTGCAGCGGGTTGCCGCTGAACTGGACGGTCGCGCCGCCCACGAGCAGTGCCGTGATCAGGCCGACGGCGGACGCCGCGGTGGTGGTCGCGCCGGTGCGGTCCCGGCCGTCGTCGGACCGGGAGGAGGCGATGACGCTCGTGGCGGGACCGAGGCTGAGCCCCACCCCGACGCCCATGAGCGCACGGCCCACGAGCAGCAGCGCCAGGTTCGGCGCGAGCAGGAACGTGAGGGCGCCGAGCCCCAGGAAGCCGAGTCCGCCGAGGATCGCGCCGCGGTTGCCCACGGTCTCCGAGACGCCGCCGAGCAGCAGGAGCGTCGCGATCAGCGCGACCGGGTAGGCGGCGAACACCGTGGTGGTGACCGCCGTCGTCAGGTGCCACTGCGCGGCGTAGACCGGGTAGACGAGCGTCGGCGCGGCCGACGCCCAGAGCGCGAGGGCCACGGCGGCTGCGGCCGCCCAGCGGCTGCCGCGTGCCGCCCAGGTGAATGTCATCGGAGGGAACTCCCATCTGAGTTGGGATTCACAACCTAGCACCTAGGTTGGAAACTACAACTCAGATAGGATGTGGGCATGAGCACAACGCCCCGCGAACGCAACGCACGCTGCTCCATCGCCCGGAGCCTCGAGGTCCTGGGGGAGAAGTGGACCCTGCTCGTGGTCCGCGAGGCCTTCTTCGGCTACACGCGGTTCGCCGACTTCCGCGCGCGGCTCGGCATCGCGCCCGACGTGCTGACGGCGCGCCTGGAGACCCTGGTCGAGGGCGGCGTGCTGGAGCGGCGGCCGTACCGCGACGCGGGTCAGCGGCAGCGCGACGAGTACGTGCTCACCGAGGCGGGGAGGGAGCTCAAGACCGTGCTGGGGGCGTTCACGGCGTGGGGCGACGAGCACCGGCCCTCGGGCTTCGGACCGTCCGTGCGGTACGTCGAGGAGGCCACGGGCGAGCCCGTCCGGGTCGGGTTCGTCACCGAGGACGGGCGCGAGATCGGGCCCGACGCCGTCGCGCTGGTGCCGGGCCCGGGCTCGCTGACGTCGGCGGCCTGACGCGCCGAACTTTCGAGTTTGGCCGGTGGCACCGAGATCGGTCCAGCGCTGGACCGATCTCGATGCAGACTGCCGAACTCGGCCCGGCCGGCGTCAGCCCGCCTGGGTCTCGTGCAGCGTCGCGTAGCGGCCGCCGTGCGCGACCAGGTGGTCGTGCGTGCCCTGCTCGACGA
Source organism: Promicromonospora sukumoe (assembly GCF_014137995.1). Lineage (NCBI taxonomy): Bacteria > Bacillati > Actinomycetota > Actinomycetes > Micrococcales > Promicromonosporaceae > Promicromonospora > Promicromonospora sukumoe. The sequence continues at coordinate 1,461,619 of NZ_JACGWV010000001.1, forward strand.
TCCGCCCGTGCTCCAGCACGATGATCCGGTCGGCCTGCCGGATCGTGGAGAGCCGGTGGGCGACGACCAGCGTCGTCCGCCCCCGCATGAGGCGGCCCAGCGCCTCCTTGACCAGGGTCTCCGACTCGGTGTCCAGGGCGCTGGTGGCCTCGTCGAGCAGCAGGATGCGCGGGTCGCGCACCAGGGCGCGGGCGATCGCGATGCGCTGCCGCTGCCCGCCCGACAGCCGTGCCCCGCGCTCGCCGACGACGGTGTCCCAGCCGTCGGGCTGCGCCTCGACGAACTCCAGGGCGTTGGCGTCCCGCAGCGCGGCGCGGACGACGTCGTCGGGCGCGTCCGGGAGGCCGTAGGTGACGTTGTCGCGGATGGTGCCCTCGAAGAGCACCGACTCCTGCGGCACCACCGAGACGTGGCGGCGCACCGTGCGCAGGTCGAGCTCCTGCGCGTCGACGCCGTCCACGAGCACCCGGCCCGACGTCGGGCGCACGAACCCGAGCACGAGGTTGAGCAGCGTGGACTTGCCGGAACCCGATGAGCCGACGAACGCGACCGTCTGACCGGCCGGGATCGTGAGGGTCACGTCGTGCAGGGCGTCGTCGTCCGCGTCGGGGTAGCGGTGGTGCACGTGGTCCAGCGTCAGCTCGCCGCCCACGGCGTCGACGGCGGCCCGGCCCTCGTTCTCCTCCAGGTCGGGCTCCTCCAGCACCTCGGCGACGGAGCGCACCGACTCCATGCCGCGCGCCGTGACCGGCAGGAGCATGAGGAGCTGGGTGAGCCCCTGCGTGAGCAGCGTGAAGTAGGCGGAGAGCAGCACCACCTCGCCGGCCGTGACCGGCAGGAACCCGGTGAGCGAGAACACCGCGGCGAGCGCGAGGCACGTCACGCCCAGGAGCTGCATCGTCACCCAGGACAGCGACGCGACGCGGCCGTTGAGCATGTCGAGGTGCAGCCCGGCGCGGCGCACGCCGTCGGCCCCGGCGGCCAGGCGGGTGACCGCCGTCTGCTCCAGGCCGTGCGCCCGGGTGATCGGGATGAGCGAGGCCATCTCGCCCACGCGTGAGGCGAAGCCCTCGACCTCGCGGCGGAAGCGCTCGTTGCGGTCGCGCGAGCGCCGGGCCGTGGCCCAGCGCAGCCCGAGCGCGAGCGGCACGGCCAGCAGGTAGACGGGCAGGAACTGCGGCACCTTCAGGGCCGTCATCGTCACGGCGCCGGCCAGCACCATGACCGACGAGAGCAGGGGATGGGTGACCTGCTGGAGCATCACCTCGATGTTCTCGACGTCGCGCACCACCTTGGACTGCACCACGGACGAGCTCGCGCGCGAGTGGTATCCGATCGACAGGTTCTGCAGGCGGGCGGCCAGGGCGTTACGCAGCCCGGCGCCGGTGTCGCGCACGACGGTCATGAAGGCGCGCGTGTAGACGAGGTGGTTCGGGAAGTTCTGCAGCAGCAGGGCGGCGGCCACGGCGAACCAGATCAGGACGTCGCGCACCTCGCCGCCCGTGGCCACGATGTCGATGACGGCCGCCGTGACCACCGGCAGGAACCACATCGGCACCTCTTTGACGGTGAACGCGGCGATCGCCACGGACATCCGCCCGGGACGCCGGGCGAGCAGCCGCAGGACCGACCGTGCGGGTCGGGAGCTGTCGATGTGAATCGGGGCGGTAAGCGCTTTCTCGGCAGCCATGCCGCCATGCTACCCACCCGCGCCACCCCACCCACCCCGCCCACCGAACTCGTTGAGTGCTGGGTATTCGCCCTTCCGCGGGGCGCGAAAGGGCGAATACCCAGCACTCAACGAGCGAGGTCAGCGGGTCATGAGGCGGTACTGGGCCGCCACCTCGCGGGGCGTGATCGCGCGGTCCAGGAGCTGGATCGTGTCCATGCGGCAGTTGCAGGGGTTCCGCTCCTGCGTGTCCTGCGGGAAGCTGCCGCCGATCTTGATGCCCCGCGGCGTCGTGGCCGACGTCCCCGAGCCGTCCACCTGCCACGGGTCGCCGTCCACCACGTAGAAGCCGGGCACCCGCTCGCCGTTGCGGTACAGCGCCATCTTCCCCGTGGTGTAGTCGAACGTCGCGGCCAGGTGCACCCACTCGTCCTGCGGCAGCAGGGTGCGCCAGTCCTCGTGAGCGGCGAAGGTCTGCGACGCCCCGCCGTCGATCCGCCGGCCCAGCGCGACCAGCCGCAGCTCGCCGTCCACCTGGATGATCTCCAGCAGGGCGCGCACGCCGTGCCCGTCGGAGTCGCCGCTGAGCAGGCCCGCCAGCCCGACGGCGTTGTAGAAGTCGTCGGGGTCCGCCGTCGTGGTGTTGGGGCTCGGGTTCTGGCCGGTCATCTTGACCCAGCCCGCCACCGTGATCCCGTCCACGCCGTTGAACGCCGACAGCGTGGGCACCCCGGCCGCGTCGTAGACGCCCGCCTTCCAGTCGTCGTTGCCCGCCGTCAGCGGGTCGACCTGGCCGAGCTGGATCGAGTTGTTGCTGCCCGGGTAGGCGCCGTCCGCCACCCGCATGTCCTCCCCGCCGTTGATCAGGTTGAGGTAGGTGCGGGACAGGCCGCGGTCGATCTCGACGGCGCCGTTCTGCTGGAACGGGTGCTCGAAGTCGTAGAAGCTCACGTTGTTCTTCTCCAGCGAGCGCGGGACGTCCTGCGGCACCGGCGCGTGCACCGTGTCCACGACCTTCCAGATCTTCCCGTTCGCCTTCGCCACCAGGTACAGGTCGCCCGACGCGTCCCGGCCCATCCGCAGGTCCGCCCGCTCGTCGCCCGTGAAGTCGGGCATCCGCTTGCGGGTGCCGTCGGTGTCGTACAGCGCGAGCTCGTACATCTGCGCCTCGTCGCGGCCGCGCCGCATCTGCGACTCCTTGGCGTAGAACACCCGCCCCTCGACCAGGTCCGTGAACAGGTACTTGCCGTCCAGCGCCGGCAGGTCGCGCCCGCGGTAGACGAAGCCGCCGCTGATCGCGTACCCGCTGTCCGCCGTGCACGACCAGCCGGGCGGCGGGTCGTGGTCGTACGCCACCACGGGATACGTGAACCCGAAGGAGGCGTCGTCCTCCGGCAGCGGGTAGAGGTTGCACCGGTCGGACGCGTCGAAGACGTACTTCCCCTCCCGGTCGCCCCAGCCGAAGTTGTCGCCCGCCTGAACGTCGTAGACGGCCTCGATCGCGTGCTCGCCGATGTGCCCCAGGAACATGCGCGGCTCCGCCCGCTTGCTCTTCTGGTCCCAGGAGAACCGGTGCGGGTCCCGCATGCCGATCGCGTAGATCTCGCCCAGCGTGCCCGGCTCGTCCACGAACGGGTTCGACGCTGGGATGCCGTACGTGCCGCCCGGCCCGTTCGTGCCCGCCGGGTCGATCCGCAGGATCTTGCCGGCCGGCGTGTCCCGCTCCTGCGGCACCCCCGTGCCGACGCCGATCCCGCCGTCGCCCACCGCGAGGTACAGCAGGCCGTAGTCCTCGTCGCCCGGCTTCGCCGTCGGGTTGAAGTCGATCTGCTGGATCGCGTGCACCTGCCCCGCGAAGCCCAGGCGCATCACCTCCCGGCTCGTCCCCGAGAACACTTCCGCGGCGGGGTCGTCCGCCACCCACTCCGTGACCACCGCGTGCAGGAACGTCGGCGTCTGCGCCGGGTACGTCGTGGGGTCCGACGGCGGCCCGGCGTTGCCGGGGCGCTCGCTGTGCACCGTGTAGAACGTGCCGTTGTCCTCGAAGTCCGGGTGGAACGCCGCGAACCCGAAGCCGCTGCCCATGCCCCGCCCGGAGAAGAACTCCGGCGCGAACCGTGCCGCCACGTCCAGGTACACCCGCGGCTCGCCGTCCTGGACGAAGTACAGCGGGCCGTTCAGGTCCGGCACGTACATGCGGCCCGAGCCGTCCGGCAGCTCCCCGATGCCGTTGATGCGCGCGTGCCGCATCAGCCGCCGGTCGACGGGCGCCGGGATCGGCTCCGTCTTCGGGAACTGCGCGTACTCCTCCAGGACCAGGCCGATCGTCGACTGCTTCTCCTCCGGGGCCGGGTCCTCGATCGGGTCACCCACCGGGGCGGCCGTGGCGAGCATCGCCGTCGTCAGCCCCGCCAGGGCCGTCGCGGTGACCGCCACCGCGGCCACCGCCGACCGCCATCTCTGTCTGGTGCGCATGGTGCCTCCTGAATGTCGTCGTCGTCATTGCGGAGTGCTGTGCGTTGCGTCGTGCCTACCCGCGGGTCGAGCTTGTCGAGACCCCTGAGCCCGTCGAGACCTACCGGCAGAACGGCCGCTCGCCGGCCGCGCTGAGGATGCCGCCCACCACGTGCGTCTCGAACGACCCGGCGCCCGGCAGCGCCGAGTCCTCGGTCCACGCGGCCGGGTCGTGGCCGAGCGAGGTGACCCACGCGCGACCGCCGTCGTAGTACTGGCACCACGAGACCGGGTGCTCGCCGTCGTGCCCGGGGTGCCCGTTGAAGCCGGTGCCGGAGCCGATCGTGGAGGTGTCCACCTCGGCGAGGAACCGCACGCCCGTGGGGAACGGTTCGAGGTTGTACCACTCGTCGCGGAAGTCCCACCGGCGCGGCAGGTCCTTCGTGGAGGCGTCGCGACGGTCGACGGTGAGCACCTGCCCGTCGCGGTGCGGCCCGTGGTCGTAGAAGTTGGCGCCGCCGAGCAGCCCCTGGAACCACGGCCAGTGGTACATCGCGCCGAGCGTGTTGTGCACGGCCACGAAGCCGCCGCCCGAGCGGACGTACTGCAGCAGTGCGGTCTGGGACGCGTCGTCGAGCATGGTGCGGGAGTTGCTGAGGAAGACGACGGCGTCGTACGGCGCGAGCTTCGCCGGGGCGTCGAGCTGGCGCACGTCCTCGGTCCAGTCCACCTCGAACCCGTACTCCTGCCCCCACCGGACCACGGCGTTCTGCGCGACGTGCGCCGACGTCAGCGGCGGGTTCATCCCGGCGGGCAGCAGCGGCCCGAGGTGGGCGTGCCGCGAGACGCCGGTCGCGGTGAAGACCAGCACGCGCACCCGCCCGTCGGTGGCGCGCGGCAGGTCCCAGTCGTTGTAGCAGGCCGGGTCCGTGCCCCGGCAGACGCCGTAGTCCGCGACCTTGTCGCGGTACGGGTCCTGCCGTCCCGCGGACGACGGCGCGGCCCCGCCGTCCGCCCCCGGACCGGGCGGACCGCCCCCGCCGACGGCGGGCGTGAGGTGGAGCCCGGCGAGCAGCGCGGCCAGGATCGCCAGGCCGAGCACCACCTGTCCGGCGTTGCCGAGCGACGTACCCAGGGCGGATCGAAGCGACATGACAGTTCTCCTTTGAACGGCCAGCAGTCAGTCCTGCCTCGTTGAGTGCTGGGTATTCGCCCTTTCACGGGGCGCGAGAGGGCGAATACCCAGCACTCAACGAGGGGTGGGGGTGGGTCAGGCGGCCTCCTTCGGGCGGCCGCCCAGGTAGAGCTGGGCCAGCCTGGGGTCCGCGAGGAGGTCCGGGGCCGGGCCCGTGATGTGCACACGGCCCAGGTCCAGCACGCAGCCGACGTCGGCCGACTCCAGCGCCCGCCGCGCGTTCTGCTCCACGAGCAGCACGGCTGTGCCGGCGTCGCGCATGCGCTGGACCTGCTCGAACACGACCGCCGTCGCCTTGGGGTCCAGCCCCATCGACGGCTCGTCGAGCAGCACCACCTTGGGCCGCACCATGAGCGAGCGGGCGAACTCGACCTGCTTCTGCTGCCCGCCCGACAGCGCGCCCGCCAGGGCGGACCACCGCTCGCCGACCAGCGGGAACAGCTCCGTCACGAAGTCCGTGCGGGCCGCGATCTCCGCGCGGTCGCGCACCGTGTACGCGCCGAGCAGCACGTTCTCGGCCACCGTCATCTCGGGGAACACGCTGTGCCCCTGCGGTACGTGCGACAGCCCCGCGGCCAGGAGCTGCTGCGGCGTTCGGCCGGTCACGTCCACGCCGTCGACCACCACCTGGCCGGCGCGCGGTCTGAGCAGCCCGCTGGCGACCTTGAGCACCGTGGACTTGCCGGCGCCGTTCGGCCCCACGAGGCAGACCACGCTGCCGGGTGCCACCGTCACGGACAGCCCGCGCAGCACGAGGGCCGCGCGGCCGTAGCCGGCCTGGATGTCCGTCAGGCGCAGCAGGGGTTCGGGTGCGAGTTCAGACGCCAAGGTAGGCCTCCAGGACCAGGGGGTCGTCCTGCACGACGGCGGGGGTGCCCTCGGCGATCGGCCGGCCCCGGTCGAACACCACCACGTGGTCGCTCAGGCCCATGACCAGCTCCATGTTGTGCTCCACGATGATGAAGGTGCGGCCCTCGGCGTTGAGCTCGCGCACCAGGTCGGCGATGCGGTCCACGAGCGCCGGGTTCACGCCGCCCGCCGGCTCGTCGAGCATGATCGTGTGCGGGTCGCCCATCAGCACCCCGGCCAGCTCCAGCAGCTTCTGCTGCCCGTAGGAGATGTCGCGGGCCTCGGCATGCTCCAGGTGGTCGATGCCGACGCGGGACAGCAGCTCGCGCGCCCGGGCGACGTCGTCCGGGTTGCGCATGCCGCGCAGCCGCTGGAGCAGACCGTGCGGCTGCACCGCGACCAGCACGTTCTCCAGCACGGTCAGCCGGGGAAAGACGCGGCAGAGCTGGAAGCTGCGCCCGATGCCGGAGCGCGCGATCCGGTGCGGGGCGAGCCCCGTGATGTCGCGGTCGCGGTAGGTCACCGTCCCGGCGTCCGGCTTGATCATGCCGGTGACGCAGTTGAAGAACGTGGTCTTGCCGGACCCGTTGGGCCCGATCAGGGCGTTGATCCTGCCGTCGTGGAACGCCACGGAGGCGTCGTCGACGGCGCGGACGCCGCCGAACGACTTGCTCAGCCCCTCGGTGCTCACGGATGCGGTGCTCATCGCGTTGCCTCCTCACGTTGCCGGGCCAGCTCCTCGGCGCTCACCTCGCGGATCGACGCCGCGCGGCGGCGCCGGTTCAGGAACGAGGTGATGGCGGGGATGACGCCGTCGGGCATGAACAGGACGACCAGGCCGAGCAGGACGCCCGTGGCGACCAGGTGGAACTGCGTGTCGCCGTACTGCGACTTGAACACCTCGACCGCGTACCCGACGACGACGGCGCCGAGCAGCGGGCCGAACAGGCTGCGCACGCCGCCAAGCAGCGACATGAGCACCATGTAGGTGCCGACCAGGATCGAGAACTGGAAGATCGGGTCGAGGTACCCGAACCACAGCGCGTACAGGCCGCCGCCCAGCGCGGTGAAGAAGGCGCTGGTCACGAGCGCCGTCAGCTTGTACGCGAACGTCGGCACGCCGAGGGCCTGCGCCTTGTCCTCGTCCTCGCGGATGGCCTTGAGCCCGGCGCCGAGCCGGGAGCGCTCGATGAGCCACCAGGTCAGCAGCGCGAGCGCCAGGAGCACGGCGTGCAGGTAGAAGAACCGTTCGTGCTGCTCGGGCCGCAGCACGTCCGCGCCGAACGGCCGGGGCACGCGCAGCCCGCCCGAGCCACCGGTGAACGTGTGCCAGCTCTGGAACGTGAGCTGCAGGATGAGCACCAGCGCGATCGAGACGATCACGAACGAGGCGCCGCGCACCCGCAGCGACGCGATGCCGACCGGGATCGCGATGAGGGCCACGATCAGGGCCCCGACCAGGAGCGCGAGCCACGGGTTCAGCCCGGACCGCAGGATGAGCAGCGCCGTGGCGTACCCGCCGAGGCCCGAGTAGGCGGCGTGCCCCAGCGAGATGTAGCCAGTGAACCCGCCCACCAGATTCCACGAGGTGGCGAGCACGGCGTAGCTGAGGATCACCACGCCGACGGACAGGATGAACGGGTCGGGGGCCAGCGACGGGAAGAGCAGCACCACGGCTGCGAGGGCGAGCAGGCCGCCGATCCGGACGACGCGCGCCGTCGTCGGGCCGGCCGCCGTCGGGCCGGAGGGTCTGGTACCGCTAGAAGCGTTGGGCAAGGCGACCTCCGAAGAATCCCTGCGGGCGGATCATGAGGGTCACGAACAGGGCCAGGTAGAACACGGTCTGCGCCCAGGTGGTGCCGAGCGGCACCTGCAGCAGGCTCGCGGCGACGCCGAGCAGCAGGGCCGCGATGGCGGCGCCGGGGATGCTGCCCAGCCCGCCCACGACGATGATCGCCATGAGCGGCCCGATCCAGTGCCAGTGCAGCGACGGGTAGATCGTGTAGTCCAGCGCGAGCGCCGTCCCGCCGATCGCGGCCGTGGCCAGCCCCAGCCCGAAGCCGAGCCCGGCCACCCGGTCGGTGTCGATGCCGATCAGCCGCGCGGCCTCGGGGTGCTGGGTGGTGGCCCGCAGCGCCCGGCCGAACGACGTCCGCCGCAGGATCAGGTACAGCGCGGCCAGCGACAGTGCGGCCAGGCCGAACGCGATGAGCTTCACGACGGCGACGCTGACGCCCGCCACCTCGATGCTCGTGCCCGAGTAGCCGAGCTGGACGCGGCGCTGCGTGCCGGTCCAGATAAACCCGAGCAGCCCCTCGATCGTCAGCGCGACCGCGAACGTGAGCAGCACCGACATCGTGGTCAGCGTGATCGGCCGCAGCCGGGACACCAGGAACCGCTGCATCCCGTACCCGACCACGAAGAACAGCGGCACCGTGACGACCAGGGACAGGAGCGGGTCGACCCCCGTGCGCTCGTGGAAGTACCAGGCGAGGTACGCGGCCAGGATCAGGAACGCCGAGTGGGCGATCATGACCACACGCATCACGCCGAAGTACAGGGTCAGGCCGGCGGCCAGGAGGGCGTACAGCCCACCCAGGAGGACGCCGAGCACCAGGCTCTGCGCGAACAGGGCACCCGTCATCGGTTCACCACGCGGGCTTCGGGTGGACGAGGTTGGCTTCCTTGACGTCGTCGGGCAGCACGATCTTGATCTCGCCGTCCACGTACTGCTGGATCAGGTGCGCGCTCTGCGGTCGGCCCTGCGCGTCCCAGCTCAGGGTCCCGACGACGGTCTCGACCTCGTTCTCCTTCAGCCACCCGACGAGCTGCTCCTGGCACTCCGGGCTCGGGTCGGCGCACTCCACGGCCTCGACCGCCGCTGCCACGACCTGGCCCGTGGTCCACGCGTTGGCCTCGTCCTCGGCGGGCGGGGAGCCGTGCTCGGCCTCGTAGAACTCGACGAACTCCTGGTTCGACGGGTACGGCGCCGTCGGCGTGTACCCGGTCGGGGCCAGGATGCCCTCGGTCTTCTCGCCGATCGCCTCCGGGAACTCCGCGTTGGTCGGCGCGCCCGAGATCGCGGCCATCTGCGGCTGGTAGCCCTGCTGCTGGAGCGCGACCACCAGGTTCACGCCGTCCTGGTACTGCGACCCGACGATCAGCAGGTCCGCCTCCGAGTCCGCGATCTTCGCCGCGATGCCGCTGAAGTCCGTGGTGTTCGGCGGGTACACCTCGTCGACCACCACCTCGACCCCGGCCTCGGCGAGCTGGTCGCGCAGGCCGTACGCGGTGCCCTGGGCGAACGGGTCGTCCATCGAGGCGACCGCGACCGTCTCGGGGCGCTCCGCCTCCGGCAGGGCCAGGACGTACTCGACCAGGTGGTCGTAGTGGTCGTCGGCGATGGCCGGTGCCGCGTAGAACAGGTTGTCGAACCCCTGCTCGAAGACCTCGGCGGCGGCGCCCGCGGGCTCCACGAACAGGAAGCCGTAGTCCTGGGCGACCTGCGCCGCCGGCACCACGAGCCGGGTCGAGAACGGCCCGAAGATCAGGTCCACCCCGTCCTGGTTGATCAGCCGCTCGTAGTCGGAGGCGACCCGGTCCGCGTTCGACTGGTCGTCGACGATGACCAGCTCCACCTGGCGGCCCAGCAGCCCGCCGTTCTCGTTGACGTGCGCGGCCCAGGCCTCGTAGCCGCGCTGCACGCCCTTGCCCGGCTCGGCGAAGTCGCCGGTCAGGGGCAGCGACACGCCCACGACGATCGGGGCGTCGGGGTCGTCCGCCTCGCTGCCGCCCTGCTCGGGGCTCGCCAGACAGGCGGACAGGGACAGTGCCGAGGCGGCGGCGACAGCCGCCGGCATCAGGCGTCGGGTTGCTCTCATGGTCCACTCCCTTGTGGGTCCACATCATCGTGGGCAAGCGCTTCCGTAACCGCTTACGGCACTCTAGGAACTAGGACGCCGGGTGACAAGGGTCTTGAGGTCATCCATTACCTTTCTCTTGACCCGAGGCGGCGTCTCTTGACCTGTGGCGAGGAGATTCGATGCGGAAGCACACCGCCGGGCTACGCCTGGTCGACGTCGCGGAGCACGCCGGCGTGTCCATCGCGACCGCCTCCCGGGCCCTGTCCGGGGCCGCCGGGGTGTCCGAGGAGCTCGCCGAAAGGGTGCGCGCCGTCGCGACCGAGCTCGGCTACGTCGCCAACGTGCACGCCCGCTCGCTCGCGAGCGGCGCCAGCCCGTCCGTCGGGCTCGTCGTGCACGAGATCGGCGACCCGTACTTCGCCGAGATCGCCAGCGGAGTGCTGGAGGTCGCCGGGGCCCACGGCCGCATGGTGCAGATCTGCCACACCGGCCGCGACCCGCACGCCGAGGTGGCCCAGCTCCGGGCGCTCGCGGGTGCGGGCGTCGGGATCATCGTCGTGGCCGGTTCCGGGCACCTCGACCGGGACGTCCAGGCGCAGATGAAGGCCCAGGTGCAGGCCTTCGAGGCTTCCGGTGGGCGGGTCGCCGTCATCGGCCGGCACCCGCAGCTCGGCGTCGACGCCGTGGTGCCGGCCAACGTCGCGGGCGGCCGGGCCATCGCCGAGCACCTGCTCTCGCTCGGTCACCGGCACATCGCCGTGGCGGCCGGGTCGCGCCGGCTGGCGACCATGGCGGACCGGCTCGCCGGCGTCGAGCAGGCGCTCGGCGCGCACGGCCTGCGGCTCGCCGACCTGCCCGTGGTCGAGGCGGCGTTCACGCTCGACGGCGGCAAGGACGCCGCCCGCCAGATCCTCGACGCCCACCCGGACGTCACCGCGATCCTCGCGCTCAACGACGACATGGCGGTCGGCGTGCTGTCGGTGCTGGGGGAGCGGGGCGTCTCCGTACCGGGCGAGGTGTCGGTGACCGGGTTCGACGACGTGACCGTGGCCGGGCACCTGTCGCCCGCCCTGACGACGGTGCGCCTGCCCATGAAGGACATGGGCCGGCAGGCGCTGGAGCTCGCCCTTCTGCCGCGGGCCGCGCGCGCCCGTCGCCGGACGGCGGAGCAGAAGCTGATGGTCCGGGCGTCGACGGCGCCGGTGCGGGACTGAGGGGCGCCGGGCTGAGCGGCGTCGCCTGCGTGTACTTCACCCTGGCCGTCGGTTGACGCATGCCTATATGGGTATATGTTTGAGGCATGGCACGAGCAGCAACCACGACCGACGCGTTCAACGCGGTGGCCGAGCCGCGCCGCCGCGAGATCCTCGACGCCCTGGCCGGCGGCGAGCTCGCGGTGGGCGACCTGGTCGAGCTGCTCGGGCTCGCCCAGCCGCAGGTGTCCAAGCACCTGCGGGTGCTGCGGGAGGTGGGGCTGGTGGACGTGCGCGACGACGGGCGCCGCCGCCTCTACCGGGTCAACGGCGCGCCCTTGCAGGCCGTCCACGACTGGGTCTCCCGCTACGAGCGGCTCTGGAACGAGCGGTTCGACCTCATGGACGACGTGCTCGACGAGCTCGGGACGCAACGACCGACCGATGCAGGAACCGGACAAGGAGACTGACATGACCACCACGACCAAGGGCAGCGCCGTCCTGACGCTCCCGACCGACACCGAGATCCTGGTGACCCGGGAGTTCAACGCGCCGCGCGAGCAGGTGTGGCGGGTGCTCACCGAGCCGGACCTGATCCGGCGCTGGTGGGCCGGGCAGCGCGGCACGGTGACCGAGGCGACCGTCGACCTCCGGGTCGGCGGGGCCTGGCGCTACGTGATGACCGCGAACGACGGCTTCGAGGTCGCGTTCCACGGCGAGTACCACGAGATCGCGGCGCCGGAGCGGATGACACACACCGAGGTGTTCGAGGGGATGACCGACGGCGACTCCGAGCCCAGCCTGAACCACTACACGCTCACCGAGCACGACGGGCGCACCACGCTGACCGTCCGCACGGTCGTCTCCAGCAAGGACGTGCGCGACATGATCATCGCGACCGGCATGGAGGGCGGCATGCAGGAGGGCTACGACCTGGTCGAGGAGCTGGCCGTCGAGCTCGCGGCCGCCTGACCGGCGTCGTCGGCCAAGCCTTCACCTTTGAGACCTAAGTTTCTTCGCTTTGACGCGCGTCAAAGCGAAGAAACTTAGGTCTCAAAGTGCATTGCTCCTCCGGCCCGGGCCGGGGTGCCCGACGCCGGGCCTCCGGGGTCAGGCCCGCGCCGGCGCGACCGGGAGCAGGGCCGGCGACGCCTCGCCCGTGCGCAGCCAGTGCGACAGCGCGGTGTGGAACAGCTCGGGGTCCTCGGCGCTCCAGACGTGGTGCATCCGCGGCGCGACCCGCGCGACGGCGTGCGGCACCCGGCGGGTGACCTCGTCCAGCGAGCCGCGGAACGTGCGCAGCTCCCGCTCGCCGGCGATCGTGAGGACCGGGAAGTCGAGGTCGCGCAGGTCGTCGAGGTGCGGGGCGGGGCCGCCGTCGTAGATCTCGGCGACCATCCGCCGGGCCGAGTCCCGGTCGATCCCGAGGCCCGTGCGGACGAAGACGTCGACCGACTCCGCCGGGAGCCCGTAGGCCCGGGCGAGTCCCTTCCAGTAGCCGGGGCTGCCCCAGAACGGGAGCTGCGCCAGCCCGGCCCAGCGGGTCGGGCCGCGCACCCCGCACAGCAGCGCGCCCGTCACGAAGACGCTCCGCACGACGTCGGGATGCCGCGCGGCGAGCACGATCCCCACGATGCCGCCGAGGGACAGCCCCACCACGTGGGCGCGTCCGCCGTGGGAGCGCTCGCGGACGACGTCGGCCAGCTTGTCGGCCGTCGTCGCGAGGTCGGTCCACGGGTGGTCCGCCGACCCGCCGATGCCGGGCAGGTCCGGGACGAGGCAGTGGTGGCCGGGGAGCGCCGCCACCTGCTCCTCCCACATCCAGCCGGCGACGTTGCCGCCGTGCAGGAACAGCACCGACTCGTCGGCGTCGGGGTGCTGCTCGGTGAGGTGGAGGTTCACAGCGCGGCCTCCAGCTCGTCGAGCCACGCGAGCTCGGCCCGGTGGTCCGCGATGCCCTTGCGCAACGTGGCGGTGCGCAGGCGGGCGGCGAGGTCGCCGCCGTCCGCCGTCGGGATGGCCTCGAGCACGGCGAGCTGACGGCGCGCCGCCTCCCGGCGCTCGGCGAGCAGGGCGCGGACCAGCTCCGGGTCGTCCTCCCGGCCCACCAGGAAGAGCCGGCCGACGAACGGCTCCCGTGCCTTCTCGTCGGGCAGCGGTGACCGTAACCACTCCCGCAGCCGGGCGCGGCCGTCGTCGGTGAGGCTGTGCTCGCGGCGGTCCGGCTTGCCCGTCTGCGGGATGACCCGCACGTCGACCAGGCCGTCCTGCTCCAGCCGGGCCAGGGTGCGGTAGATCTGCGACTGGTCGGCGGACCAGAAGTGGGCCACGGTGCCGTCGAACGTCTTCTTGAGGTCGTAGCCGGTCATGGGGCGCAGGTCGAGCAGACCGAGGATCAGTGCGTCGAGTGCCATGCCCATATGCTACACCGCACATATGGGACTATGCATATATGATCCGTCGTCGACCGGGATCTCGGTTGGCGCGGGCAACTATGTAAGGTGCGGGTATCCCCCTCGCGCCGCGCGGACCCCGTGCTGCGGGCGTCCGGCTGCGCGGGGAACGCCCTCGTCGAAGGATCGTCTGCCCCACATGAGATTCCGCTTCCCGCCCGGTGGCCAGGACCGCTCCCGTCTCACCCGGATGCCGAGGCCGGGGCTCGTGATCGCCGTCCTCGCGTTCGCCGGCATGGGGGCGTCGTTCATGCAGACGATCCTGCTGCCGATCCAGTCGGAGCTGCCGGTCCTGCTGGGCGTCTCGCGCGACGTGACCGCCTGGGTCATCACCGTGACGCTCCTGGTCGCGGCGATCTGCACGCCCATCTCGGGGCGGCTCGGCGACATGTACGGCAAGAAGACGGTCGCGCTGGCGCTGCTCGGCCTGCTGGCACTCGGCTCGGTGGTCGCTGCGCTGGCGCCGTCGGTCGTGCTCCTGATCGTGGGGCGCGGGCTGCAGGGCATGGGCATGGGCGTGGTCCCGCTCGGCATCTCGATCCTGCGCGACGTGCTGCACCGCGACCGGCTCGGGTCGGGCATCGCGCTGGTCAGCGCCACGCTCGGCGTCGGGGGAGCGCTCGGCCTGCCGATCAGCGCGTACGTCACCGAGCGCTACGACTGGCACGTGGTGTTCTGGGTGGCGGCCGGGATCGGCCTGCTCGCGCTCGTGCTCGTCGCGTGGGTCGTGCCCGTGAGCACGCTGCGTACGGGCGGGAGGCTCGACGTCGTCGGCGTGATCGGTCTCGCGATCGGCCTGACCGGGGTGCTGCTCGCGGTCTCGCGCGGCAACGACTGGGGCTGGGGGTCGCCGCGCACGCTCGGGCTGCTGCTCGGCGGCGCCGTCGTGCTCCTGGTGTGGGGCTGGTACGAGCTGCGCATCCAGGAGCCGCTGGTGGACCTGCGCGTGACGGCGCGCGGCACCGTGCTGTTCACCAACCTCGCCTCGATCGCGATGGGCTTCGCGCTGTTCGCCTCCAACGTCGTGTTCCCGCAGCTCCTGGAGCTGCCGACGGCGGCGGGCGGCCTCGGCCTCACGCTGATGCAGGCGAGCCTGATCCTCATGCCGTCCGGCCTGGTGATGCTGGCGATGTCGCCCGTGGCGGGGCGGCTCGCGCACCGCTTCGGGGCCAAGCCGCTGCTGGCGTCCGGCGCGGCGGTCATCGCGGTCTCGTACGTGATCGCCGTCGTCGTCGAGCTGGACGTGTGGCACGTGCTGGTGGTCAACATCGTGGTCGGCGTCGGTATCGGGCTGGGGTTCGCGGCCATGCCAGCCCTCATCATGCAGGTGGTGCCGTCGCACGAGACGGGCGCCGCGAACGGCCTGAACACCCTCATGCGCTCCCTGGGCACGACGTCGGCCGCCGCCGTCGTGGGTGGCGTCCTCGCCGCGGGCGGCGCGCAGTACCAGGGGGTCCCGGTACCGTCCGACGACGCGTTCCGCACCGCACTGCTGCTCGGCCTCCTCGCGTCGGTCGTCTGCACGGTGCTCGCGCTGCTCATCCCGCGCCCGAAGCCGCACGTCGACGAGCACCCGTCCCTCCCGGACGGGGTGCTGTAGGACTGGGGCTGAGGTCCGCGGGGTGAACGTGTGCGTCCGGAGTGTGTTGCTGTGAGTAGACAACGTCTACTCACAGCAACACACCTGGGAGCACAACCTTCCCCCGGTGGCCCCGGCGGCCCGGTCGGCGCTTTCCACAGGCGCTCGCGGCCCGGCGAGAACGGCCGCCCGATCCGTGGCAGGCTGTGCGCCATGTTGAGAACGACTCTCGTTCGCGATCGAACGCACGGAGCGTGCTGACGTGGCGAACCTGCTCATGATCGAGAGCTGGCTCCAGTCCACGGGCCTCATGCTCCCGCCCCTGCTGCACGACGCCGGCCACCGGTACGTGCTCGTCACCCGCGACCCCGACCTGTACCGGCTGCCCGACGGCGCACCTCACCCCGTCCTGGCGCTCGCCGCCGAGGTGGTCGTCGCCGAGACCAACGACGACGCCGCCCTGCTCGCGGCGGCCCGCGAGATCGCCGCCCGGGAGCGCGCCGCGGGCCGGCCCGTCGACGGCGTGCTGACGACCTGCGACTACTACCTGCCCGCCGTCGCGCACGTCGCCGAGGGGCTGGGCCTGCCCGGCGCGCCCGCGGACGTGCTGCGCACCGCGACGCGCAAGCACCTGGTCCGGCAGGCGCTCGCGGCCGGGGGAGTGCCCGACGTGCCGTTCGCGGTGGCGTCCACCTGGGACCAGGCGCGCAAGGAGGCGGCGAGCCTCGGCTACCCGCTCGTGGTCAAGCCCGTGGACATGAACTCCGGCACCGGGGTCGCCAAGGTCGCCGACGAGACCGGGCTCGCCGTGGCCTTCGCCGCGGCGACCGGCCCCGAGCGCAACACCCGGGATCAGCCGCTGGAGCGGCTCGCGCTGCTCGAACGGGTCCTGGACGGGCCGGAGTACAGCGTCGAGTCCGTGACCCGCGACGGCGTCACGCGGGTGCTGGGCATCACCGCGAAGTCGGTGGCGGAACCCGGCGTCGAGGCAGGGTCGGGCTTCGTCGAGTCGGGGCACCTGTTCCCGGCCCCGCTCGCGCCCGACGAACGGGACGCGATCGAGCGGCACGTCGTCGCGGTGCTCGCCGCCGTCGGCCTGACGCACGGCATCAGCCACACCGAGGTGCGGTTCACCGCCGCCGGGCCCCGGCTGATCGAGCTCAACCCGCGCCAGGGCGGCGGCTACGTCTTCGAGCTGGTCCGCCTCGTCACCGGCTACAACCCGCTGCGGGTCCTGGTGGACCTGGCGCTCGGCCGCGAGCCCGTGGCGGGCCCGCCGGCCGCCACGAGCGCCGCTGTCACGTTCCTGCTGGCCCCGGCCGACGGCGTCGTGCGGGAGGTCCGGGGCGCTGAGCGCCTGGCGGACGACGACCGCGTCGTCGGCCACGAGACGCCGTCGCCCGGCCGCGAGGTGCGGCCCGGCGACAACAACGAGCGGATCGGGCACGTGCTGGTCGCGGACCCGACCGGGCACGCGGCCAAGGACTGGGCCGACGAGCTGGCCGCCGGCCTCGACATCCGGGTCGACGCCGCGGCGCTCACGCGCTGACCCCGGCACCGGCGGGCTGAACCCCGTCGTCGGGCACCCTGGGCACGACGAGAGCCCCGGCGCTGTGTGCGCCGGGGCTCTCGTCGATCAGTCGGTCGATCAGGCGGGTCTCAGTCCGGGACCACCAGGCCGCGCCGTACCGCGGGCACGAGCCGCGCGGGGATGCGCACCTGGCGGCCGTCCACGGTCACCGCGACCAGGTCGGGCACGAGGGCCTTCCACTGGGAGCGGCGGGACCGGGTCCGCGACCGGGACATCTTCCTCTTGGGGACCGCCATCGGTCAGCGCTCCTCGCGGAAGTCGACGTGCTGCCGCACCACGGGGTCGAACTTGCGCAGGACGAGCCGGTCGGGGTCGTTGCGCCGGTTCTTGCGGGTCACGTAGGTGAACCCGGTGCCCGCCGTCGAGCGGAGCTTGATCACGGGTCGCAGGTCGGTACGCGATGCCATCAGTTACCACCCTTGCTGTCGCTGCTCGTGTTGTGCTTGGCGTAGCGCTGCCGGAACTTCTCGACGCGTCCGGCGGTGTCGACCACGCGGGCCGATCCGGTCCAGAACGGGTGGCTGGCGCTGCTGATCTCGACGTCGACCACGGGGTAGGTCTGGCCGTCGGACCACTCGATGGTCGCCGTGGGGCGCCCGGGGCCGGAGTCGGTGCTGCCGGCCAGCGTCGAGCGGGTCAGGAACGTGAAGCCTGCGCTCGCGTCCCGGAAGACCACGGGGCCGTAGGTGGGGTGAAGGTTCTGCTTCATGGTGTGTCTCCTCGTCCTAGCCCTGGCGCGCCTTCCAGCGCGGGTTGAGCTTGTTGATCACGAACGTCTTGCCGTGCCGGCGCACGACCTTGGCGCCGGGCTTGTCCTTCAGGGACCGCAGTGATGCGCGAACCTTCATGTGTCACTCCTTGCGTAGCAGGTGGGCGACGGCGGGGCCGTCGGGGGTGCCGGCCGGTCTCACCAGCTCGACTTGGTCACTCCGGGCAGCTCGCCGCGGTGGGCCATCTCGCGCAGGCGGATCCGGGAGAGCCCGAACTTCCGCGAGTACGCGCGGGGCCGGCCGTCGACGGCGTCGCGGTTGCGCAGCCGGCTCGGGCTGGCGTCGCGCGGCTGCCGGGACAGCTCCGCGGCGGCCGCCGCCCGCTCCTCGGCCGGCAGGTCCAGCCGGCGCAGGGTGCGCCGCAGCTCCGTGCGCCGCTCGGCGTACCGGGCGACGAGCTCGCGGCGCCGGGCGTCGGCGGCGATCTTCGACTTCTTGGCCATCAGACCTTCTCCCCTCTTGCCAGGATCTGGGCGACGACCACGTCGATCCCCTTGCGATCGATGGTCTTGATGCCCTTCGCGCTCACCCGCAGCGTGACGTTGCGGCCGAGCGACGGGACCCAGTAGCGCTTCTTCTGGATGTTGGGGTCGAACCGCCGCTTGGTCCGCACGTGCGAGTGCGAAATCGAGTGGCCGAACCCCGGGACGGTGCCCAGCACCTGGCATCTGGCTGACACATGACCTCCTGTTGCGGCGAGCTGGTCGTCGCTGGTGAGAACCGTTCTCATATCGCGCTACAGTGAACCAGAACTGAGAACCGTTATCAATTATTCCGGGGTCGTCCCCCGGGCGAGGAGGCAGCATGTACCGAACCGGAGACCGCCGCGGAATCATCCCGGTGAGCGTCCTGGCCACGATCGACCCCGTGCTGCGCGACACCGCGCTGTTCGGTCTGCTCACCGACACACCCGGCGTCGTCGCCGCCCGGCACGACATCTACGAGGACCACCTGCGGCGCGTCGTCCTGGACGCCGCCGGCGTCATCGAGGACGTCCTGGTCCCGCTGGAGCACGCCTGCCTGTCCTGCGCCGTCCGCGAGGACGCCGTCCCCACCATCGCCCGCCTCGCCCGCGACGGCCGCTGGGACCACGTGCTGCTCGCGCTGCCCGTCAGCGCCGAACCCCTGCCCGCCGCCCGGTCGCTGACCGCCGAGACCGCGCCCGGCGGCGCGCTCGACCACACGCGGATCGCGACCTCGTTCACGGTGGTCGACGTCGACACCCTCCAGCACGACCTGCTCGGCGACGACACCCTGCTCGAACGCGGCCTGGGCCTGACGACCGGCGACGAGCGCTCGGTCGGCGAGGCGCTGGCCGGCCAGATCGAGCAGGCGGACCTGGTGGTGACGTACACGTCCGCCCTGTCCGAGCCGTCGTCGCTGGTCGAGCCTGTCGAGACCTCCCGCCCCCCGCTCCCGCCCACGGCGTCGGGCCTGCTCGACCGGCTGCGCGGCGCCGGGACGCGCCGCGTGGACGGCCTGGACACCCTGTCGGCCGACCTGCTCGCCGCCGCCACACACTCGGCGGTGCGCGCCGAACGCCGGGCGCACCCGCTCGGGGCCGTCGTCGTCGCCGGGCGAGGCGGGGTGCCCGGGGACCGGAGCTGGACGCTCGAGCTGCGCTCGCCGCTGCCGTTCCACCCGGAGCGCCTGCTGGAGCACATCGAGTCGCTCGGCGCCGGCGGGCTGCGGGCGCGCGGCGTCTTCCACGTGGCGGACCGGCCCGGGCTCGCCTGCCTGTGGGACGGCGCGGGCGGTCAGCTCGCCGTCGGTGACCTGGGGCCGTGGTCGGAGGTCTGCGCGGGGACCGTGCCGCACACCCGGATCGTGGTGACCGGGGTCGCGGACGGCGCCGGCCCGGACGGCTCGGGCGGCGTCGACGAGCGGCACCTGCTGCGCGAGGCGTTCCACGCGGCGCTGTGCACGCCGCAGGAGGCCGCCGCCGGCGTCGAGTGGCTGTGGCGCGAGGACCACCTGGCCCCCTGGCTGGGCTCCCGCACCGCCTGACCTCTCGCTGAGTGCTGGATATTCGCCCTTCCGGACGCGCTGGAAGGGCGAATATCCAGCACTCAGCGAGTTGTCGCGGGGTGGGTCAGCGGGGGCAGAGGTAGGACGCCGTCGGCGGGTGGGTGCCGTCCGGGGCGGTCCAGGCGGCCGGGCCCGTGGCCACGCGTCGCCAGCCCAGGCGGTCGTACAGGCGGACGGCGGGGCCGCCGTCGTCCACGACGTCGAGCACGAGCCGGCGGCCGCGCCGGGTCGGCGCGTCCTCGACGCGCTCCAGCAGCGTCGATGCGATGCGCGAGCCGCGCGCCTTGGGCGTGACGAACAGGCGGCTGACGGCGGCCAGCCCGGCGACGGACACCCCGGCGGTCTCCGCGAGCTGGTCCACCTGCTCGACGCCGTCCGCGGCGACCAGCATCACGTGGCCGACGACGGCGCCGTCGGCCAGCGCGACCCACGCACCGATCGAGCGCTCGGGGGTGAGCCAGGCGACCGGGTCCTCGGGCCAGACCATCGGGTAGCCGTCGCTCTCGTGCACCTGGCGCAGCGCCTCGACGACCCGGTCGAGGTGGGCCGAGTGGCGCTGGGCGATCAGGAGGTCGGGCACGGGCTCAAGGTATCCGACGGGCGGCGGGCCCGGCGCCCGTTCGGTCGACGCGGTGCCGTCGTGCGCGGGTCATGCGCGGAGATGCCCCCGCTCGACCGCCAGCCGGATCGCCGCCCGGTAGCCGGCGGGCATCCGCAGCGCGTCGGCCTCTTCGGGCGTCACGAGCACCAGCTCCTGGTGCTCGTCGCTGACGACGGGCGCGGCGTCGCCGTCGTAGGTCGCGAGGAAGGTCAGGACGAAGACGTGGCGGTGGGGGAGGACCCGGTACACCCAGCTGTGGACGGGCTCGCCGACCGTGACGTCCCAGGCGAGCTCCTCCTCGATCTCGCGGGCGAGGCACTGCGCCGGCTCTTCGCCGAGGTCGAGCTTGCCGCCGGGCAGCTCCCACTCGTCGCGCTCGTTGCGCAGCAGGGGCAGCCGGCCACGCCAGGCGACCACCGCCTTGACCGAGACCGGGAGCTGGTACTCGAAGTAGCCGGGGTCGCGTTCGACCAGGTAGGGCTCTTCGGGGGAGCGGGTGCTGAGCATGGGACCGTCCTATCGCACTCGCGGGCCGCGCACTGTCTCAGGTAGTCCGGGCCGCGCCGTCGGCCGAATTCCTGGACGATTGTTCAACTTTTCTGGACGGTTGTTCAGAAAAGCGGTGAGGCCCTTTTCCGGAGTTCCGGAAAAGGGCCTCACCCGTGCATCTCAGTTGTTTCTCACGGCGCTGACGCCGCCGTCATGCTCATCCCACGGGCAGGGGGACCGGCAGCGGCACGGGCAGGCCGCCACCGAGGGCGCCCAGCAGGGTGCTGAGCAGCCCGCCGACGGCGTCGAGCAGCGAGCTCAGCAGGCCGTCGGTCGGCAGCGGGACCGGGAGGTCCGGGATCGGCAGGTCGTCGACCGGCAGGTCCGGGACGGGCAGGTCGTCGACCGGGAGGTCGGGGATCGGGGCGTCGACCGGAAGGCTCGGGACCGCGTCGACCGGCAGGTCGGGCACGGGGGCGTCGACGGGCAGGTCGGGCACCGGCGCGTCGACGGGCAGGTCAGGGACCGGCGCGTCGACCGGCACGTCCGGCACGGGGGCGTCGACCGGAACGTCCGGGACCGGCGCGTCCACCGGGACGTCCGGGACGGGCGCGTCGACGGGAACGTCGGGTACGGGCACGTCCGCCGGGGCGTCCACGGCCGGCGCGTCGGCCGGTGCTTCCGCGGCTGGAGCGTCGACGGGAGCCTCGGCTGCTGGGGCGTCGACCGGGTCGGTCGCGCCGATCAGGTGTGCCGTGGGGGCGGTCGCCCCGGGCAGCACCATCGCGCTCGCACCTGTTGCCGCCGTGCAGGCCAGGCCGGCCGAGATGGCCAGAACTGTTCCTGCCCGACTGATGACACGGAATCCTCGGATCATGGTGTTTCCCCTCGAATCGCTCCGCTGGAACAAATGGTGTTCCACGCGGGCGTGGTGCACCGCGAAACAGCGTCAGGCGGGTTTTTCACCCTGTCAATCGGAAAGCGATCGGGGTTACGTCGATTAAAACCAGACATTCCAGGACCGAACCATCCGGCAGTCCGCCATTAATGGCCGTAACCCAGACATCACAACCGTGATATCCCGTTGTCGCCTGGACGCCGTCTGGGTGGTTCCAGGGCGGGAAATCCCGTGGTCGCCGTCCGTCCGGATGCGTACCGTCCCTCCCGATGAGCATCCCGAAGCGACAGGTGCGCGCCGTCCACGACGCCGACACCCTCACCGTCTACCAGGCCTACCCGCCCGCGATCGCCGACGCCGCCCTGCGTGCCGGCCGCTTCGTGCCGCCCTTCAAGCGCGAGCGGATGACCTGGGTCAAGCCGTCGTTCTGCTGGATGATGTACCGCTGCGGCTGGGCGACCAAGCCCGGCCAGGAGCGGGTCCTCGCGGTCCGCATGTCGCGGTCCGGCTTCGAGCAGGCGCTCGGCCTGGCCGCCCTGAGCCACTTCGACCGCTCGCTGCACGACGACGCCGCGGCGTGGGCCGAGCAGAAGGCGTCCAGCCCGGTCCGGGTGCAGTGGGACCCGGAGCGGACCCCGGAGGGCGGCGCGCTGGAGCACCGGTCGCTGCAGGTCGGGATCGGCGGCAGCGCCGTAGACGCCTACGTCGGCGAGTGGGTCGTCGGGCTGACGGACGTCACCGACCAGGTCCGCGCCTGGCGCGCCGAGCTGACGGCGGGCGGCTCGCCCGACCTGCCGCGCGAGACGCCGTACGCGCTGCCGCCGGAGGTGGCGGCGCGGATCGGCGCGGACGGGTAGGGCCTTCGCGCGCGGGCCGACGGGCGGGCGGGCGCGCGGGCGCAGGGAAATCCCTCGGCGCGCGGCCGCCGAACGTGTCACGATCCCGCCCATGACGACGACGGCGACCGACCCTGCCCTGACCGCGGCCGAACGGCGTCTGATCGACGCCGCGCAGGAGGTCGTGTCCCGCCTCCCCGGGGACGACGCGTACCTGCACACCGTGGCGTCGGCGGTGATGGACGTCCACGGCGACATCCACACCGGTGCCAACGTCGGCCACTTCACGGGCGGGCCGTGCGCCGAGCTCGTGGCGCTCGGCACGGCGGCCGCCGCCGGTTCCGGCCCGATCGCGCTGATCGTCGCGGTCGGCGACGGGGGCCGCGGCGTCATCGGTCCGTGCGGGCGCTGTCGCCAGGTGCTGCTCGACCAGCAGCCCGACTCCCGCGTGATCGTGTCCGACGGCGGTGAGTGGTTCTCGGTCCCCGCCCGCGACCTGCTCCCGCACGCGTACCAGCACCCGGACGCGGACCCGCCGCGGCTGCTGCGGTTCAGCCCGCAGCACTGGGGGAGCGTCGTCGACGGCGGCAAGACCGCCACGACCCGGTTCGAGGATCCGACCGTCCCGGGGCCCGTCACGCTGATGTTCGAGTTCGACGACCGGTACCGGGCGCTGCCCGGTGTGGTCGACTCCGTGGAGCACCTCCGGTTCGCGGACATCACCGACGCCCAGGCCGCGTTGGAGGGGTGCGTGGCCGACGAGCTGCGGGCGGCGCTCCGGACGTACTACTACCCCGACATCCGGGACGACGACACGGTCGACTTCGTGCGCTTCCGGACCGTCGACCCGGGCTGACCCCGGCCGATAAGACCTCGATCCGTCGCTGACGCCCGCCGTTCCGGGCGTGCGGCGCTAGACCTGCGGGCGGAGCGTCGCGAAGCTCCGGTCGAGCAGCTCGCTCGCGGTGGTGCCGTCGTCGGCGTTCGCCCAGGTGGTGAGCGCGACGTCGAAGCAGGCGAGGGCCGACTGGACGATGATCTCCGCCCGGAGCGCGGCGTCGTCGTCGGGCAGGCGGGCGGCGACGAGCGGCGTGAGCATGCGTGCCCACAGGAGGTGCTTCTCCAGGCTGCGGGCCCGGAGCGAGGCGGCGCTGACGAGCACGCGCATGGAGCGCTTGCCGCGCTCGTCGTCCCCGCCCCCGGGGGGTGCCTGGGTGACGAGAGCGTCGAAGGCGAGGCGGAGCGAGTCCCAGACAGGCTCGTCCTGGGGGCGGTCGGCCAGGACGCCGCGGACGAACTCGCCGCCGCGTGCCGGGTCGCCGATGACGACGTCCTCCTTGGCGGGGAAGTAGCGGTGGAACGTGCGGGCGGACATGCCGGCCTCGGCGGCGATCTGCTCGACGGTCACCTGCTCGAACCCGCGCTCGGCGAACATCTCCAGCGCGATCTCGGTGATGCGCGCGCGCACGGCGTCGCGGCTGATCTCGCGCAGGGTCTGGCCGCTGCTCGGTCCGCTGCTCGTCGTGCTCGACATGGCCCTAGGGTAGCGCCGATGACACTTGTGTCAGGCTCTGACAGGAGCGGCGTATGTTGCCCGCCCCGGCCCGTGGTGGGCCGGGGCGGACGTCGTCACATGCGGTCGGGCGCGGCGAGGCCCAGCAGGTCCAGTCCGGTCGCCAGCGTGCGGCCCGTCAGGTCGCACAGCGCCAGGCGGTTGGCGCGGACGCCGTCGTCGTCCGCGCGCAGGACCGGGCACTGGTCGTAGAACTCGGTGTACGCGCGGGCCAGGCCGAACAGGTAGCCGGCGAGGCGGTGCGGTTCGAGGGTCTCGGCGACGTCGTCCAGGGTCGCCGCGAGCTCGTCCAGCGTCAGGGCGAGCGCCCGCTCGGCGGGGTGCAGGGCGAGTGCCGGGTCGACGGGCACGCCGAGCGTGACCCCGGCGTCGGCCGCCTTGCGCAGGATCGAGCGCACGCGCGCGTGCGCGTACTGGAGGTAGACGCCGGTGTTGCCGTTCAGCGCCACCATGCGGTCGACGTCGAAGACGTAGTCCTTGGTGCGGGTGTTCGACAGGTCGGCGTACTTGACCGCGCCGATGCCCGCCGACTGCGCGACGTGCTCGAACTCCTCCGACGTCAGCCCGTGGTCCTTCTGGGCCAGCTCCGCGCGGGCGCGCTCGACGGCCTGGTCCAGGAGGTCGTTCAGGCGCACGGTGCCGCCGTCGCGCGTCTTGAACGGCTTGCCGTCCGCGCCCAGCACGGTGCCGAACGGGACGTGGGTCGCGGCGACGTCGTCGGGCAGCCAGCCGGCGCGGCGGGCGACGTCGAAGACCATCCGGAAGTGCAGGGCCTGCCGCGCGTCGACGACGTAGAGGATGCGCGTGGCCCGGTACTCGTCCACGCGCAGGCGCAGCGTGGCGAGGTCGGTCGCGGCGTAGCCGAAGCCGCCGTCCTTCTTGCGCACGATGAGCGGCACGGGGTCGCCGTCCGGGCCGACGACGCCGTCCGTGAACGCGCAGAGGGCGCCGCCCGAGTCGACGGCGATGCCCTGCGCCGTGAGCTCGTCGACGATCCCGGGCAGGTCGGCGTTGTAGCGGGACTCGCCGTCGGCGTCGGCCGGGGCGAGCAGGATGCCGAGGCGGTCGTAGACGGCCTGGAACGCGGTCTCGGACTCGGCGACGAGCTCCCGCCAGGTGGCCAGCGTGGCGGCGTCTCCGGACTGGAGGGCGACCACGCGCTCGCGGGAGCGGTCGGCGAAACCGGGGTCGCTGTTGAACTCCGCGCGGGCCGCGCGGTAGAGGGCGTCGAGCGCCGACATCGAGCCCTCGCCCTGCCACGTCCGCTCGGGATGCTCGTCGATGAACTGGATGAGCATCCCGAACTGGGTGCCCCAGTCGCCGACGTGGTTCTGCCGGGTGACCTCGGCGCCCAGGTGCGCGAGGACGCGGGCGAGCGTGTCGCCGATGATCGTCGAGCGCAGGTGGCCGACGTGCATCTCCTTGGCGACGTTGGGCGCCGAGTAGTCGATGACGGTGCGCTCGCCGGTGCGCGACGTGGCGACGCCGAGGTTCTCGGCGGTCAGGCGGGCGGCGACCTGCTGCCAGATCGTGGCGGCCGGGACGGTCAGGTTGAGGAAGCCGGGGCCGGAGACCTCGGGCGTGATGCTGCCTGCGGGTGCGGCCCCGCCGATGGTCGTGGGCGCGGCGAGATGGGCGGCTGTCGCTGATGCGAGGTCGCGCGGCGCGCGCCCGGCGCGCTTGGCGACGGCCAGCGGCCCGTTCGACTGGAAGTCGGCACGGTCGGATCGTCGGACCACGGGGTCGGCGTCGGCCAGCTCGGCCGGGAGCGCCTGGGACAGGGCGGCCTGGACGGCCGCCTCCACCTGGTCCTTGATCGCGACGACGTGGGACACGCGTTGGGCCTTTCGGGTTGGGGGCTCGCCGTGCCTCGCGTTGCTCTGGCAGGCGGGTGGATCGGGTCAGTCTAGGAAGAGGGTGGGTCGCGGGCGGGGTCTTTTTGGCGGACGGCGTGGTCTTGGCGCTGCGCGCCTGCCCGATATGGGCGTGATGTCATGCTGGCGCGGTGGACAACCTTCTGGTGCAGCTACCCGCCCTGATCGGTGTGACGCTCGGCGTGATCGGCACGTTGGCCACGACCATGGTCACGGACGCCGCCCGATGGCGCCGCGAGCGGTTCTACGACGCGTGCCTCCAGTACACGAGGGCGCTGCGCAGGTACTCGCAGCTCATCGCCGGGATGACCGCCGGGCACCGGCCCGGTGCCACGACGCCGCCCGTCGATCTGGACGCCGGGCTCGCGCGTCTGACCGGCGAGGAGATCGATCGTGCGGTGACCGATGCGTGGGAGGAGCTCTGCCTGCTGGCGGACGCCGACACCGTGGACGCCGCGCGCAGGATGCGGGTCGCCGCTCATCGGCTGGAGGTGTTCGCCCGTGCGGGCGACGACGCGGAGTTCGACCTGGACGGGTGGGACGGCCAGGCACTCCTGCTTCGCCGGGCTCGGGACGACTTCTATGCGGCGGCGCGCTCCCGGATGGGCGTGCGGAGGCTGTCGACCAGCTCGAGCCTGATCCACCGGGACGGCGGGTCGGGGTCGCGTCGGCGCTAGGCCCGAACGGCGTCGTCGACCTACCGTGCCCGGATGGCTGATCGACTGCGACCGATCCTGTTCCTCGACGTGGACGGCACGCTGCTCCCGTTCGGCGGCCCGGCCGGTCCTGCGGTGCCGGGGCCGCCGGAGGTTTGGACGGCGTCGTCCAACCCCTTCCTGGAACGGGTCGACCGGTCGCTGGGTCCGCTGCTCGCGGGCCTGGGGTGCGACCTCGTGTGGGCCACGGCATGGATGGACCGCGCGAACGACGTGATCGCGCCCCTGCTGGGCCTGCCGCGCCTACCTGTCGCCGACCTGCCTGCGTACGCCGGTGACGTCGGACCCGACCGTCTGCAGTGGAAGACGAGCGCGCTGGTGCGCATCGCGCAGGGTCGGCCGTTCGTCTGGCTCGACGACGTGATCGGGGACGCGGACCGTCGGTGGGTCGCCGAGGAGCACCCGGGTGCGGCCCTGCTGCACGAGGTGGAGTCGGCCACGGGGGTTGTTGCTGCGGACCTGGCGTCGATCGCCGAATGGGTGCTCGGCCTGCGCGGCTGACCGGATCTGGGGGAGTGAAACGATCAGGTCGCCGGGTCGGCCAGGACCACGATGCCTGACGTCGCCTCCAGCAGCGGCACCGTCCGCCGCGCCGCGTCGTCCACGTGGATCCGCGGGTGCGTGGGCGGCTCCGTCGCGTAGTACGTGCCCGGACCGTAGAGCTGTCCGTAGCGCACCACGACGCCGCCCACGTCCAGCACGGCGGCCTCGTGCCGTGCGACGGCGTCGCCCCGCCCGGACGGCGTCCACGCGATGGACTGGGCGAGCACCCGGGACGCACCGGCAGCTCGTGCCGCCGTCAGGAGGTTGGCGGTGCCCTCGGTGCGGATGCGCGAGTTCGCGGCGGCGCGCGCCGGGATCGCCGCGGCGTCGTCGGGCAGGTCGGTGAGCTGGTGCATCACCAGGTCGGGTTTGGCGTCGGAGACCGTCGCGGTCAGCGCGTCGAGATCGTAGACGTCGACGACGACCGGACTGCCGCCGAGCCGCTCGATCATGCCTGCGCGGTCGGGCGAGCGTGTGGTCCCCGCGACGTCGTGACCGGCCGCGACGAGCAGGGGCAGCAGCCGGGAACCGATCACGCCGGTCGCGCCGGCCAGGAAGATGCGCATCGGAGCACCCTAGGAACGCTCCGCGATCCGTTCAACCGCTGCTCGTTACAGCCGCTCCTGCAGGACGACGGTCACCGTGTCGCCCTCGTCCTTGCCGATCGCCTTGCGCACGTCCGCCTTGACGGGCAGCTTGTGCGTGCCGTCGCCCAGTGCCATGAACGAGCTCCGGAACGGGTGCCCGTTGATGGTGCCCCGGACCTTGACCAGGCCGCGCGTCCCGAAGAACTCGACGGACCTCGGCCAGACGACGTACGTCCAGCCGCCCTCGCTCGGGCTCTTCTGCAGTGTCGCGGTGAACTGCTCGTCCATGAAGGGACCGTCCGCTCAGGAGTCGGGCCATCACCATGGCACGGCGGTGCGGGTGCCGCTCGCCGTCACGACTCCAGCCACCGCAGGATCGCCAGGACCCGCCGGTTGTACCCGTCCTCCGCCAGCAACCCCAGCTTGTCGAAGATCGCGTTCGAGTGCTTCTCCACCGCCGACGTCGAGATGAACAGCGCCCGCACGATGCCGGCGTTGGTGCGCCCCTCGGCCATGAGCCCCAGGACCTCCCGCTCCCGCTCGCTCAGCATCTCGAGCCGGTGCGTCGTGTCCCGGAAGAGCTGCCCCACCGCGTCCGGGTCCAGGACCAGGCCGCCGGACCGCACCCGGTCCAGCGCGTCGAGGAAGTCGTCCACGCCCATCACCCGGTCCTTCAGCAGGTAGCCGACGGCGCGCGCCCCGTCGCCCAGCAGCACCTGCGCGAACTGCCGCTCGACGTACTGCGAGAGCACGAGGATGCCCACCTCCGGCCAGCGCTCCCGGATCTGCACCGCGGCCCGCACGCCCTCGTCGGTGTGGGTGGGCGGCATGCGCACGTCGACGACGACGACGTCGGGCCGCTCGGCCGCCAGCCGGCTCAGCAGCTCGTCGGCGGTGCCGTATGCGGCGACGACGTCGTGCCCCTCGTCGGTCAGGAGGCTGCGGATGCCCTCCCGCAGCAGGGCGGAGTCCTCGGCGAGCATCACGCGCACGGCAGCACCACCTCGACGCGTGTGGGCCCGCCCGCGGGGCTCGTGAGCGCCAGCGTGCCGCCTGCCGCGGCCACCCGCCCGGCCAGGCCGGCGAGCCCGTGGCCCGGGCGCACCACGGCGCCGCCGACGCCGTCGTCGCTGATCACCACGTGCACGGCGGCGTCCTGGCGCTCGCGGTCATCTCCCGCACGGGCCGGGCCGTCGAGCGAGACCGAGACCCGCGCACCGTCCGCCCCCGAGTGCTTCGCCACGTTCGTCAGCGTCTCGGCCACCACGTAGTACACGGTCGTCTCCACCTCACCGGGTGGACGGACCGGCACGTCCCAGTCCAGCACCGTCGGTACGGCGGCGTGCGACACGAGCTGTCGCAGCACGGGTTCCAGACCGTGCGTGTCCAGGGTCGTGGGCCGCACCCGCCAGGCGACGTCGCGCAGGTCCGTCACCAGCTGCTCCGCCTCCCGGCCGGCCTGCTCGAGCAGCAGGGAGCCGGCCGCCTCGGGCCCGGAGAGCCGCCGCGCCCGGTTCACCAGCAGCCCGAGGGCGACCGCGCGCTGCTGGACGCCGTCGTGCAGGTCGCGCTCGATCCGGCCCCGCTCGGCGTCGAGGGCCGACAGTAGGTCGGCGCGGCTCACGGTCAGCTCCTCGACCTGCGCCTCCAGGCGCTCGCTGCGGCTCGGGGCGAGCCACCGCGCGGCGGTCCAACGGTCCAGGAGGCCGACGCCGAACAGGCCCATCAGGTCCAGGTACAGCAGGATGCTGCCGATGGGGACCAGCACGAGCACGTCCGACGTCGACAGGCCGTCGCCCTGGAACGCCGCGTCGACGGTGAGCCGCACGTCGAACAGCCAGGACGCCAGGCTCACGACCACCCCGAACAGCCCGTACGCCAGCAGCCCCAGCACCAGCATGCTGAGCGAGCTCATCCCGACGCGCAGTGCCAGGTAGGCGGCGGCGCGCCGGGAGGTGACCGGTGCGCCGCCGTCGGACCAGTCGAGGAAGCGGACCGTGCGCCCGCGGTGCAGGGTGACCACGGCGCGCACCGGCGCCAGCGGTGCCCGACGGCGCGCCGTGAGCAGCGCCAGCACGGCGCAGAACAGGTCGACGGGCCAGGTGAGGGCCCCGAGGGCCGCACCCCACAGCACGCGTGCGGGGGTGCTGTGCGGGGCGGTGGGGGCTGGGGTCACGTTGCCAGGATATGGAGGACGGCGGCGGGGCGGACTGCGGAAAACCACACGTCACCTGCGGCATACCCGCACGACGTTACGGAGACCCGCAGTTCGTCCACCCCTCGGAGCCGAATAGCGTAGGGGCATGACGACACAAAGCTTCGCCACGACCGTCGCCGACTGGGCCGTCGGGCTCATGGAGACCCTCGGCGCACCGGGCGCAGGCGTAGCGATCGCCCTCGAGAACCTCTTCCCGCCCCTGCCGAGCGAGGTGATCCTGCCGCTGGCAGGCTTCACAGCCGCGCAGGGCACGCTCGTGCTGTGGCACGTGCTCATCTGGACGACGGCGGGTTCCGTGGTCGGCGCGGTCCTTCTCTACGGGCTCGGCGCATGGCTCGGCCGCGACCGTCTGCGCAGCATCGTGGACCGGATGCCCCTGGTGAAGCTCGAGGACGTGGACAAGGCCGAGGCCTGGTTCAACAAGCACGGTGACTGGGCGGTCCTCATCGGCCGGGTCATCCCGATCGTGCGCAGCCTCATCTCCATACCGGCCGGCGTGGAACGCATGCCGATGACACGCTTCCTGCTCTTCACGACGATCGGCTCCGGTGTGTGGAACACCCTGCTCGTCGGCGCCGGCTACCTGCTGGGCGACCAGTGGCACATCGTCGAGGAGAGCGTCGGCGTGTTCCAGAAGGTCGTCATCGTCGCGGTCGTCCTCCTGATCGTGTGGTGGCTGTTCAAGACCCTGCGCAACCCGGACCGGCCGAAGCACGCCCGCCAGCGCTGACCGGACGGCGGCACACCCGGACGTCCGGGCACCGTCCTGCTCACCCCGCCGAAATACCGATCAGGCATCATGCAGCCGACACCACCACGCCGAGAGGACCCCTGTTGACCGAGGACCGCACCGCCCAGACCCTCCGCTCGATCGCCCCCTACCTCGCCGACTGGGCCTCGTTCCAGGCCGCGTACCACGGCATCCCCGGCCTCCAGCTCGCCGTCGGCCGGCGCGGTG
Organism: Promicromonospora sukumoe; assembly: GCF_014137995.1. Taxonomy (NCBI): domain Bacteria; kingdom Bacillati; phylum Actinomycetota; class Actinomycetes; order Micrococcales; family Promicromonosporaceae; genus Promicromonospora; species Promicromonospora sukumoe. The sequence continues at coordinate 1,492,556 of NZ_JACGWV010000001.1, forward strand.
AGGTCTTCGTCGACCTGGCCTGGGGGAAGGCCGACGTGGAGACGGGGGAGGACCTCACCAGCGACCACCTGTTCCGCGTCGCGTCGCACTCCAAGACGTTCACCGGCGTGCTGGTGATGCAGCTCGTGGAGCGCAGCGAGCTGCGGCTCGACGACCGGGCGGGTGACCTCGTGCCGGAGCTCGACGGCTCGCGCGCCGCCGGCGTCACCGTCCGGGAGCTGCTCGGCCACCAGGCCGGGATCATCCGCGACTCCTCCGACGGCGACTTCTGGCAGCACTCCCGCCCCTTCCTCGACCGCGACGAGGTGCTGGAGTGCGTGCGCGCCGAGGGCGTCGTGTTCGAGCCGAACGAGCACTTCAAGTACACGAACATCGGGTACAGCCTGCTCGGCATCATCATCGAGCGCGTCACCGGCAAGACGTACGACGAGGTGGCACGCGTCGCCGTCGTCGAGCCGCTGGGCCTGACGCGGACCGGCACCGAGCTGGACCCCGCCCGCGCCGCCGAGTACGCCGCCGGCCACACCGGCCGCATCGCCCACGGCGACGCGCGCCGGGTCATCCCGCACGTCGACACCCGCGCCATGGCCGCCGCGACCGGCTGGTACTCCACCGCGCTGGAGATGGTCCGCTACGGCGCGGCCCACGTCCACGGCGACACCACGCTCATCAGCGACGCCAGCAAGCGCCTCATGCAGCGCGACGAGTCCCGCGTCACGGTGCGCGGCAAGCAGCTCGGCCGCTACGGCGTCGGCATCGAGGTCGGCAAGGTCGGAGACCGCGAGGTCGTCGGGCACTCCGGCGGGTACCCCGGGCACATCACCCGCACCTGGATCGACCCCGTCGACGGCATCGTCGTCTCCTCGCTCACCAACTCCGTCGACGGCACCGCCGGGCAGATCGCCAACGGCGTCATCCAGCTCATCAACCTGGCGCTCGCGGCGGCGGACGAGGTCGCGGCCTCGGCAGCGACTTCGGGCACCGCCTCAGCCACCTCCGGCAACGGCGGCGACCCGGTGCCGGGCGTCCCGGCGGACGCGCCTGTCGGGCGCTTTGCCAACCTCTGGGGCGTGTCCGACGTCGTGGACCTCGGCGGCATCCTGCACGCGATCAACGTGCGCGCCGCCGAGCCGGCCGAGGTCGCGCAGCGGCTGGTCGTGTCCGACGGCCGGCTGGTGCAGGAGCCCGTGGCCGGGTTCGGCACGGTCGGCGAGCCGGTCCAGACCGAGCGGGACGCCGACGGCGCGATCGTGTCGGTGCGCATCGGTGCGATGACGTCCTGGCCGGTGGAGGAGTTCCGCAAGCGGTCCGCGAGGTAGCCCGGTTCGCGCTAGCCCGGTTAGTGGTAGCCGGCTCGGGGGGCGGCGGCCCCGGGACGGCAGCCGGTAGAAGAGTCCCCGGTGCGGGCGGAAATACAGTCGCCAGGCGTCTTTCGGCCCGCACCGAATCACCTAGGAACGTGTCTCGGCGCGACCTACGTTTGCCCCGGCCTGAGATCCAGCTGCTGAGGTGACACGGGGAGAGCTGAGACAGATGACCAGATCCAGCACCACGACGAGCACAGGCACCGGCGGGGGCAGGTACCTCGCGGCGAGGCAGGACCGCCCGGTCGGCGGCACGAACAGCGGCGGCGGAGTCCGGCCGGCACGGCGGCTGATCGCCGTGCTGGTCGCCCTGCTGTCGGCCTTCGCGGTGAGTGTGGCGGCGCCGGCCGTCGCCGACCAGCGGGCAGGGAGCCCGGCGACCGTCACCGCTCCGGCGTCGGCCGACAGCGGCCCGGTGCAGGCCGCCCTGCTCAAGGGCGACCCGTCCATCTGGCCGAAGCCGGCCATCGTCGAGACCAACCTGAGCGCGACGCAGTCGGAGCAGATGGTCGGGGACTGCCCGCTCTACCACCTGTGCGTGCGCAATCAGGAGGCCGACGGTCTCTGGTCCGCGTACGCGCTGTACTACTGCCTGCCGGCCGGGCAGTACTACGAGCTGACCAACTTCACGGGCACGGTCTACGCGCAGAACAGCCAGAACGTGGCCGTGCGGCTCCTGCGGGCCGACAACTCGCAGGTCGACAGCATCGGCGCGCTCACCGGGAAGAACGTCAACTGGAACCCGGTCTGGAAGATCGACCTCTGCTGAAAAGCCGCCTAGGCCTGGAGCGTGTCCCGCACCATCAGCTCCAGGACCCGCATGAAGCGCTGCGCGCGGGCCCGCCCCAGGACGAACGGGTTCTGGCCGTCGGCGGTCCCGTCGCGCAGCGCCCGCAGGCGCTCCAGGCCGTAGTCGGTCTGGGCGTGGTTGCTCAGCTCGACGTCCACACGGGCGCGCCGCATCAGCGCGGCGTAGTCGGTCACGGAACGCAGGTAGTCGCGCTTGCCCGACGTCGGCTCGGGGAGCCCGGTCCCGCCCCAGAGCATCGCCGTGTGCCGCCGCCCCTTCCACCACACGGGGAAGACCGGCGAGACAGTGCCCGGGGTGTGTCCCGGCGTGTAGGGGAGCGTCATCGTGGTCCCGCCCAGGGTGAGCTTCTGCCCGTCGGCGATGTCCAGGTCACGCGCGGGGACGTCGGGCGAGTCGTCCGCGGCGGCCACGTCCCAGTCGGTCGGGCTCATCAGCACGCGGGCGCCGTAGCGGTCCGCGAGGTACTGGGCCCCGCCGAAGTGGTCGGCGTGCCCGTGCGCCACCACCACGTACTTGATGCGCGCGGGGTCCACGCCCAGCGACCTGAGCTCAGGGACCAGGATGTCGGCGGCCTGGTCCCGCGACTCCAGCGCGTCGATCAGGATCACACCGTCGGACGTCTCCACGGCCGTCGCGGAGACGAAGTCGGTGCCGACCACGGTCACGTTGTCGAAGATCCGGGTCGGCTCCGGGTCCGGGGCCTCCGGCGGGAGCCAGCCGGGCGTGAACGCCGCGATCAGCGCGAGGAGCACGGGGTCGTCGCCCGCGAGCCGGGCGGCCTGCTCGGCCGGCGTGCCGTCGCCCAGGTCCACGTCGGCATCGCCCGAGGCGGTGTCGGACGGCGACGGTTCCGCCCCGGACCCTCCGGCCGCCGACGACGCCGATGACGGCGACGCGCCACCCGGCGCGCTCTCCGAGCCCCCGGAAGGGCCCGACGCCTCCCGCACACAACCGGCCAGGGGGACGAGCGCCGCCGCGGCGAGGACGGCGCGGCGCGAGAGCTCAGCATGTCGCAGCAGGTCCATGGGCCGATCGTACGGACGGTCCCGGAGCTTCGCCGGTCGCTCGCCACCGCGGTGCGGGCCCGCGGCCTGCCCGGTCGCGGTAGCGTTGTCAGGTGACTTTCAGCGAGGGCGGGCAGTTCGAGGGCGGCCGGGTCCGCAAGGGTGGCGGACGCCGGGGCGCCGTCGGCGCGGGTGTCGGCGGCGGCGCGGCGCTCGTCATCGCGCTGCTCTACATGGTGCTGACCGGCAACAGCCCGGCCGACATCCTGGGGACCACCACGGACTCCGGGGGCGGCGGCGAGCAGGGCTACATCGGTGAGTGCACGGCCGAGCAGGCCAACAGCGACCCCGAGTGCCGCCTCAGCGCCGCCGTCGACTCGCTCGACGTGTACTGGGCCGAGACGCTGCCGGCACAGGGCGGCGTCGAGTACGCGATGCCCGAGGTCGTCAGCTTCGAAGGCGCCGTCGACACCGGCTGCGGTTCCGCGACGTCGGCCACGGGGCCGTTCTACTGCCCGGCCGACACCACCGTGTACGAGGACCTCTCGTTCTACGACCAGCTCTCCAGCCAGTTCGGTGCCGAGGGCGGGCCGCTGGCGGAGATGTACGTGACGGCGCACGAGTTCGGCCACCACATCGAGAACCAGCTCGGGCTGTTCGAGCGGGCCGACCGGTCGGGCACCGGCCCGGAGTCCGACTCGGTGCGCATCGAGCTCATGGCCGACTGCCTCGCCGGGATGTGGGCCGGCAACGCCGCGACCACCGTCGACCCGGACACCGGTGTCACGTTCCTCGAGCCCATCACCCGCGACGAGCTGGACCAGGCGCTGTCCGCCGCCGCGGCCGTCGGCGACGACAACATCCAGCGCCGCTCCGGCGGCGACGTGAACCCCGAGGCGTTCTCCCACGGCTCCAGCGAGCAGCGCGTGAAGTGGTTCTCGATCGGTTACGAGGGCGGCACCATCCAGGACTGCAACGCCCTGGACGCCCGCACCCTCTGACGTTACGGTGGGCGGCATGCACCTCAGCGCACGCACGACGACGCCGGACCCCTCCGGCGCGCGCTGACCTGCACCCAGCAACCCAGGCCCCGGAGCTCGCTCCGGGGCCTTTGTCATGCACGACGGCGGCAACCGGGCGGCTCCTCCCTCCTAAGGAGCAATGCCATGAACGTCCACGCACCGAACCAGCAGGCGCCCGATCGCCGTCCGGACGCCGCGGAACGGCCCGCCGTCCTCGACCATCGCGACCTCGGCCGGGACATGCGGATCTTCGACACCAGCCCGCTCGTCGGCCCCGGCCTGCCGCTCTGGCTGCCCGCCGGTGCCGCCGTCCGGTACGAGCTGGAGCAGTACGCGCGCGAGGTCGCGCTGCGCACCGGTTGCGAGCCCGTGTACTCGCCCGTGCTCGGCAAGCGCTCCCTCTTCGAGCGGTCGGGGCACTGGGCCAAGTTCGCCGACGACATGTTCCCGCCGATGTACCTCGGCGGCGGTCCCGACGACGACGCCGACCCCCTCGTGCTGCGGCCCGCCAACTGCCCGCACCACGCGCAGATCTACGCGTCCGAGCCGCGCTCCTACCGCGACCTGCCCGTGCGGTACTCGGAGCTCGCGCCCATGTTCCGCGCCGAGCGGTCCGGGGTGCTGTCCGGGCTGAGCCGGGTGCGGCAGATCAACCTGGACGACGCGCACGTCTTCTGCCGCCCCGACCAGGTCGCCGCCGAGGTGCGCACCGCCGTCGTCGCCGTGCTGGAGGTGCTCGACACCCTGGGCATCGACGTGTCGTACCTGCGCCTGTCCGGCCGTGACGACTCCCAGAAGTGGCTCGGCGAGCCCGGGCAGTGGGCCGCGGCCGAGGAGGCGCTGCGCGTCGTGCTCGACGACGTCGCGTCGCCCGCCGGCCTGCCCTGGCATGCCGAGGCCGGCGAGGCCGCGTTCTACGGCCCCAAGATCGACGTGCAGGTGCTCGACGCCCGCGGCCACGAGGAGACCCTCGCGACCGTGCAGCTCGACTTCAACCAGCCCGAACGGTTCGACCTGACCTACGTCGCCGCGTCCGGGGAGCGCGAACGGGTCGTGATGATCCACCGCGGCACCGTCGGCGCCATGGAGCGGATGGTCGCGTTCCTCCTGGAGCGGCACGGCGGCCGGCTCCCCTTCTGGCTCGCGCCCGTGCAGGTCTGCCTGCTCCCGCTGCCCGACGGCGGGGACGCGCTCGTGGACGACGTCGCCGCCGACCTGCGGGCCCGTGGCCTGCGCGTCCGCGTGGAACGGGACGGGTCGCTGGGCAACCGGATCCGGCTCGCCCGCGAGCGGCGGGACGCGCTGCTGGGCGTGCTCGGCGCGCGTGAGGCGGCGTCGGGCGCGGTGGCGGTGACCGACCCGGCGTCGGGCGCGAAGGCCTCCGTGCCCCTCGCGGAGCTGGGCGACCGCCTCGCGGACGCGGCGCGTCGGCGGGTGCCGCGCGTGTGCCTCTGACCCTCAGCGCGCCCAGGTGCGCCGGTCGCGGGCCGCGAGGTGGACGATCTCCAGCTCGCGGTCCGTCAGCACCGGCCGCCGGTCCTCCAGCCACGGCACGAGCTCCCGCGTGGTGAGCACCTCGACGCCCTCGCGAGAGCCCACCACGCGGGGCTCCTTGGTGCGGACGAAGACGATCACGGGCGTCACCGTGACCGGCACGCGCGTGGCCCGGCCGAGGATCTCCTGGGTGCGGCGCGCTTCGTTCCAGGCGGCCTCGGCCGTGACCTCGTGCGACGGGCGGAAGATGGTGTGCATCGTGAAGACGCCGCCGGGCCCGATCACGAGCTGGTCGAGCTCCAGGGCGCCGCCGTCGGCCTGGACCGACTGGAGCACCCGCCAGGCGGGGCGTCGGGCCACGAGCTCCCAGAGCTCGGCCGCGGCGGCGCGCGCCCCGGTGATCCGGCGCCGCATCTCGCGGTGGTACTCGTCGGGCCGTCCGGTCAGCCGTCCGCGCAGGACCGCCGTGGTGTGCTGCTTGAAGTACGTGCGCCGCCGGGCGATCAGGTGCTTCGCCGGCCGGTTGCCCGTGAGGTCGTCACCGCCCGTCAGGCGGCCGGCGCGCAGCAGCGGCAGCGCGTCGGTGACGGTGACTGGAACGCTGGTCGTCTCAGTGCCCATGGGGCGGACGTTACGTCCGCGTTGCCATGTGCGCGCGTTCTGACGGTGAAGTGATCACTCACCTGCGGCGTCGCCCGCGGTGCCCGGAGCGGCGTCGGCCCTGCCGCCCGGGAACGCCCGGCGCGTCACCAGCACCACCACCAGCGCGGCCACCACGAGCACCGCCCCGGTGTACGGCAGGACGTCGATGCCCGCGCCGTCGAGCACGAGCGCCCCGAGCGCCGCGCCGCCGCCGATACCGATGTTCGCCGTCGCGTTGACCAGCGCCCCGACGACGTCGGGCGAGGCTCCGCGCGTCCGGATCGCCGCCGTCTGGAAGACGGCCGCCACGGCACCGAAGCCGATGCTCCAGACGGCCGCCGCGGCGAGCGTGCCCACGGTCCCGGGGAACGCGACGCCGAGGGCGAGCACCCCGGCCGCGACCACGGACAGGGTGATCACGGTGGTCTGCCGGAGCCGCACGTCGAGCCGCGCGGCGGCGAACGCGGCACCGACCAGCCCGAGCGCGCCGATCAGCAGCAGGGCCGGCCCGAGCGCGGCGGTGGCGAGCCCGGCGGCCAGGAGCAGCACGGAGATGTAGGTGTAGACCGTGAAGTGGCCCAGGTAGGCCAGGGCGTTGGCCGTGCTGACCTGGGCGAGCGCGGTGCGGCGGGCGCCGCGGGCGGCGTCGGCCGGGGGAGTGCCGCCGCCCGGGACGGACGGCAGCAGCCACGCCGTGAGCCCGCACGCGACGGCGCACACGACCGTCAGGACGACGAACGTGGTGCGCCAGCCGACGGCGGTGCCCAGCGACGTCGACAGCGGGACGCCAAGGATGAACCCGGCCGAGGCGCCCAGCGTGACCAGCGCGAGCGCGCGGCCGGCGAGGTGCGGGCGTACCAGGCGTGACGCGTACCCGATGCTCACCGAGAAGAACACCGCGTGGGCCGCCCCGCCCAGCGCGCGCGCCGTGGCGACGACGGCGAACGTGGGGGCGAGCGCGACGATCACGTTGCTCACCGTGTAGACGACGAGGGTGCCCAGCAGCAGGGACTTGCGCGGCAGCCGGCGCGTGGCCGACGTCAGCGGCAGGGCGAGCGCCGCGACCATGAAGGCGTACGCGGTGACCAGGAGGCCCGCGAGCGACTCGGAGACGTCGAGGTCGTCGCTGATCAGCGGGAGCAGGCCCACGGGGACCAGCTCGGTGGTGACGGCGACGAACGTCGCGAGGGCCAGTGCGAACAGCCCGCCGGCCGCCTCGCGGACGTCTCCGGGCTGCCAGCCGGCGGCGTCGGCGCGTGAAGGGGGCATGGGTCCCATGGTGACATTCGTCGCGACCCGCCCGATGCCGCAGTCGCACCCCCTAGACTGGACCGGCCCCCGCCGCCGTGGGCCGATCCACCCTGCCACCACCCCCCTGACCGTGAGGAACACCTGCGTGATCACTGCCCATGGCGTCGAGCTGCGCGTCGGCGCGCGCGTGCTGCTGAGCGAGGCAACCTTCCGGGTCGCCTCGGGCGACCGGATCGGCCTGGTCGGCCGCAACGGTGCCGGCAAGACCACGCTGACCAAGACCCTCGCGGGGGAGACCCAGCCGACGGGCGGGCAGATCGTGCGCGGCACCGACATCGGGTACCTGCCGCAGGACCCGCGCACGGGTGACCTCGAGGTGCTCGCGATGAACCGCGTGCTCTCGGCGCGAAACCTCGACCACGTCATCACGCAGATGCGCCAGGCCGAGGGCGAGATGGCGTCGGCCGACCCGGCCACGCAGGCCGCCGCGCTGGACCGGTACCCCCGGCTGGAGGCGCGGTTCCTCGCGGCGGGCGGGTACGCCGCCGAGTCCGAGGCGCAGATCATCACGGCGAACCTCGGCCTGGACGAACGCGTGCTGGGCCAGCCCCTGAGCACCCTCTCCGGCGGTCAGCGCCGCCGGATCGAGCTGGCGCGCATCCTGTTCAGCGGCGTCGAGACGCTGCTGCTGGACGAGCCGACCAACCACCTCGACGCCGACTCGATCATCTGGCTGCGTGACTACCTCAAGGCGTACAACGGCGGGTTCATCGTGATCAGCCACGACGTCGACCTGCTGCGCGCCACGGTGAACAAGGTGTTCCACCTGGACGCCAACCGGGGTGAACTGGACCAGTACAACATGGGCTGGGACACCTACCTGGAGCAGCGCGAGACGGACGAGCGCCGTCGTCGGCGCGAGCGGGCCAACGCCGAGAAGAAGGCGGGCACACTGCTCGCCCAGGCCGAGAAGATGCGCGCCAAGGCGACCAAGGCGACCGCCGCGCAGAACATGATCAAGCGCGCCGAGAAGATGCTCGGCGGCCTGGAGAGCGAGCGCGCCTCGGACCGCGTGGCCAAGCTCCGCTTCCCGACGCCGGCGCCCTGCGGGCGCACGCCGCTGACCGCCGCCGGGCTGTCCAAGGCGTACGGGTCGCAGGAGGTGTTCGCCGGGGTGGACCTGGCGATCGACCGCGGCTCGCGCGTCGTCATCCTCGGCTTCAACGGCGCGGGCAAGACGACACTGCTGCGTATCCTCGCGGGCGTCGAGGCCCCGGACACCGGCGAGGTGATCCCGGGCCACGGTCTCAAGCTCGGTTACTACGCCCAGGAGCACGACACGCTCGACATGAACGCGACCGTCGTCGAGAACCTGCGCCACGCGGCCCCGGACCTCACCGACACGCAGGTGCGCTCCGTGCTGGGCTCGTTCCTGTTCAGCGGTGACGACGCCGAGAAGCCCGCCAACGTGCTCTCCGGCGGCGAGAAGACGCGGCTGGCGCTGGCGACGATCGTCGTGTCCGGCGCGAACGTGCTGCTCCTGGACGAGCCCACCAACAACCTCGACCCCGCCTCCCGCGCTGAGATCCTCGGCGCGCTCAAGACGTACGAGGGCGCGGTCGTGATGGTGACCCACGACGACGGCGCCGTCGAGGCCCTGGAGCCCGAGCGCGTGCTGCTCCTGCCCGACGGCGACGAGGACCTCTGGAACGACAGCTACCAGGAGCTCGTCTCCCTCGCGTGATCTCGGCGACCGAGCCTGACGGCCCGACCGCTGGTCGAGCTTGTCGAGACCTCTTGGACCCCTCGGGGAGACCGTAGAACTCCGGGTCGTGTTGCTCTGCGTAGACAATGTCTACGCAGAGCAACAGAGCCCGGGGACGTGGTGCTTTCCCGGGGACCTTGTTCGTGCCGAGGGGTCTCGACAAGCTTGACCGGCGGACGGCCGGGGCTCAGCGGAGCTGGGCCTCGATGAGCGCGTCCTCCTCGTCCTCCGCGCTCGGCCGACGGTCGCGCGGCTGCCGGCGGGCGCGCACGCCCTCGGCGTCGGCCAGGTCCTCGGAGGCCAGCAGCAGGTCACCCGCGGAGACGTTCTCCCCGCGCAGCGCCCCGCGCTCGCGGCGCCACAGCAGCACGTAGCCGGCGATCGCGCCGATCGCGAAGATGCCCCACTGGAACGCGTACGACAGGTGCGACCCGGGGTCCGTGTTGGGCTTGGGCAGCGTGGCGAGCGAGATCCCGGGCGCCGGCTGCTCGGACCGCAGCGCGCCGTACGCGCCGACGGTCCGCCCCTCGGCCCAGCCCGCGCCGGACGGCCCCGCCGCGAGCACCTGCGCCGTCGAGATCGCCTGCACCTGCCCCGCGGGGGCGCCGCGGGACGACGCGGGCTCGTCCGCCCGCAGGGAGACGACCGCGGTCACCGTGCCCGACGGCGGCGCGGGGAACGCATCGGGCTCAGCGCCGTCGGACCCGAGCGGCACCGTGCCGCGGTCCACGACCACCACGACCTCCTGGCCGTCCGGCAGGCGTGCCTCGAACGGCACCAGCACGTGGTACCCGTTCTGGCCGGCGACGGGCCGGTTGCGCAGCAGCACCGTCGCGTCGGTGACGTAGGTGCCCCGCAGCTCGACCGGGCGCCAGACGTCGGACTCCGGGACGACTGCCCCCGGCCCCGGCAGGACCTCGTCCACGGGCACGGCGGGCGCGGACCAGTTGTTCTCGATGCGGTCGATCTCGATCTCGCGCGACTCGTACCGGTTCCACTGCCAGCGCCCGGCGAGCAGGCACAGCGCGGCCAGGACGACGGCGGCGACCGCCAGGATCACCCACTGGCGGGTCGTGCGGGGGCCGCGGGCGTCGTCGGGCATCGGGGCGAGCACCGAGGTATCGGTCACGACACCCGGTCCAGTTCCGCGACCGCCACCGTCTGCTTCCAGAAGGACCGCGCGCCCAGGAACTGCTCCAGGTGCTCACGGTGCTCGTCGCACGCGAGCCACACCTTGCGCCGCTCGGGCGTGTGCAGCTTCGGGTTGTTCCAGAGCAGCCCCCACGCGGCCTGCTCGCGGCAGCCCTTGGCGCTGCAGATCAGCTCGCCGTCGGGAACGGGGTCGGGTGCGGGACCCGAGAGTCCGAGGAGGTCCATTCAGTCGTCCACGTGGTTGATCACGCGGCCCTGGCCCTGGCCGTCCTCGCCCTGGTGTGCGGCCGGGGGCGCTTCCTCGGGCAGCTCCTCCAGCATGGGGGCGGCCTGCGGGGTGACGGGGGAGGTGTCGTGCGTCGTGTGGTCCCGGCCGGCGTTCGCGACCAGCACCGCCGAGTACGGCAGCACCACCGCGGCGGCCACCAGCGCCCAGCGGATCCAGCCGTCGACCAGCACGGCGCCGATGATGCAGACCACGCGGATGGACATCTGGATGAGGTAGCTGCGTGTCCGGCGCGCCTGGTCCACCGCCAACGGCTCCTGGGCCGAGGTGATGGAGGGAACCGGCTCGTTCATGCTGCCAGTCTACGTGCGCTCCACGACGTCGGACGCGATGCCGACGCATCTCACACGGCTCCGGACGTTTCGGACACGCGGCGGGTTGTTGTAGGAAACCGACAAGGACCGGTGCATCCCTGTGGCCCGCCGCGCGCGGCGCGCGTCCGACGCGCGGGGTAGCGTCGCAGCGGACCCGGATCGACCCAGGTCCCGGCCGCGGCCCCCAGCCTTGCGCGGCCCCCTTGCGAAAGCCCAGCATCGAGGAGCCTCAGGTGACCACCACGCCCGCCACCCAGAGCATTGCCGCAGGTCCGACCGGCCGTGTCGTCGTCGTGACGGGTGCCGCACGCGGCATCGGCCGCGCCATCGCCGAGCGTTTCGTCGCCGACGGCGACCGCGTCGCCACGATCTACCGTGGCGGGGACCTGCCCAAGGGCGTCGCGCCCTACGTGGCGGACGTCACGGACACCGAGGCCGTCGACGCCGCGTTCTCCGCCATCGAGGCCGACATGGGCCCGGTCGAGGTGCTCGTGGCCAACGCCGGCGTCACCAAGGACCAGCTCCTCATGCGGATGAGCGACGAGGAGTTCGAGACCGTCGTCGACGTGAACCTCAAGGGCACGTTCCGCTGCGTGCGCCGGGTGTCCAAGGGCATGATCCGCGCCCGCAAGGGCCGCATCGTGCTGCTCGGCTCGATCGTCGGCATGTCCGGCGGCCCCGGCCAGGTCAACTACTCGTCGTCGAAGGCCGCCCTCGTAGGCATGGCCCGCTCGATCACCCGTGAGCTCGGCACGCGCGGCATCACCGCGAACGTCGTCGCGCCGGGCTATGTCGAGACGGACATGACGGCCGCGCTGTCCGAGGACGTGCGCAACGGCTACCTGAAGTCGATCCCGGCCGGCCGCTTCGCCACGCCGGACGAGGTGGCCGCGGTCGTCTCCTTCGTGGCGTCCGACGCCGCCGGCTACGTCTCGGGCGCGGTCATCCCCGTCGACGGTGGCCTGGGCATGGGGCACTGACCCGTAGTCTGACGCCGCCACCTGCGGTTTCGCCCGTACATATCCAACATTCTCGGTACCGGGAACGGCGCGGAGTTTCGTCCCACGCCGCAGTTCGCATTACGCTCGCACCCAGCACAGGGGTTGCTCCGGCACGCCTGCGCCTGATCGGAAGGACAACATGGGTCTCCTCGAAGGTAAGAAGCTGCTCGTCACGGGCGTGCTGACGGACTCGTCGATCGCATTCCACGCCGCCCGGCTCGCTCAGGAGGAGGGCGCGGAGGTCGTGCTCTCGTCCTTCGGGCGGCAGATGAAGCTGACCCAGGCCTTCGCCAAGCGTCTCCCCGTCGAGGCGCCGGTGGTCGAGCTGGACGCCACCAGCCAGGAGAACCTCGACGCGCTGGCCGACGCCGTGCGCGCGGAGGGCTTCGAGCGGCTCGACGGCGTCGTGCACTCGATCGGGTTCGCCCCGCAGTCCGTCATGGGCGGCAACTTCCTCACGGGCACCTGGGAGGACGTCGCCACCGCGCTGCACGTCTCCACGTTCTCGTACAAGTCGATCGCGGTGGCCGCCAGGCCGCTGATGACCGACGGCGGTGCCGTCGTCGGCCTGACGTTCGACGCGCAGTTCGCCTGGCCCGTCTACGACTGGATGGGTGTGGCCAAGGCTGGTCTCGAGTCCGCGAACCGCTACCTGGCGCGCGACCTCGGGCCCGAAGGTATCCGCTGCAACCTCGTCTCGGCAGGGCCGATCCGGACCACCGCCGCCAAGTCCATCCCGGGCTTCGCGACGATGGAGGACGCCTGGCCGACGCGAGCCCCCCTCGGCTGGGACCAGACCACCGCAGAGCCGGCCGCGCGCGCCGTCGCCGCCCTGCTGTCCGACTGGTTCCCGGCAACGACAGGCGAGATCGTGCACGTCGACGGCGGCGTGCACGCCATGGGCCAATAGATGGTCAGGAGGCACTGATGGGCAGAGCGTCGGGCGCGGAGCCCACCACGACGCCGTCACGGCGTCTGGTGTTGCTCCGGCACGCGAAGGCGGAACCGGCGTCGGAACTTCCCGACGAGTCCCGGCCGCTCGCCCTGCGTGGTCGGGACCAGGCGGGGAAGGTCGGGGCGGCGCTGGTCGCGTCCGGCCTCGTGCCCGACGCCGTCCTCGTCTCCGGGGCGCTGCGCACGCGGCAGACCTGGGACCTCATGCGCAAGCACCTGGGGGAGCCGCCGGTGGCCTACACCGACGACCTGCTCGGTGCCATGCCGCGGGGCGTCCTGGCGCTGGTCCGTGAGCTGGAGCCCGCGGCCCGCACCGTCCTGGTGATCGGTCACGAGCCCGCGATGGCGGGCACGGCCGAGCTCCTGGCCGGCCCCGGCTCGGAGGACGGCGCCCTCGCGCAGGTGCGTGTCGGCGTCCCGACGGCGACGTACTCGGTGCTGGAGGCCGACCTGGCCTGGGCCGAGTGGGACCGCAAGTCGGCCCGCCTGACGGAGGTCACGCGCCCGGCCTGACCGCTCTGCGTGTCAGACGACGACGGACGTGTCAGACGTACAGGTCACCCGGGTGACCTGTACGTCTGACACGTCCGTCGTCGTCTGACAGGGTGGGGCGCGTCAGAGCAGGGCCAGGAGGTTGTCCAGGCGGTCCTCGATGACGTGGGGAGCCTGGGCGCGGACCAGGGGCTTGGCGTTGAACGCCACGCCCACCCCGGCGGCGCCGATCATGTCGAGGTCGTTCGCGCCGTCGCCCACGGCGACAGTCTGCTCCATCGGCACCCCGGCCTGCGCGGCCCACTCGCGGAGCGTCGCGGCCTTGGCGGCCCGGTCGACGACGGGGCCGACGGTGCGGCCGGTCAGCACGCCGTCGGCGACCTCCAGCCGGTTGGCGCGCACGAGCTCGATCCCGAGCTCCCGCGCGATCGGCACCGCGATCTCCTCGAACCCGCCCGAGACCAGCCCGAACGCCCAGCCGCGGGCGTGGCACTCGGCCACGAGCTCCCGGGCGCCCGGCATCAGCTCCACGGCCGCCCGCACCTTCTCCAGCGCCTCGACGGGCACACCCGCCAGGGTCGCGACGCGCTCCCGCAGCGAGCCGGCGAAGTCCAGCTCGCCCCGCATCGCGCGCTCGGTCACGGCCGCCACCTCGTCGCGGGTGCCCGCGTGCTCGGCGATGAGCTCGATGACCTCCTGGCGGAAGAACGTGGAGTCGGCGTCGGACACGATGAGTCGCTTCACGGGAACCAGTGTGCCGGAGCGCCCCGCTGCCGTGCCGATCCGTCCACGGCGGCCGGGCAGTTGAACGTAGGTGTGGTCGCACTCTGAGCTCTCAGAGTGCGACCACACCTACGTTCGACGGCGGCAGTGCCCAGCCATCAGTAGTTGCCCCGTGCGATCCAGTTCTTGCCGTCCGCGGCGATGCCTTCAAGGATGCGGAGGGTCGGCGCGAACCCTGTGGTGTCCAGGCTCGTGTCCAACGGGTTGTCCGGTTCGACGTCGGCATCGGTGTCGGGCCGTTCGGGATTCCGCAGGTCGTCCGCGGCGAGCTCCAGGTCCTGTCCCTTGGTGACGAGAATGTCCCTTGTCGGCCCGTTGGTGAGCGTCAAGCGTAGGTTCTGCCGACCATCAGCGCCCTTGACGACGTTGACCGAGGAGACGGCGTCGAAGCGGAAGGTGTTGCGCTCCTCGCTGTTGAACGCACCGGTCTCGAAGTTCAGCACCTTGCTGACCTCACGGACGCCGTCCTCGGTGATCAGGAACAGCCGCAGGGCGTAGCTGTTGTACCGCAAAGGGCCGTTGCGTTCCTGGGCTCGGCTGGCACTGGGAGTGGGAACCCGGAGCACGGCATACGAGATCACGTCGCGCCATGAGATGCGGAAGTGCTCAAGAGCGTCGGCGATCAGGATCGTGGTGTCGCTGCGCAGCCACGTCTCCATCTCTTCCTCGCTCGGCCGAGCGTCCTTCAGCCGTTGCGTCCAACGGCGGAATTCGTTCTCCCGCCCCTCCCTGCGCCGACCTTCGTCGTAGAGGTCGTCAATATAGTGACGTCTCCCACTGGCGACTCTGTGCCATTTTCTCGCGGTGTACAGTCCGCCGGCCACCGCCAGGAAAGTGGCGACTGCTGCTCCGGCGGGTTGAGCCTGGAGCGCGTTCTGGATGACGCAGCCGACTGTGAGCAGCAGGATCGTCAGCCCCAGTACGCAAAGGATCTTGGTCCTGTCGGCAATCTGAAAGCGAACTTTATGGTCGTCGATAGTGCCGGCTCTCCACTGCTTCTGTACGTCGATGGCGTGATACCGGATCAGCCAGACGACATTCGCGAGCGAGACGTGGCTCTCCCGGTAGATCTCGACGATCTCGTCGCGCAGGTATGTGCGGAGGCCAGCTGTCTCGGCCAGCCACCAGTCCTTCTCGTGATCACGTGGTCGGTACTTGCTGAAGTAGAACTCGAAGGACCTGGTGACGCCCGCGGCAAACCCCCGGCCGTCGGAGCCTCCATTGGCCGCGCTCGCACGCCGCCGCTGCTCCTCCCATCTGAGCCTCTTGACGCGATAGCGCCATTCGAAAGCGTTGCGAGCGGTGACCCAGGCAGCGGCGAGCGCAAGGGCGTAGGCCACTATGGCGACGGGAGCGGCGCTGCTGAGAGTCAGCCATCCGAGATAGCCGACGGTGAGGGCGCACAGGAGCGTCCCCGCAGCGATCCGAGCACGTTCACCTGGGGCGATGTGTGGAAGCTGGGCAGGACGAGCGCGGGGCCCGGCGGGGTCCGCTTCGAAGTAGGCCCAGACGCGATGGCCGCGGCTCCCGGAATGGCGCTCGAGAAGCGCTTGCTTCTTGGTGTTCGCCCAGACGTTGTCTTTCGTCGCAGCCGAGAGCACCTTGTCGAGGTGCCGGAGCGACCTTTCACGGAGCGCCCCGGGTAGCGCCAAGATCCGCTTCTCTGCCAGTTCGATGCCCTCTGCCGAGGGGTCGAGCCGGTGAATTATCAGCTCCCGGACTGCCCCGAGCGCCGGGCCGTACTCCTCATCGTCCTCGTGAGCGACGAATCGCTCGGCAGCGGTGGTGAGACGGGCTCGTTCGTCCTTGGTGAGGTCCCGATCGGACCGCGCGCTGAACATCGACAGCGCCCAGTGAAAGCGCACCTCGGCCGTGTCCAGTCCATCTGCCATGGCCTCGCTGAAAAGTTCCTCGGCCTTCCGCGGGACGCCGTCCTCCAGATATCGCACGCCCGTCCGGTACTTCTTCTCCGGCGGATCGGTGGCGCTGATCTGGTAGACGTTCGCGTTGTGGACGACGCTCGCCTGAATGCCGACCACTGATCCCGGCCCCGCGCTGTTGTCCGTTCTCATCTCGTGCGGTTCGGGCGGAGGCGGGGGCGGAGCCGCATGGGTGTTCATGCGAGCCCGTTCACTGCGGTGATGACGACGGCGGTCTTCGCCGCCAGGTCCGCCAGGTGGGCCACGAGACCGCCGAACTGCCTGAGCGCGATGACCGCCTTCTTCTTGCCCTTCGCGTCAGGATCTCGCAGTGCTGTCTCAGCGTTGACGAGGCCGCTCTTCGCAGCATCGTAGGTTTCGTCGTCCACGGCCCCTTCGGCACGGTGGTGATCGAGCAGCACGCGAAGCTCGGCCAGCGCCTTGGTCGGGTCGGTGACCTGCTCACGTTCCGGCGTGGTGGACATCCAGACGGAACTGCCGGTGACGTTCGCCGCCACGATCCCCACGTTGCCCGAGGTGGTGTTGTTCACGGTAGTGCTGGTCGAGGCAGGCGGGGTGGTGCGAGGCTCGTTCGGGGTCATGGACGTCTCCTTCGCTTCGTTGGCCAGTTCGACTGCGAGCTCGATCGCGAATGCCGCCGCGTGCGCTGCGGCTCGGGGCTGCCAGGTGCCGTCGTTCGCGGACGACTTCTCGCCGTCGGCCCGGTCGCTGATGCCGCGGATGATGGCGACCGGGGCACTGTTGAGGTGGCCGGCATGGGCAATGCCGGCAGCCTCCATCTCGATCGCCGTCGCGTTGTTGTAGTGCTTGTGGAGCCGACGAGCTTCGATGGAGACACGAGAGTTCAGGACGACCTCCCCGGCCGCGATGGCACCGAACGTGACGCTCGGACGGCCGCCGTCCGACATGCGGGCGTCCAGCGGTAACCGGGCCGCCCAGGTTCCGGAACGCTCGAGGTGGTGGGCGAGCTGGCTGAGGTGGTGCGACGTCTTCCACTCGCTCGGGCGGGCCTTGAAGCCGTCGTCCTCGCTGGTGCCTCCCTGGTAGGCGAACACGCGGTCGGCCACCACTACCTGGCCGAGCGGTGTGGCGTCCCACACCGCTCCCGCCACGCCGACGAACAGCGCCGCCACGGGCGAGAACTGTTGGATCGCCCGCTCGGCGAGCACGGCGGAGTTCGAGTTGCCGACCCCGACGAGCCCGACCGCGATCCTGCAGTCCGTGCCGTCGACGGTACCGATCTCGAACCGTGTGCCGGTGCCGTGCCGATGTTGCTCGATGTCCTTCAGGTGCTGTCGGACTGCCTTGTACTCGAGATCCAGTGCTGTCAGAACGACGACCACGCGTGCGTCAGTCATCGACCCTCCTCGGAATCGTTCGATGGATCAGGGCGGGTGAGCGGGGGGTGCAGTGTGGCGGCAGGTCCTGCGCGGAACAGGCGGGCGGGACGGCCGGTGGTCATGCGTCGGTCGGCGCCGGCGGACTCGATGAAGCCCGGTACGCGCTGGACCTTGCGGTAGAAGTTGCGTGGGTCGAGGTCGACGCCCCACACCGCCTCGTAGACCTCCTGGAGGTCCGCGATGGTGAAGGTCGTGCCACAGAACGCCGTAGCCAGCGGTGTGTGCTCCAGCTTGCTTCGTGCCCGTTCGACGGCGTCGTCGAGGATCTTCCAGTGGTCGAACGCGAGCTGTACGTCGCCCGAAAGAGCTCGTTCGACCGGTACCCAGGCGGCCCCCGACGCGTCGGTCCCCGCGACGGGGTCGGGCAGTCCTGGTGCGATCGCCAGGTAGGCGATCGACAGCACGCGACCGCGCGGGTCGCGACCGGGCGTGCCGTAGGCCCCGAGCTGCTCGATGTGCAGGTCGGTGCCGTCCAGGTCCGCCTCTTCCCGGAGCTCACGCAGGGCTGCGGCGTAGATGTCCTCCTCGGCGTTGTTGAGAAACCCTCCCGGCAGGGCCTGGGCGCCCTTGAACGGTTCGATCCCGCGCTCGATCAGCAGCACGTGGAAGACCGACGCCCGCAAGGTCAGGATCACGAGGTCGACCGCCACGAGGATCTCCGGTGGCGTCCAGGTGTCTTCGTCGTCGGTCATTGGCTGTCACCCTCTTAATGTCGAACTGACAATAAGGGCCGAGGGGCCGCCCCGGCAAGAGCTAGCTGAAAGATGGGTGAACCGAACGTAGGGGTGGTCGCACTCTGAGGGCTCAGAGTGCGACCACCCCTACGTTCAACGCCTCAGGAGGCGTCAGCCGACGGCGTCAGCCAGCGGCGGCGGCAGCCGCCGTTACGGGCGAGCGTCAGTCGACGATGGTGCCCTTCGGGACCACCACGAGGCCCGACTCCGTGACCGTGAAGCCGCGCGCCCGGTCCTCGTCGTGGTCGACGCCGATGCGGGCCCGCTCGTTGACGATCACGTTCTTGTCCACGATGGCGCGGTGCACGTGCGCGTAGCGGTGCACCTGGACGTCGTCCATCAGCACCGAGTTGGACACGTTCGACCAGGAGTGCAGGTGCACGCCCGGGGACAGCACCGACCCCGCCGCCTGCGCGCCGGAGACGAGCACGCCGGGGGAGACGATCGACTCCGAGGCGTGGCCGGTGCGGCCGGGGCCCGCGTGCACGAACTTCGCCGGCGGCAGCCCCGTGTAGCCCGTGTACAGCGGCCACTCCATGTTGTAGAGGTTGAAGATCGGGTGCACCGCGATCAGGTCGGTGTGCGCGTCGTAGTACGAGTCGATGGTCCCGACGTCGCGCCAGTAGCCGCGGTCCCGGTCCGTGGAGCCGGGCACGTCGTTGCGGATGAAGTCGTAGACACCCGCCTCACCCTGGGTCACGAACGCCGGGATGATGTCGCCGCCCATGTCGTGCCGCGAGTCGGGGTTGGCCGCGTCCTTCGTGACCGCCTCGACCAGCGCGTCGGCGTCGAACACGTAGTTGCCCATCGAGGCGAGGATCTCGCCGGGGGAGTCCGGCAGGCCCGTGGGGTCGGTCGGCTTCTCCAGGAACTCCCGGATCTTCGACGGGTCGGCCGGGTCCACGTCGATGACGCCGAACTGGTCGGCCATGGCGATCGGCTGCCGGATCGCGGCGACCGTGGCGCGCGCCCCCGACTCGATGTGCGCGTCCACCATCTGCGAGAAGTCCATGCGGTAGACGTGGTCGGCGCCGACCACGACCACGATGTCCGGACGCTCGTCGTCGATGATGTTGAGGCACTGGTAGATCGCGTCGGCGCTGCCGAGATACCAGTGCTTGCCGACGCGCTGCTGCGCCGGCACCGGCGCCACGAAGTTGCCCAGCAGCGGCGACATGCGCCACGTCTTGGAGATGTGGCGGTCCAGGGAGTGGGACTTGTACTGCGTCAGCACGACGACGTGCAGGTACCGCGAGTTGACGATGTTCGACAGCGCGAAGTCGACCAGGCGGTAGATACCGCCGAAGGGAACTGCGGGTTTGGCGCGGGCGGCGGTCAGCGGCATCAGCCGCTTTCCCTCACCGCCGGCGAGGACGATCGCAAGGACGCGTGGGGCGGAGGCCATACGGTGACATTAAGCCCTTTCCGCCGGTTCCGTCAGGTGGCACGCGGAGACCTGCCGCACGCTAGGTTGGCACCGTGCCCGACGTTCCCGCCGCCCCCGGCCCCGCCCCCCAGCCCACCGCCCCCGCCGGCGCGCTCCGCGTGGACCTGCTGACCCGCGAGTTCCCGCCGAACGTCTACGGCGGCGCGGGCGTGCACGTCGCCGAGCTGGCCACCGTCCTCGCCCAGCACGCCGACGTGCGCGTGCGCTGCTTCGACGGACCGCGCGACGCCGCCACCGAGGCCTCCGGCGTCACCGGCTACACGACGCCGACGGCGCTCGCGGGCGCGAACCCCGCCCTGGCCACCCTGGGCACGGACCTCCTGATGGCCGACGACGTCGCGGGCGCCGACCTGCTGCACTCGCACACCTGGTACGCCAACATGGCGGGGCACCTGGGCGGCCTGCTGCACGGCGTGCCGCACGTCGTCACCGCGCACTCGCTGGAGCCCCTGCGGCCCTGGAAGGCCGAGCAGCTCGGCGGCGGCTACGCCCTGTCGTCATGGGCCGAGCGCACCGCCTACCTCGGCGCCGCGGGCGTCATCGCGGTCTCCGCCGGCATGCGGGCCGACATCCTGCGCGTCTACCCGGAGCTGGACCCCGAGCGTGTGCACGTGGTGCACAACGGCATCGACCTGTCGGGCTGGCGACGGCCCGACGCCGACGACGCCGTGGCCCGCGCCGCGGCGGAGGCGACCGTGCGGCGCCACGGCATCGACCCGGACCGCCCCGCCGTCGTGTTCGTCGGCCGGATCACGCGGCAGAAGGGCCTGCCGTACCTGCTGCGCGCGGCCGCCGAGCTGCCCCCCGAGGTGCAGCTCGTGCTGTGCGCCGGGGCGCCGGACACGCCGGAGATCATGGCCGAGGTCCGGGGCCTGGTCGAGCGCCTGCGCGAGACCCGCACCGGCGTCGTCTGGATCGAGGAGATGCTCCCGCGGCCCGACCTGATCGCCGTCCTCGGCGCGTGCACCGTCTTCGTCTGCCCGAGCGTCTACGAGCCGCTCGGCATCGTGAACCTGGAGGCCATGGCGGTCGGCCTGCCCGTGGTCGGCACGGCCACGGGCGGCATCCCCGAGGTGGTCGACGACGGCGTCACCGGCCTGCTCGTGCCCATCGAGCAGTCCGACGACGGCACCGGCACCCCGCTCGACCCCGACCGCTTCGTCGCCGACCTGGCCGCGGCGCTGACCCGCGTGGCGACGGACGCCGAGAGTGCGGAGTCGATGGGCGCCGCGGGCCGTCGTCGGGCGGAGGAGCACTTCACCTGGGCCGCCATCGCGGACCGCACCATGGACGTCTACGAGCGGGTCCTGGCCGGCGCGTAGCGCGCCGGGCGCCTCAGGCGCAGCCCGTCAGGAGATCCGGCCGTAGGTCGCCGCGCTCATCGCGTGCCGCGCCGTGCGGTCCACCTCGCGCAGCGCCGTGGACCGCTGGTCGACCTGGAAGACGTTGACCGCGCCGCCGTCGTCCACCGTGCCCAGCGCGACGATGGCGCGCAGCCGGCTGGCGAGGTCGAGCACGCGGGCCCGGCGGCCGTCCAGGTGCGGCACGGGCCACGACGACGTGCTGGCCGAGCGGATGCGCTCGATCGCGTCGGCGGCGTCGTCGCGCCAGCGAGCGACGTCGAGCTGGTCCAGGGCGTCCGTGGCCGTCATCAGGCTGGTGCGCAGCTCGCGCTCGGCGTCGGCGACCGAGCCGATCGTGCCGTGCACCAGCGTGGTCCAGTCCGGCACCGCCACCACGTTCCACGTGACCATGTGCCCGGGCTCGAGGTGGCTGCCGAACGCCTGCACCCGGGGCACGGCGGCCCAGCTCCCCGCGGGTGTCGTGATCACCACGCACTCGCCCGCCTCGGTGGCGTCGTGGTTGGCCGCCGCCGGCACGCCCGAGGCGTCGCCGGGCGAGGGCAGCAGCGCGCAGACCTCGCGCGGCCCCTCCGTCCAGGCGGTGAAGAGGGTGTCGAGGTCGGTTCCGTCGGCAAAGCCTGCTAGCCCCTCCACGGTGTGCGGCTCGTCGTCGCCCACCACGGACTTCACGGCGTCCGAGGTGTCGCCCACACCCTGCAGCCACAGGGCGAGCAGCACGCTCCGGGGGAGGTCCTGTTCGGTGTCCACCGCAGCACTGTAAATGACGACCGACCAGGTAGGGTCGGTGCCCATGAGCTCGGTTCTCCACCTTGCGGGCGTCACCGTCCGTCGCGGCACCTCGACCATCCTCGATTCCGTGGACTGGCAGGTGAACGAGGGAGAGCGGTGGATCGTTCTCGGGCCCAACGGGGCCGGCAAGACGACGCTGCTCCAGATCGTCGCGGCGCGTCTGCACCCGACGTCGGGCACGGCGACGATCCTGGACACGACCCTCGGCCGGGTCGACGTGTTCGAGCTGCGCCCCCGGATCGGCATCTCCAGCGCGTCCCTCGCCGAGCGGCTGCCGACGGCGGAGACCGTCCGCGACGTCGTGCTGACCGCCGCCTACGGCGTGACCGGGCGCTGGCGCGAGAGCTACGACGAGCTCGACGAGCAGCGGGCCAAGGACCTGCTGGCGGCGTTCGACGTCGACCACCTCGCCGACCGCACGTACGGCACCCTGTCGGAGGGCGAGCGCAAGCGCGTGCAGATCGCGCGGGCCCTGATGACCGACCCCGAGCTGCTGCTGCTCGACGAGCCCGGCGCGGGCCTCGACCTGGGCGGCCGCGAGGAGCTCGTGGCGACGCTGGCCGGGCTGGCGAACGACCCCGCCTCGCCGGTCCTGGTGCACGTGACGCACCACGTCGAGGAGATCCCGCCGGGCTTCACGCACCTGCTGCTGATGAAGAAGGCCGGCATCCAGGCCGCCGGGCCGATCGAGGAGGTGCTCACCGCGGACAACCTCTCGGCCGCGTTCGGGCTGCCCCTCGTGGTGGCGCACGGCGGCGGTCGCTGGCTGGCGCGCGCCGCGCGCTGAGGCCTTTCCCCGGCGTCCTCCCGGCGTGCTGGACCTGGAATGTTGAGGGCGCTCAGGAAAAGTGTTTGAAACGGCGATTTCACTACCGCTGTGTCAGTGGTCCTTGGTAAAGTCCGGGCAAAGGTCCGAGGTAGCGGTAATTTCACCGCGAAGGGCCCGTCGCCGGAGAGGTTCCGGCGTCGACCGGTCGCCAGCCGGAGTGGACGCTCGGAGGGAGCAACCCATGGCGTGGTTGTGGTGGGTAGGGGCGGCGCTGATCTTCGCGCTGATCGAGCTCTTGTCGTTGGACTTCGTCTTCATCATGTTCGCGGGCGGTGCGCTGGCCGCCGCCGTCGCGAACGGCGCGGGCGCGCCGCTGTGGATGCAGGCCATCGTGTTCGTCGTGGCGTCGGTGGTGCTGCTCGTGACGCTGCGGCCCACGCTGATCCGGCACCTGCGCAACAACACGCCCAAGGCGCCCACCAACGCCGAGGCGAACGTGGGCCGTACGGCGTCGGTGGTCCAGGAGGTCAGCACCGCGTCGGGCCTGATCAAGCTCAGCGGCGAGGTGTGGAGCGCGCGCTCCGTGCCCGGGTCGCCGCTGCTGCCCGCCGGCACTAGCGTTCGTGTGGTCCAGATCGACGGCGCCACCGCCGTCGTCGAGCCGGCCTAGGGGCCTGGCGCCTGGGCGCCCCCTTTTGTGTTGTCCCAGACAGTCCAAGTCAGAAGCTGAACACCGCCCGCGGGCCAAGGCGCTCGCGTAAGGAGAACTCGTGGAGTCATTCGGGCAAGTCCTGCTCTATCTGATCATTGCCCTGGTCGTGATCGTCGGTATCGTCGCGGTGATCCGCGCCGTGCGGATCGTTCCTCAGTCGGTGGCGCTCGTGGTCGAGCGCCTGGGTCGGTACTCCAAGACGCTCGACCCGGGCCTGCACGTGCTGGTGCCGTTCGTGGACCGCGTCCGTGCCGGCGTGGACCTGCGCGAGCAGGTCGTCTCGTTCCCGCCCCAGCCCGTGATCACCAGCGACAACCTGGTGGTCGAGATCGACACCGTCATCTACTTCCAGGTGACGGACGCCAAGTCCGCGGTCTACGAGATCGCGAACTACATCACCGCCATCGAGCAGCTCACCGTCACCACGCTGCGTAACGTGATCGGCTCGATGGACCTCGAGCAGACGCTGACCAGCCGTGACCAGATCAACGGCCAGCTGCGTGGCGTGCTTGACGAGGCGACCGGCCGCTGGGGTATCCGCGTCAACCGGGTCGAGCTCAAGTCGATCGACCCGCCGCCGTCGGTGCAGGGCTCCATGGAGCAGCAGATGCGCGCCGAGCGTGACCGCCGCGCCGCGATCCTCACCGCGGAGGGTGTCAAGCAGTCCGCCATCCTCACGGCCGAGGGTCAGAAGCAGTCCGAGATCCTGAAGGCCGAGGGTGACGCCCAGGCGCAGATCCTGCGCGCCGAGGGTGAGTCGCGCGCCATCCTCCAGGTCTTCGAGGCCATCCACCGCGGTGACGCCGACCCGAAGCTGCTGGCCTACCAGTACCTCCAGACGCTGCCGCAGATCGCGAACGGCACGTCGAACACCACCTGGGTCATCCCCACGGAGTTCACCGCCGCCCTGGGCAACATCGCCTCGGGCTTCGGTGGCGGTGCCGGTCCGGCCGTCCCGCCGCCGCCCCCGGGCGAGGGCCCCTCGGGCCCGCGCGGGCCGATCGACTCCGTGCTCGACGAGCCCCTGCTGCCGGACCCCGCCGAGGCCCTCGCCGAGGCGCAGCGGCAGGCCGAGGCCGCCACGGCCGACGCGACGAGCGCCGGCACGCGGTCGGGCGAGCCGTTCGACAGCGGTTCCGAGCGCGGCCAGCGCCCGGGCGGCTCGACGCCGCCCCCGCCGCCGGCCCCGCCGGCCGGCTGACCGGCTGACCGGCTGGTAGAGCAGTTCACGGAAGCCCCCTGGTGCTCGCACCAGGGGGCTTCCGGCGTGTCCGGGCAGAGCTCTCTGCCGAGGGCGGAACGAGTTGCGGAGTGAGCGCTCACTCAATTACTCTCGCGGCATGGACAACGCACGGACGCGGGCACCCCGCATGTCTCCCGAGGACCGCAAGGCGGCGATCGTCGACGCGGTGCTGCCGCTGGTCGCGGAGCGGGGGCACGACATCACCTCGCGCGAGCTCGCGCACGCCGCCGGGGTCGCGGAGGGCACGCTGTTCCGGGCGTTCGGCGACAAGACCGCGCTCGTGGGCGCCGTCGCCGTGGAGGGCCTGGCGCGCGCCGGCCGGCCGGAGGAGACGCTCGCCGAGCTCAGCGGCATCGACCCCGCGCTGCCCCTCGAACGGCGCCTGGAGCTCGTGATCGAGCTGGGCCGCCACCGCGTGGCCGAGGTCATGCGGTGGATGTCCGTGCTGCGCAGCATGGCGCCGGCGCCATGGGCGCCGGGATCGCCCTTCGGCGCCCCGTTCGGCGCCTCACCGAGCGCGCACGGTGCGCCCGGCGCGGCGGGCGGGTCACCGCCGGTGACGCCGCCGGGTCCACCCGGCCCGTCGGGACCGCGGGTCGTGACGCCGGGCATGCCGGGCGCGGCCCCCGGCGGCGGCTCCGCCGTCGACCCGCATGAGCGCATGCTCAGCTACCGCAAGACGCTGCTGGAGCAGCGCGCCCGGCAGCGCGCGGCTACGGTCGAGGGGATCACCGCCGTCCTCGCCCCGGACGCGCACCGGCTGCGCGTCCCCGTCGAGGTGGCGATCTCGCTGGTCGAGTCTGCGATCGCCGGCGCCCACCTGCGGATCGACCACCTGCAGCCCGCGGTGCCGGCCGACGTCCTGGCCGACGCCCTCGTGAACGGCCTCGCCGGCCCCGAAAAAATGCGTGGCCCCGACGCCGTGGACGGTGCAGCCTCCACTGCGGGAGCCGGCGCACCAGGTTCTCCAACCCCCAGCCCTGAAGGGAACTCTTGATGCTCGTCACGCTCGCCCGGAAATATCTGGGCCCGTACCGGTGGGCGGTGGTCGCGGTGCTCGTCCTGCAGCTGGTGCAGACGCTCGCGGCCCTGTATCTGCCCAGCCTGAACGCCGACATCATCGACAACGGCGTGGTGCCCGGCGACATCGGCTACATCTGGTCCACCGGCGGCTGGATGCTGGTCGTCTCGCTGGGTCAGGTCGTCGCCTCCGTGATCGCGGTCTACTTCGGCGCGCAGGTCGCCACGGCCTTCGGCCGGGACCTGCGGCGCGACGTCTTCCACTCCGTGCAGACCTACTCCGCCCGCGAGATGGCCCAGTTCGGGGCGCCGACCCTGATCACGCGGGGCACCAACGACGTCCAGCAGGTGCAGATGACCGTGCTGATGACGTTCACCATCATGGTGATGGCGCCCATCATGCTGGTCGGCGGCGTCATCCTGGCGCT
Source organism: Promicromonospora sukumoe (assembly GCF_014137995.1). NCBI lineage: Bacteria > Bacillati > Actinomycetota > Actinomycetes > Micrococcales > Promicromonosporaceae > Promicromonospora > Promicromonospora sukumoe. Next base: position 1,518,737 of record NZ_JACGWV010000001.1, read on the forward strand.
GTCCGAGAACGTCACGCTGTCCGCGCTGCTCGTCGTCATCGTCCCGGTGCTGGCCGCCACGGCCGGCGTCATCGTGTGGCGCATGGTGCCGCACTTCCGGCGCATGCAGAAGAGGATCGACGCCATCAACTCCGTGCTGCGCGAGCAGATCACGGGCCTGCGCGTGGTCCGCGCGTTCGTGCGCGAGCGTCGCGAGTCCCAGCGCTTCGGCGTGGTGAACGAGGAGCTGTTCGACACCTCGCTGCGCGCCGGCCGCCTGATGGCGCTGACGTTCCCGGTGGTCATGCTCATCATGAACCTGTCGTCCGTGGCCGTGCTGTGGTTCGGCGCGCACCTCATCGAGACGGGGAGCATGCAGATCGGCTCCCTGACGGCGTTCCTCAGCTACCTCATGTACATCCTCATGGCCGTGATGATGTCCACGATGATCTTCATGATGATCCCGCGCGCCGCGGTCGCGGCGGAGCGCATCGGGGAGGTCCTCGACACCGAGCCGTCCGTCGTCGACCCGGAGCACCCCGTCGCCCTGCCCGGCCTGCGCGCCGTGCGGAACGGCTCGCCCGACGGCGACGGCGTGCCCGGCGCGGACGGCGTCCCTGCGGACGCCCTGCCCGACGGCGACCACGTCGGCCCGCGCGGACGCATCACGTTCGAGAACGTCGAGTTCCGCTACCCGGGCGCCGAGGAGCCCGTGCTGCACGACCTGACCTTCGCGGCCGAGCCGGGCCAGATCACGGCGATCATCGGCTCGACCGGTTCCGGCAAGTCGACGCTGCTCAACCTGGTGCCTCGCCTGTTCGACGCTACCGGCGGCACGGTCCGCGTGGACGGCGTCGACGTGCGGGACCTCCTGCAGCGCGACCTCGGCTCGCTCATGGGGCTGGTGCCGCAGAAGGCGTTCCTGTTCACCGGGACCGTTGCGGACAACCTCCGCTACGGCAAGTCCGACGCCACCGAGGAGGAGATGTGGGCGGCGCTGGAGGTGGCGCAGGCGCGTGACTTCGTCGAGGCGCTGCCGGACGGCCTGGAGGCCGTCGTGGCCCAGGGCGGTGCGACCTTCTCCGGCGGGCAGCGGCAGCGGCTCGCCATCGCGCGGGCGGTGATCCGCAAGCCGCGCATCTACCTGTTCGACGACAGCTTCTCCGCCCTCGACTACTCGACCGACGCCCGGCTGCGAGCGGCCCTGCGGCCGCAGACCGCCGACGCGACGGTGATCGTCGTCGCGCAGCGCGTGGCGACCATCCGCGACGCCGAGCAGATCCTGGTGCTCGACCACGGCCGTATCGTCGGCCGCGGCACGCACGCGCAGCTGCTCGCGGACAACCCGACGTACCAGGAGATCGTGACGTCCCAGATGAGCCTGGAGGAGGCGGCGTGAGCAACGAGGACAAGCCTCAGGGCGAGAGCCAGGGTACGACGGCGGCACCCGCCGCACCGCCCCGCGGTCCCGGCGGTCCCGGGCGCGGCCCCGGCCCGATGGGCATGGGGATGGGCATGCCTGTCCAGAAGCCGATGGACTTCAAGGGCTCGATGCTCCGGTTCGCCGGGTCGCTGCGCCCGGAGCGCCTGAACGTCGTGCTGCTCATGGTGCTCGGCATCGGCTCGGTCGCGCTGACCGTGCTCGGGCCCAAGCTGCTGGGCAACGCGACGAACGTGATCTTCGCGGGCGTCGTGGGCGCGCAGCTGCCCGCCGGGGTGACCACCGAGCAGGCCGAGGCGGGCCTGCGCGCGTCGGGGCAGGACCAGATGGCCGACCTGCTGTCCGGCGTCGTGGGCGTGGTCCCCGGCCAGGGCATCGACTTCACGGTGCTGATGCAGACCCTCGGGTGGGTCGTCGCGGCCTACGTCGGGGCGTTCCTGTTCGGCTGGCTCCAGGCGCGCATCACCGCCGGCGTCGTGCAGCGCACCATGCGGGACCTGCGCGACCAGGTGGAGGCGAAGCTGCACCGCATCCCGCTGTCGTACGTGGACAGCAAGCAGCGCGGCGAGATCCTGTCGCGCGTCACGAACGACATCGACAACGTGGCCCAGACGACCACGCAGACCCTCGCGCAGCTCGTGACCGCCGTCCTGACGGTGATCGGCGTGCTGTTCATGATGTTCTGGATCTCCCCGGTGCTGGCCCTGGTGGCGCTCGTGACGGTGCCGCTGTCGGTGATCCTCACGGCGCAGATCGCCAAGCGCAGCCAGCCGCAGTTCGTGGAGCAGTGGGCGGCCACGGGGCGCCTGAACGCGCACATCGAGGAGTCGTTCACGGGCCACGCGCTCGTGAAGGTCTACGGGCACCAGGAGTCCACGGCCAAGGCGTTCGCCGACGAGAACGGCGCGCTGTACGACTCCAGCTTCAAGGCGCAGTTCATCTCGGGCACCATCCAGCCCGCCATGGGGTTCCTCGCGAACCTGAACTACGTGGTGGTGGCCGTCGTCGGCGGTCTGCGCGTGGCGTCCGGCACGCTGTCGCTGGGTGACGTGCAGGCGTTCATCCAGTACTCGCGCCAGTTCACGCAGCCCCTGACCCAGGTGGCCTCGATGATGAACCTGCTGCAGTCCGGCGTCGCCTCCGCGGAGCGCGTCTTCGAGCTGCTGGACGCGCCGGAGCAGACGCCGGACCCCGCCGAGTCGCAGAAGGTCGTGCCGGTCCGCGGACGTGTCGCGTTCGAGGACGTCACGTTCTCCTACACGCCCGAGCAGGAGCTCATCACCGGGCTCAACCTGGTCGCCGAGCCGGGCCAGACCATCGCCATCGTCGGCCCCACGGGCGCCGGCAAGACGACGCTGGTCAACCTCCTCATGCGGTTCTACGAGGTGGACGGCGGGCGCATCACGCTCGACGGCGTGGACACGCGCGACATGTCGCGCGACGACCTGCGCTCGTCGGTCGGGATGGTGCTCCAGGACACCTGGCTGTTCAAGGGCACCATCGAGGAGAACCTCCGGTACGGCGTGCCCGACGGCGCCACCGTCGACGAGGAGGAATTCCTCGCCGCCACGCGGGCCACCCACGTGGACCCGTTCGTGCGGACCCTGCCCGACGGCTACGGCACCGTCGTCGACGAGGAGGGGTCGTCGGTCTCGGCGGGGGAGAAGCAGCTTCTCACACTGGCCCGCGCGTTCCTGGCGGACCCGGCGATCCTCGTGCTCGACGAGGCGACGTCGTCCGTGGACACCCGCACCGAGGTGCTGGTGCAGGAGGCCATGAACCGGCTGCGTAAGGACCGGACGTCGTTCGTCATCGCGCACCGCCTGTCCACGATCCGCGACGCCGACGTGATCCTCGTGATGGAGCACGGCGACATCGTGGAGCAGGGCTCGCACGACGACCTGCTCGCGGCCGACGGCGCCTATGCGCGGCTGTACGCGAGCCAGTTCGCGGCCCCGGCCGTGGAGGAGCCCGCGGCGACGTGACCAGGGCCCGCTGAGGACGGGGACGAAACGGACCATGCAACTGCTGCCAGGACGAGACCTGTCCTGGCAGCAGCTGCATGGTCGTTTTCTTTGACGCCGTCAGGCATATCGTGATTCGATACTATCGACAAACGATATGGCGATCGAAGGATGGCGAAGATGGCTCAGCGATGGTTCACCAGTCAGCGACCGGACTACGTGGTGCTGGCGCTCGCGGGCGGCGTGACGGTGGTCGCGGGTGCCGTGGCGCTCGTCCGCGAGCTGGCGCAGATCCTGCCCAACCGGGACGTCCCGGTGCCGGTCGCGCTCGACGGCGTGTCGCACGAGCTGCTGCTGAGCGGCGCGACCGGCGTCGACGGCGCAGCCGGCGCCGTGGCGGCGGAGGCCACCGAGGCGGTGGTCCGCGTCTCCGGCCTGGAGGCCGTGCCGTTCGCGCTGGTGCTGGCGGCCGCGGTGCTGCCGCTGCTCGCCATGCTGGTGGTCGCCGCCTGCTTCGTGCTGCTGGGCGGGTCGTTCTTCCGCGGCCGGTTCTTCACGCGGGGCAACCTGACGGCGGTCAACGTCGCGGCGGCGACGCTCATCGTGACCTCGCTGCTGGTCCCGTCGGTCCAGGGGACGGCGGCGAGCAGCGCGCTGGTGAGCCTCGGCGTCGAGACCGGCCAGGCGTTCGTGCTGGGCCTCGACCTGCGGCTGCTGCTCGCGGGCTTCCTGCTCGGCGCCGTCGGGTACGCGTTCCAGCGGGGCGCGCGCCTGCGGCGCGACGTCGAGGGCCTGGTCTGATGCCCGCGGACGACGACGACGGCCGCGTGCACTGCCGCCTCGACGAGCTGCTCGCCGAGCGCGGCATGACGCTCGCGCGGCTGGCGGAGCTGGTCGGGGTGACGGTGGTGAACCTGTCGGTGCTGAAGAACGACCGCGCCCGCGCCATCCGGTTCTCCACCCTGACGGCGATCTGCGACGTCCTCGACTGCACGCCGGGCGACCTGCTGGTCGTCACGCCGCGGTCCGACCCCTCCTGAGGGGCCGGACCGCGGCGGGTCGGCGGGCAACGGGTCAACGGGCGGCAGGTCAGTGGGCGGCGGCGTGGGGGTCGGTCGCGTTCAGGGCCGCGACGACGTCGGCGTAGTCGCCGCGGGCCTCGCCGTAGCGCAGGAACTTGACCCGCTCCACCTGGACCTCGTGGGCGCCGGGCTTGTTCTCCAGGAGTGAGAGCGCCTCGTCGGCGAACTCGTCCAGCGGCATGGCCAGCGGGTTCGTGTCCTGCCCGGGCATGAGCTCGGTCTGGACCGACGGCGGCACCAGCTCGACCACGGACACGCTCGTGCCCGCGAGCTGCAGGCGCAGGCTCTCGGAGAGCATGTGCACCGCCGCCTTGGACGCGTTGTACGACGGCGTGACACCCAGCGGCGCGAACGCCAGCCCGGACGACACGGTGAGGATCGTCGCGTCGGGCCGGCTCTGCAGGTGCTCCGTGAACGCCGCAATGAGGCGGATCGGGCCGAGCAGGTTGGTGGTGACGACCGCCTCGGCGTCGGCCAGGAAGCCGGGGCCGCGCCAGTCCTCGGCGCGCATGATCCCCGCCATGGGCACCAGCACGTTCACGTCCGGGAAGCGCTCGATCACCTCGGCGGACGCTGAGGTGATCGAGGCGGGATCGCTCGTGTCGATGCGCACCGTGCCGAAGCCGTGCTCCGCGGCGAGGGCGTCGAGCACCGCGGTGTCGCGGCCGCCGACGACCACGGTGTTGCCCCGCGCCTGGAGACGGGTCGCGAGGGCGAGGCCGATGCCGCGCGTCCCGCCGGGAAGGAAGACGGTGTTTCCGTGTGTGTTCATGCCCCCACCGTGCGGCCCGGTCGCCGGGGGCGGGAGAGACCCGGCGAACCAGGGACCGGCGCTCCCTGGTCCAGGTCCCGCATGCGGCGCACGATGGGGGCATGAACCGCGCCGCGCTCGCCGACTTCCTCCGCCGACGCCGGGAGGCCCTGCGCCCGTCCGACGTCGGGCTGGTGCCCGGGCCGCGCCGCCGCGCGCCCGGGCTGCGCCGGGAGGAGGTCGCCGCGCTGGTCGGGATGTCGGTGGACTACTACGCCCGGCTGGAGCAGCAGCGCGGGCCGCAGCCCTCCGAGCAGATGCTCGCCGCGCTCGCCCGGGCGCTGCGGCTGACCGCCGAGGAGCGCGACTACCTGTACCGGCTCGCCGGCCACGGCGTGCCCCGGCGCACGCCGCTCGACGCCCACGTCGCGCCGGCCCTGCTGCGGGTGCTCGACCGGCTGGAGGACTCGCCGGCCCTGATCCTGTCGGGCCTGGGCGAGGTGCTCGTGCAGAACCGGCTGGCCGAGACGATCTTCGGCGCCCCGCCCGCGTCCGGCCTGGCCCGCAGCTCGGTGTACCGCTGGTTCACGGAGCCGGCGTCCCGCGACGTCTACCCACCCGAGGACCACGAGCGCCAGGGCCGCAGCCAGGTGGCCTCCCTCCGCGCCGCGCACGCCGCCGCGGGCCCGGGGTCGCCCGCCGACGAGATGCTCCGCGTCCTGCTGCGGGAGAGCGAGGAGTTCGCGCGCGTCTGGGAGCTGCACGAGGTCTCCCGCCGGTTCGAGGACCACAAGGTCCTGGTGCACCCCGAGGTCGGCCGGATCGAGGTGGACTGCCAGGCCTTGTTCACCGAGGACCAGTCGCAGTGCCTGCTCGTGCTGACCCCGGCGCCGGGCAGCGCGGCGGAGGAGAAGATCCGGCTGCTCGCCGTGCTGGGCCACGAGACGTTCGCGTAGGTGCGAGGATCGCTCCGTGCACGACGACGAACGCTGCCCCTGCCTCTCCGGCGACACCTACGGCGCCTGCTGCGGGCGCTACCACTCCGGCGCCGCGACGGCCCCGACGGCCGAGGCCCTGATGCGCTCGCGCTACTCCGCGTTCGCGGTCGGGGACGGCGCCTACCTGCTGGCGACCTGGGCACCCCAGACCCGGCCCGACGACGCCGGGGTCGGCGACGAGCAGTGGCGCCGCCTCGACATCCACCGCACCGAGCGCGGCGGCCCGTTCGACACCACCGGGGTCGTGGAGTTCACGGCGTACTACCGCGACCCCGCGGCTGGCACGCGGGGCAGCCTGCACGAGACCAGCCGGTTCGTCCGCGAGGCCGGCCGCTGGTACTACGTGGATGGTGCCCGCGAGGCGAACGCCGGCTAGCTCCGTGTGGGCCTGCCGGGGCGGGTCAGATCGAGCCGTCCTCCCGCGCGCGGTGGGCTGCCGTGACGGCGGGGCTCGCGGTAGAGCCGTCGCGGTCACGAGCCTCGCGCGGGCGGATCTGTGCGGCGTCGGCGGGGCGGGACATGGTCAGCCGAAGGTGGCCGGGTGGGCCTAATTTCGATCGGCAGAGACCCGGCTTATTTGGCCTGGCCGGACAGTCCGGCTGGGACGGAATACCCGGGTCGGGGCCGAACGGAATCAGGCCCACGCGGCCACCTCCGAAAATGGTGGTGTCCACCTGGCGGCCGTCCGCGGTCAGATCCAGCCCTCCTCCCACGCGCGGTGGGCCGCCGCGTGCCGGGTCGCGACGCCGAGCTTCGCCATCGCGGACGACAGGTAGTTGCGCACCGTCCCGGGCGCGAGGTGGACGGCGGCCGCGATGTCGGAGACCTGGTCGCCGGTCTGGGCCGCCCGCAGCACCTGCAGCTCGCGGTCCGTCAGCGGGCACTCGTTCTCCGTGAGCGCCGACGCCGCGATCTCGGGGTCCACGTACCGGTGCCCGACGGCGACGTCGCGCACGATCTGTGCGAGACGCGCCGCGGGCGTCGACTTGGGGACGAACCCGCTCACCCCGGCGGCCAGCGCCCGGCGCAGGACGGCGGGGCGGGCGTGCCGGGTGACGATGATGACGCGGGGCGGCGCGCCATCCGCGGCGGCCAGGATCTGCGCGGCCGCGTGCAGGCCGTCCGTGGGCGGCATCTCCAGGTCGAGCACGGCGACGTCGGGCCTGTGTTGCGCGGCGAGCCGCACCGCGTCCGTGGTGGTGGCGGCCTCGGCCACGACCCGCAGGTCGTCCTCCAGGTCGAGCAGGGCGCACAGGGCGCCGCGGAGCAGCTCCTCGTCGTCGGCCAGCAGCAGGCGGATCATCCGGCCACCGTCGCCGTGACCACGAACCGGTCCTCGTCGCTCACCCAGGACAGGCGCCCGCCGACGGCGTCCAGCCGCTCCGCCAGCGAGGCCAGCCCGGTCCCGTCACCGGCCGCGCCGACCGGACCGGCCGCGCCAGCCGTTCCGGTCGCGTCCGCCGCCCCGGCCGCCCGGTTCACGTCTGCTGCCCCTGCTGCCCCTGCTGCCCCGCTCGCGTCCGCCGCGCCGTTCGTGTCCCCGTTCGTGGACCGCGCCGGGCGCGCGCCGTCGTTGTCGATCACGAGCCGGGCGCCGGCGTCGTCCGGGACCAGGACGATCGCCGCGCGCGTGGCGCGGCTGTGCCGCAGCACGTTGGTGGTGGCCTCGCGCACCACGAGGCCGAGCAGGCTGCGCGGGGCGTCGGGCAGCGCGGCGGCGAGCCCGGCGTCGACGTCGGCGCGGACCTCGACGCCCGCCGCGGCCAGCACCTTGGACGCGTTGGCGATCTCGGCGTCGAGCGTGGTGCGCCGGTAGCCCTGCACCAGGGCGCGGGTCTCGCGCAGGGCGTCCCCGGCGAGCTGCTGCACCTCGCGCATCTGCGCGGCGGCCCGCGCCGGGTCGGCCTCCGCCAGGCGCGCCGCTAGCTCGCTCTTCAGGGCGATGACCTGGAGGTGGTGGCCCTGGATGTCGTGCAGGTCGGCGGCGAACCGGAGGCGCTCGTCGGCGACGGCGAGCTCCCCGGCCAGCCGCCGGGCGTCGTCGAGCCGGGCCGCCACCTGCCAGCCGCGCAGCATGCCGAGCATCGCCGGACCGAACGCCACGACCATGAGGGCGGGCATCCACACCGCGTGCGCCACGTTGGGCTCGCCGGTTGCGAGGGCCACCACCAGGCCGATCGCGGGCAGCACGACCAGCGCGGCGCCGAGCACCTGCCACGCGCGGCGGGCGGGCAGGAACATGACCAGCACGGCGATCGTCGCGGCGGGCGCGATGGACCAGATCCCGAAGTTGCCGACCGCGAGCGGCACCGCCCCCGCGACCACGGCGGCGCAGCCCGCGGTGACCAGCCAGCCGGCCGACGGCGCGCGGTCCCGCATGCGCCGCCCCAGCAGGACGCCGCACGCCACGATGGTGGCCGCCGTAGACAGCCCGGTCAGCGCGCGCAGCCCGGCCGGGACGTCGGGGTCCAGCACCCAGTCGCCGACGGCGAAGCCCAGCACGCACGCCACCGTGCCCGCCAGCCCCCACCAGACGTTGCGGCGGAAGCCCGCGAGTCCGCTGCCGCCGTCGTCCGCGACGGCCCGCCCGGTGCTCATGCCGCCATCCTGCCAGCGCCGACGCCCGGCCGGGGCGTGCCGCGAGGGCTTGATGACATCTGTCATCCGAGCTCGTGACATCTGCCCGCGCGAGGGTGCGGTCCGGCACTACTGACCGGCCCCGCCGCGCGACAGCGTGGAGAACGGAGCGGCGAGGGACGCCGCCCGGAGCGAGGAGACGGCGAGATGACACAGACGACGACAGCAGCGGGGCAGGTCCGGGGAGACGGCGCGGGCGACACCGCGTCACGTACGGCGCGCCGGGCAGCGACCGACGAGAACATCCACGGCGCCGCGCCCGTGAGCCGGGCACGCGCGGCCGGCAGGTTCCTCGCGCACCTGGCCGAGATGGTCGTGGTGATGGTGCTCGGGATGCTGGCGCTGGCCCCCGCCTGGGACCTGGCGGGCGCGGCCCTCGGGGTGGAGGCGGTGCTGGGCCGGCCCGACGTCGGGGCCGTGGTGATGGTCCTGGACATGGTCGCGGCGATGACGGTGTGGATGCGGGTGCGGCGGCACTCCTGGGCCGCGATCTGGGAGATGAACGCGGCGATGGCGGCCCCGTTCGCGATGCTGCTCGTCCTCTTCTGGGCCGGCGTCGCGACGTCGGGCGACCTCATGCTCTGGGGTCACGTGCTGATGGTGCCCGCCATGGCGGGGGCGATGCTGCTGCGCCCGGCCGAGTACACGCAGCACGTCCACGGGTTCGACCTGGCGTGGCTGGGCCGCCGGTGGCCCGTGCTGCTCGGGCTGGCGCTGCTCGCCCTGACGGTCGCGGGCGGTGTGGCGGGCCTCCCGCCGTGGCTGATCCTGCTGGTCGCCCTGGTCTACCCGGTGGTCGGCCTGGTGCGGCGCAGCATCCGCGGCCGCTCGATGCTCCTGCTGCAGGCGGCGGGCCTGGCGGTGTTCGCGGGTGTCGCGCTGCTGGCGACGGTCCTCGCCGGGCAGGACACCGGCGCGTACGTGGTGGCCGCGGGCCTGGTCGGGCACGCGGTCTGGGACGCGTTCCACCACCGGGCCGGCGCGGTGGTGTGGCGCTGGTACGCCGAGACGTGCGTGGTCTACGACGTGCTGCTCGCGGCGGCGGTCGTCGCTACGACGCTCGCCCCCTGAGCCGGCAGGAGACGCCCCGGCGGGCAGGCCGAGGCCGCCGCCGAGGCGGTGGGTTCCGGACCCGGGGCCGTTCCGGCGGCGCCGTTGACGCCGGAGGGCCCCGAGCCCGGTTCGGGGGAACAGGTCACGCGGCTGTCGCCGCTGACCTGCGGTGCGAAGCCCGCGTGGGTGGGCCTGTGGTGGCACACCGACGTCCGGGGCTTCCCTGTGGTGGGGTCATCGGTCGGCCGGCGCGGAGGCTCGTGCCGAGGGGGTCGTGAACGCGCGGCTGACGCCGGCCGGGCAGTCGGGTGCCCAGCCGGCGGTCACGCGACGAGGGGAGCCGGGCTGACGACGTCGCGGAGCCGGGCCAGCGCGGACTCGAGGATCTGCGCCACGCGCTCCTTGGTCACACCAAGGCGGCGGCTGATCTCGTCGAGGGTGCGGGTGGTGCCGTCCAGGAGGCCGAAGCGCATCTCCAGGACCCGGGCCTCGACGGCGTCGAGGTGGGCGACGGCCTGGCGGACGCGGCGCCGCAGCAGGTGCTGCTCCGGAGTGGGGGCGGGGGTGCTCGCGTTCTGCGCCTGCTCGGCGGCGGCGACCGCGCGGACGATCGAGCGGCGTACCCAGCGGTGGGCGTACGCGGCGAACGTGCCGTGCGCGGGGTCGTACGAGTCGGCGGCGCGGACCAGGCCGACGTTGCCCTCCTGCACGAGGTCCATGAACGGAAGGCGGCCCGCGTAGGAGCCGGCGATCGCCGGGACGAGACGGAGGTGGGCGAGGACGAGACGCTCCTTCGCGTATTGCCCGTCCTTGACCCGGGCCTCCAGCGTGACGCGGAGGCTGGGGGAGACCGCTGTGGCGTCGAGGGTGCGTGCGGCGTCTGCTCCGGCGACTGCTCGCTCAAGGAGTGACTCCAGCTGCGCATCGTCCAGCGACGGCGTGCGCTCGATCATTGCCGCGTAGGACTGCGGCAACGCCGGGTGCGGGGCCGGTTCCTTGCCGCGGCGCGAGCGGGGCGACCGGGAGTTCCTGGCAGTTCTCATCGCAGCTCTCCTGTTGAGTGAGACGAACTTTCCTTGCCCCGGAGAATATGGAGTCTTGGGGCTCCGTGGGAAGGGGGGAGAGTTTCGCTCTGAGAGATAACGGGACGATAACGGTGTGCCAGCCGGGTGCCACGCGGCAACGAGCGTTCCAGGAACGGCGCACCCGCACGCCATCAGCACCCCAGCAGCACGCCAGTCACATGACAGCCGGAGCCCCCTCCGGGAGACTCGTGCCCATGGGCCCGCGCGCCTTCCGCTGGGTGTTGCACGTCGACCTCGACCAGTTCCTGGTCGCGGTCGAGGTCCTGCGCCGCCCCGAGCTCGCCGGGAAACAGATCGTCGTCGGCGGGCGGGGTGACCCCACGGAACGGGCGGTGGTCTCGACCGCGTCCTACGAGGCGCGGGAGCACGGCGTCGGGTCAGGCATGCCACTGCGGGTCGCGGCCCGCAAGGTGCCCGACGCGATCTTCCTGCCCGTCGACCACGAGGCCTCCCTCCGGGCCTCCGAGCATGTCATGGACACCCTGCGCGGGCTCGGCACGGTGGTCGAGGTGCTCGGCTGGGACGAGGCGTTCCTCGGCTGCGACGCCGACGACCCCGAGGCGGTCGCCCGCCGGGCGCAGCAGGCCGTGCTCGACGCCACCGGCCTGCACTGCTCGGTCGGCATCGGCGACAACAAGATCCGCGCGAAGATCGCCACCGGGTTCGGCAAGCCCGCCGGCGTCTTCCGCCTCACCGAGGCCACCTGGCCCGACGTGATGGGCCCGCGGCCCACCATCGACCTGTGGGGCGTCGGGCCCAAGGTGTCCAAGCGCCTCGCGGCCCACGGCATCCGCACCGTCGCGGAGCTGGCCGCGGCCGACGCCGACGTGCTGGTCGCCGAGTTCGGCCCACGCATGGGCGCCTGGTACGGCGACCTGGGCAACGGTCGCGGCTCCGCCGTCGTCGACGACACGCCCTGGGTGGCGCGCGGGCACAGCCGCGAGACCACCTACCAACGCAACCTCACCACGCCCGACCAGGTGGAGGCGGCGCTGCGGGACCTGGTCACGCAGGTGCATGCCGACACCGAGGCGGAGGACCGGCCGGTCTTCCGGGTGGGCCTCAAGGTGCGCTACGCGCCCTTCCTCACCCAGGACCGCTCACGCAAGCTCCCGGCCCCGACACGGTCGCTCGGGGACCTGACCGCCGCCGTCCTCGCCCTCGCCGAGGGCATCGAGCCCGGCCGCGAGGTGCGCCTGCTCGGCGTCCGCGCCGAGATGGTCATGCCCGACGACGGCGACCCGACGGAGCGCACCCCCGTCCGAGGGCGGATCTGACCGCACCGTCAGGGAGAATGGATCGGTGACCACCCTCGACGTCGTCCGCATCGACGACCCCGCCGACGAGCGACTGGCCGACTACAACAGCCTCACGGACGTCGTCCTGCGCTCCAAGCACGAGCCCGCCAAGGGTCTGTACATCGCCGAGAGCTCCACGGTGATCCGGCGGGCGCTCGCGGCGGGGCACCGCCCGCGCTCGTTCCTCATGGCGCCGCGGTGGCTCGACTCGATGAGCGAGGTGATCGCGCGGACCGGCGCCCCGGTCTACGTGGCCGAGGAGCCGCTGCTGAAGGAGATCACGGGCTTCCACCTGCACCGGGGCGCGCTGGCCGCGATGCACCGGCCGCCGCTGCCGGGCGTGCACGAGCTGCTCGCGGGCGCGCGCGGCGGTGCGGGCGCCCGCCGCGTGGCGGTGCTGGAGGACGTCGTCGACCACACCAACGTCGGTGCCGCGTTCCGCAGCGCCGCCGCCCTCGGCGTGGACGCGGTGCTCGTCTCGCCGCGCTGCTCGGACCCGCTCTACCGGCGCTCGGTGCGGGTCTCGATGGGCACCGTGTTCCAGGTGCCGTGGACCCGGGTCGAGGAGTGGCCCTCCGGCCTGCACGACCTGCGCGAGGACGGCTTCACGGTCGCCGCGCTGGCGCTGACCGACGACTCGATCACGCTCGACGAGCTGGTCGCGAGCCCGCCGGAGAAGCTGGCGCTCGTGCTCGGCACCGAGGGCGACGGCCTCAGCAGGGGTGCTGTCGAGGCCGCCGACCTGGTGGTGCGCATCCCGATGGCGGGCGACGTGGACTCGCTGAACGTCGCCGCGGCGTCGGCGGTGGCCTTCTGGGCCACCCGGGTCTGACGGCGGGTCCGGCGGCGGTCCGGTGCGCGCCTAGCGCAGCGGGGAGCGGCGGCCCGCTGCGGTCTCGCGCTGGATCTCGTCCTGCCGGCCCTGCCAGCCCCGGAACTTCTCCTGGGCCTCCATCTCCTCGGGACTGGGCGCCAGCCCGACCACCAGGAGCATCATGATGGTGCTGATCGTGACGCCGATGATGAGCGGGCCCAGGAGCGTGGCCACGCCGATGCCGGCGGTGTTCTGCACGATCGCGGTGGTCTCCTCCGCGCTCAGCGCCGCCATGCCCGTGTAGTGCATGCCGGAGACGGCGAGGCCCATGATGACCGTGGCGCCGGCACCCGCGGCGATGGTGTGCACCTTCGCGGAGAGCCAGAGGGCCGCGGTCGCGGCGACGATCGCGATGACCACCGACGCGATGACGGTGGGGGTGTGGTACGTGAGCTCGACGCCCACGTGCAGCGCCTGCATGCCGATGTAGTGCATGGCGGCGACGCCCAGTCCGGTGACCAGGCCGCCCGCGGCCAGCGCGACCGGGCCGACGCCGGCGGCGCGGACGATGAACAGGCCGAGGCCCACGACCACGACGGCGAGCAGGCCGCTCGCGATCGTCAGGGGCACGTCGAAGCGGGTCTCGGTGCCGCGCACGTAGAACCCGAGCATGGCGACGAAGTGCATGACCCAGATGCCGGTGCCGCCGATGGCGACGGCGCCGAGGCCGAGCCAGGCGAGGCTCGCGGTGCCGTGGGTGACGCGGGCGCGGGCGGTGCAGGTCAGGCCGACGGCGCAGCCGGCGCAGGAGAGCAGGAACGAGAGGATGGGTGTGACCCACCCGAGCGCGAAATGGTCGATCATGATGCGTTCTCCAGCGAGAGCAGGGTGTCCGGGGATGCGATCCAGTGCTGACCGGGGGGTGTCGAAGCGGTTCGGATCATCGCCAAGTTAGCGGGTCTATGTCATGACATGCACTCTTTCGTCAGGGCTAATTCAAGCGGGGAACGGGTGATCTTTTTCGCAGGGCGGTGGTCGTTCGGGGTGAAAAAGGGGGTGCCCCGAGGGGGTTCCGGGGCCGCTGCCGAACCGATCCGACGGGTGTGACGCAGGCCCCGTCCCAGGGTTCGGCGGGAGGGGAACAGGCCCGGCAAAGTTAGGTTAGGCTCACCGTCGTGACCATCAAGACCGAGGGGCTCGCCGTCAAGCCCTCGCGAATGTTCGATGTCCAGGTCGCGCGCGTGACGCGCCTGTGCCCGTCCTTCGTCCGCTTCACGTTCACGGGTCCCGACCTCGACAAGTTCGCGGACAACGGCCGCGACCAGCGCATCAAGCTGCTGCTCCCGTCGCCCCAGGGCGGCTGGGACGCGCTGCGCCGCGACGACCCCGACTGGTACGCCGCGTGGCGCATGCTCCCCGACGAGCACCGCAACCCGATGCGCACCTACACAGTCCGCACGGTGCGCCAGAACCTGCGCGAGGTCGACGTCGACGTCGTCATGCACGGGGACACCGGCCCGGCGTCGCGCTGGGCGCTGAACGCGGCCGCCGGCGACCCGCTGGTCATCATGGGCCCCAACGCCGAGTACGACGGCGTGCACGGCGGCGTGGAGTTCGCCCCGCCGACCTCCAGCCACGCGCTGCTGCTGGCCGGCGACGAGACCGCGGTGCCCGCCATCGCCGCCATCTGCGAGTCCCTGCCCGAGGACGCCGTGGGCGAGGTCTTCCTCGAGGTGCCCCACCCCGAGGACGGCTGGCAGCTCGGCGCGCCCGAGGGCGTGCGCGTGCACTGGCTGGCCCGCGACGGGCGCGAGCACGGCGACGTGCTGGTCCCGGCGGTCCAGGCCGCGGCCGACCGCCTGCTCGCGATGGGTGTGCGGCCGTCGTCGGACACCGCGCCCGCGCTGACCGCCGCCGGCGTGGACCTGTCGGCCGAGGTGGACGACGTCGACATCGACACGGGCATCCTCTGGGAGGTGCCGGTCGACGAGGCGGGCCGCCCCCTGGCGCAGGACACCGTGCTGTACGCGTGGCTCGCGGGCGAGGCCGGCGTCATCAAGACGCTGCGCCGCTACCTCGTCAACGAGTGCCAGGTGGACCGCAAGTCCGTGGCGTTCATGGGCTACTGGCGCAAGGGCCGCGCCGAGAACTGATCCGCGGCGCCTCGTCGCGCCCCTGAGGCCTCCTCGCCGTCGGGGTCCCTTACCGCTCTGATCCGGGTAAATACCTGGTCAATGTGGTAAATAAGGGACCCTGACGTTCGGGAGGACGGATGGGTGCGACGGGGCAGCCAGGCGGTACCGGACGACGGGGCGACGGCGGCCCGCGGCCGTGGTGGGGGGACCACCGCACCACGCTGTTCACGGTGTTCGGCACCGTGGCCGGCATCTGCACCGCCGCGATGGGAGTCGTGGACCGCGGCACGCAGATCATCCTGCTCGCGGTCTCGGTGGTCCTCTTCCTGCTGGGCCTGGCCGCGCTCGTGCGCGTGCGGACCTACAAGGGCTGGCTTGACGCGGCCTGGCGGTGGTCACGCCGGCACCCGGTCCTCGTCATCGCGGTGACGGTCGTGGCGCTCGCCGCGACGACGGCGGGCGCGGTGGGCCTGCAGCGCGCGCGGTCCTGCGAGGACCCCACCGAGGTGGCCGTCATGGTGCCCGAGGACGGCGCCGCGGGCTTCGCGGCCGCGGCCGACGCCTTCGAGCGGGAGTCGGTCACCGCGTTCTCCTGCCCGCGGTACCACGTCACCACGTTCGCCCTGGGCTGGCCCGTGCTGCGCGCCGCGTTCGCCTCCGGCTGGGCCGAGGGGCCGGACCGGAGCGGCGAGGCCTCGCTGGACCTGGGCCCGCGGCCGGACGTGTGGATCGCGGAGTCCAGGAGCCAGGCCGACCTCGTGGCCGAGGAGGGCCTCGGCCAGCCCTTCTCCTTCGCCGACCGCGAGGTCGTCGCGGGTACGCCCCTGGTCCTGGCCGTCCCGGAGGCGCACGCCGAGAGGCTGCGGGCGACGACGGGCCCGGACGACACGGTCCGCGAGCTGGTCGACGCGGCCGGGGCGGCGGACCTCGACGTCGTGCGGGCCAACCCGGACACGTCGTTCGCGGCCGCGCTGCACACCGTGCCGCTGTACGCCGACGCCGGGCCGGGCGCGGAGTCGCTCGAGCTGGACCTCGGGCGCGCGCTCGAACAGGTCGGCCTGCCGCCCGGCACCGACGGCGCGCTCCTGTGCCGCCTGGACGAGCTCTCGGAGCCGGAGCCGCCACGGGTCGCGGTGCTGACCACGGAGCGCGCGGCGGCCGAGGGCGGTGCGGCGTGCCCGGCGTCGGGCAGCGGCGAAGGACGCACCGCGCTGGTGCCGTTCTACCCGGGCTCGACCCTCGGCCTGGACTACACGGCGGTGCGCGTGGGCTGGACGGCCGGCGAGCCTGCCGAGCGCCGGTCGCGCGGGGCGCAGGCCTTCGTCGAGTGGCTCGTGACGCCCGAGGGGCAGGCCGTCCTGGAACGGCAGGCGCGCGTGCGGGGCCTGGACGGGCAGCCGCCGGCGGGCGCGGACGGCCCGCTGCCCGGCCTGGGGGACGCGCCCGTGGTCGAGCCGGACAGCCGCCGGGTGGCGTACACGCGCGTGCGCTCGGCCGAGGAGCAGTACCGCACGGCCCGGCGTCCGGCGCGCGTCCTGGCGCTGGTCGACGCGTCGGCGTCGATGGCCCGGCCCGCGGACGGCGACCGGACGCGGATCGACGTCGCCGAGCGCGGGGTCCTCGGTGCGCTCGGGCACCTCGGCGGGTCCGACCAGGTGGCGATCTGGTCGTTCTCCGGGGGCGCCGGGACGAGCCCGCGGCCCGTCCTCGACCTGACGGAGAGCGGGGCGGCCCGGACCGAGGCCCCGGACGGCCTCGCCGACGTGCGGCCGGACGGCGCGACGCCGCTCTACGACGCGATCGACGCCGGCACGTCCTACCTCGCCGGGCTCGACCCCGACGGAGCCTCCCGCCGTCACCTGACCGCGGTCGTCGTCCTGACCGACGGCGAGAACCACCCCGGGGCCGGGCCGGGCGCGGAGCTCACGGCCGACGACCTGGTCCGGTCCGCCCGCGCGGAGGACGCGGCGGGCGTGCGGGTCTACGTGGTCGCGGTGGGTGAGGCGTCCTGCCAGGTGAGCGACCTGCAGCGCATCGCGGCCGAATGGGACGGCGAGTGCTGGGACAGCTCCTTCGGCGAGCTGGAGAGCACCCTGGGCAGCCTCTTCGGACAGCTCGGAGGACGGTGACATGACCGGTGGCACGGCGGGCAACGGCTCGCACGGGATCACGCGGCGGGGCTTCTTCGTGGGCGGCGCGGCGGGGCTCGTCGCGGGGGCCGGGCTGCCGCTCGGTCTGGAGGGACTGTTCGGCGGTCCCGCCGACCTGGAGACCTTCGGCGCGGGCGAGCAGCTCACCATCCTCAGCGGCCGCGACGAGACCGACGGCGGCCAGCGCCGCGCGCTCGTGGACCTCTGGAACCGGGTGCACGAGGCGCACCCCGCCCGCATCGTCGAGGTCTCCAGCAACGCCGACCGCGCCTACAGCACCCTGCTGTCCGCCGCCCAGGCCGGCGACCCCGGCTACGACGTCTACAACCTGGACATCCCGTGGGTGCCGCAGTTCGCGCAGAGCGGCTACCTCCGGGCGCTCGACGGCGCGTCCGACGACGGCTTCCTGCGCGCGCCCTGGGCCGCCGGCACGTGGGACGGGGCGACGTACGCGCTGCCGTTCAACTCCGACGTCGGGCTGCTGTACTGCAACCTGGACCTGATCACCGAGTTCTACGGCGGCGACGTGCCCGCCACCGACCCGATCCCCGTCGACGACGGCTGGGCGGGCCTGGACCGGTTCGCCCACGAGGTCCTGGCCGCGGTGGGCGGCGACGGCCACGGGCCGGGGCGGCCGGTCGTGGACACGGCGATCGCGCAGCAGCTCGCCGACTACGAGGGGTTCACCGTCAACCTCTGGGAGATCCTGCTCGGCACCGGCGCCGTGTCGGTGGACGCCGCCGCGCGTCCCGTCTTCGACGACGTCGAGCGCATCGGGGCCACGGTCGAGAGCCTGGCCGCGCGGCTGCGCGGTTCCGGGGGCTCGGGCGGGGCGGCGGGCACGGCGTCGCTCGCGTTCGACGAGCAGGGCTCGCTCGCCGCGTTCGCCGCGGGCCACGCCGTCTTCCTGCGGCACTGGCCGCGGGCGCTGCGCGTGCTGCGGGGCGAGGATGCCGCGCCGTTCCGGGTCGGGTTCATGCCCGTGCCCGGCGGCGGCGTGCTCGGCGGGCAGAGCCTCGCCGTGGCGGCGGCGTCCCGGCACCCGGTGGCGGCCCGCCGGCTCGTGGAGTTCCTCACCGACGAGCGCAGCCACCAGGTGATCTTCGAGCGGGGCGGCTTCGCCGCGAGCCGGGAGGTGCCGTACCGGGACCCGGCGGCGCCCTGGGCGCGCGAGGCCGAGACCGGCGGGCTCGCGGCGTCCCTGGTCGACTACGCGACCGGGAAGGGCGCCGAGGGCACCGACGACCCGCTGCGCAAGGCCAACGACGCCCTGCGCCAGGCGCTCGACGGCGCCTCCCCGCGCCCCCGGCTCCAGCACTACGTGGAGGTCAGCGAGGAGCTGCGCCGCTACGTCCGCGCCGCGCTCTCGCCCGACGGCGCCACCCCGTTCGACGCCGCCGAGCTCGCCGAGCGGATGGAGGCCGCGATGGACGGCCGGGTCACCCGCGGCTGACGCCCAGGTCCTCGACCACCTCGACGCCCGGCATCGCGCACAGCAGCGGACCCGGCATGAGCAGCTTGGAGCGACGCACGCCCGACCCCATGAGCGCCATCGTGCCGTCCTGCGTGAACCGCGCGTCGACGAGTACCCGGTAGTGCCCCGGCAGGCCGACCGGCGTGATGCCGCCGTACTCCATGCCGGAGTCGGCCACCGCGCGCTCGGTCGGCAGGAACGACGCCTTGCGGACGTCGAGCAGCTTGCGCACCCGCTTGTTGACGTCGGCGAACGTGCTCGCCGGCACGACGCACGCCGCGATGCGCTCCTCCTCGGCCCGCTTGCCCGCCACCAGCACGCAGTTGGCGGAGGCCTCCGGCGGTAGGTCGTGCAGCTCGTTGAGCGTGGCCGTGTCGGCGTGGTCGGGGTCGATCTCGGTGACGGCGACCTGCTCCGCGACCCGCGGGTCCGCCGCGGCCCAGGCGGTCAGCGCCGCGAGCACGGGCTCGGCGAGCAGCTCCGGGTGCTTCAGCGCCGGGGCCCAGGCGAGGTCGCCCAGGACCGGCAGGGTGGTGTCGTCGCTCATCGGCTGTACGTCGCGGTCAGCGTGGCGCGGCCCAGCAGGTGGAAGTACACGTTGAACGCCACCTGCGCGTTGGTGCTGTCGGGGCCGAGGCCCAGCTCGCCCGGCGCCACGTCCAGGGCGTGCACGGCGAAGATGTAGCGGTGCGGGTGGTCGCCGGGCGGCGGGCCCGCGCCCTCGAAGCCCGGGGTGTGGCCGTCGCTGCGGGTCTGGAACGCGCCGGCGGGCAGGCCCGAGCCGTCGGGGGCGCCCGCGCCGGTCTCCAGCGACGTGACGTCCGCCGGCAGGTCGGCGACGGTCCAGTGCTGGTAGCCCATCGGCGTCGGCGCGTCCGGGTCGTAGCAGGTCACGACGAACGACCGCGTGCCCTCCGGGAAGCCGCTCCACTCCAGGGCGGGCGAGACGTTGCGGTCGTGCGCGGCGTGCGCGTCGGGCATGCGCTCGCCGTCGGTCAGGTCGGTGCTCTTGACCGAGAAGACCATGGGCGCGGGCAGCAGCGTGTACGGGTCCGGCGGGTAGGGACGAGTGAAATCCATGGCCCCACTCTGCCGGTCCGGCGGGTCAGGTGCCAGCAACCACCCCGCCGTCGCCGCTCCGGGGTCGGCGGCCGCCGGGGTCAGGTGACCCGGAGCAGGTGGCGGAACGCCGTCGCGGCCCGCGTCGGGCTGGGCTCGTCGCCGGTGATGAGGTCGGCGTAGGTGAGCGACTCCGAGACCCGCACCAGCAGGTACGCCAGCTCCTCGGGCGTGATGGTGCCGCCGAAGGGCTCGGTCCCCAGGTCGCGGACCACGAGCCACTCGACGGTGGCGACGAACCGGCGCTGGATCGGGCTGTCCGCGGTGGTCAGCAGCCGCAGCGAGCGGGCGGGCTCCCGGCGCAGGAACGCGCGGAAGTAGTCGGCCTCGATCAGGTCGCGCGCGAACGTGGTCAGCAGCGTCGCGAGCCGTTCGGCGCCCGTGAGGTGCTCGGCGGCGTGCTCGGCCTGCACGAGCGTGGGCACGGCGAGCGACCACAGCACCTCGGAGAGCAGCGCGTCCCGGTTGCCGACCCAGCGGAACACCGAGGTGCGGTCCACGCCGAGCTGCGTGGCGAGCGGGCCCATGTCGATGCGGTAGCCCTCGATGAACGTGTCCCGCGCCAGGTCGAGCACGCGCTGCGCCTCGGGGTGCGTGGACAGCCGGGCGGAGAGGCGGCTCGGCGCCGCGTCGAGCCCGACCGTCGCGATGCTCGACGTCGTGGTCGTCATCAGGTCATCCAACCGTCCGCCGGGGTCCGGTGCAACAGAATGCAGATTGATGCATAAAGGACATCTGTTCCTCTCAGCACCCTATCCGCCGGGGACGGGGCGTGCTACGGTCCCCATGCAAACCGACCAGACGGTACGGAGGTACGCGTGGCTGACGACGACGTCGCCGAGGGGTACGAGAGCGGGACGGGCGACCCCGGGCGCAGGTTCGCGGGCCGCGTCGCGCTCGTCACCGGCGCGAGCCGGGGGATCGGCCTCGCGGTCGCCCGCCGGATCGTGGCCGAGAGCGGCCGGGTGGTGATCACCGGCCGCGACCCCGGGACGCTCGCGGAGGCGGTCGCCGTCCTGGGCGCGGACCGCGCCCTGGGCGTGGCGGGCAAGGCGGACGACGCCGGGCACCGCGCCGACGTGCTCGCCCGGACGGCTGAGCGGTTCGGGCGCCTGGACCACCTGGTGAACAACGCCGGGATCAACCCCGCCTACGGTCCGCTCGCGCAGCTCGACACGGGCGCGGCCCGCAAGATCCTGGAGGTGAACGTGATCGCCGCGCTGGAGTGGACCCGGGACACGGTGGCCGCGGCCGCAGGGGCGGCGGCCGCCACAGGGTCAGTGGCAGGGCCGGCCGCGCTCCGCTCCGTCGTGAACATGGCGTCCCTGGCGGGCACGACGTCGGCGTCGAACATCGGGTTCTACGGCGTCTCGAAGGCGGCCCTGATCAACCTGACCGTCCAGCTCTCCGACGAGCTCGCCCCGGCCACGCGCGTCAACGCGCTCGCGCCCGCCGTCGTCAAGACGAGGCTGGCGCGAGCCCTGTACGAGGGGCGCGAGGAGGAGGCCGCGCGCGCCTACCCGCTGCGGCGCCTCGGGGTGCCGGACGACGTGGCCGGGCCCGCCGCCTTCCTCCTGTCCGACGACGCCGCCTGGGTCACCGGGCAGACCCTCCTGGTCGACGGCGGGGCCAGCGTGCGGGCGGCGTGGTGAGCCGCCCGGCGGCGGCGCTCGCGGTGAAGGATGTGCCCATGCGCACCACGAACGTCCACGACCAGGTCCTGCGGGCCGCCCTCGACCTGTTCGCCTCGCAGGGCTACGCGACCACGAGCGTCCAGCAGATCGTCGCCGCCGCCGGGGTCACCAAGGGGGCGATGTACCACTACTTCGCGTCCAAGGACGACCTGCTGTTCGCGATCTACGAGCGGATGCTCTCGCTGCAGAAGGCCCGCCTCGACCAGCTCGTGGCGGCGGGGGACGAGCGCGGGGACGACGTCGAGCAGGTGCTGCGGGCCGTGTGCGAGGACGTGGTGACCACGTCGATCGAGCTGCTGGCGGAGGGCACCGTGTTCACCCGCAGCCAGCACATGCTGGCGCCGGAGCGGCAGGCGGAGGTCAAGCGCCGCCGTCGGGCGTACCACGACGACTTCCAGGCGCTCCTGGAGCGCGGGATCAAGGAGGGGGTGTTCCGCGACGACGTGCCCACCGCGGTGCTCATCGCGCACTTCTTCTCCGACGTGCACTACCTGCCCCAGTGGTACTCGCCCGCGGGGCCCGAGACCACCGCGCAGCTCGCGGAGCAGCTCACCGAGCTGTTCCTGCGCGGCATCAGAAGCACCGGACACAGCAGCAGGAAGGACTGACACGTGAACCCACCCACGGCGATGAAGGCGTGGCGCGTGGTTTCCCACGGGGAGCCCGAGCAGGTGCTGGAGCTGCACGACGTGCCGGTGCCCGAGCCCGGACCGGGCGAGGTGCTGGTGCGGGTCCGGGCCGTGGCCGTGAACTTTCCCGACGTGCTGCTCGCCCGCGGCGAGTACCAGGAGCGGCCCGACCTGCCGTTCGTGCCGGGCATCGAGCTGTGCGGCGACGTCGTGGCGCTGGGGCCCGGCGTGACCGAGGGGGAGCGGGTGCGCGTGGGCGACCGCGTCGTCGGCTCGAAGATCGGGGTGCTGGCGCAGTACGCGACGGTCCCGGCCCAGGCGGTGCACGCGGCGCCGTCGGCCCTGGACGACGCGCAGGCCGCGGCGCTGACGATCGCGTACCAGACGGCGTGGTTCGGGCTGCACCGGCGGGCCGGGCTGCGGGCCGGCGAGACGCTGCTGGTGCACGCCGCCGCGGGCGGGGTGGGCACGGCGGCGTGCCAGCTCGGCAGGGCGGCCGGCGCGCGCGTGGTCGGGGTGGTGGGCAGCCCGGAGAAGGTGGCGGCGGCCCGCGCCGCGGGCGCCGACGAGGTGTTCCTGCGCGACGACGACTGGGTCGGCGCGCTGCGCCGACCGGGCGTGGACGTCGTGTTCGACCCGGTGGGCGGCGACTCCTTCGAGGGCTCCACGCGCTGCCTGGCGTTCGAGGGGCGGATCGTCGTGGTCGGCTTCGCGAGCGGGCGGATGCCGAAGGTCCGGGCCGACCTCGCGCTGGTGAAGAACTACGGCGTGCTCGGCCTGCACTGGGCGCTCTACCAGCAGCGGCGCCCCGACCTGGTGGACGCCGCGCACGCCGAGCTGACCCGGCTCGCGGCCGACGGCGTGCTGCGGCCCGCACTCGGCGGCGTGGTCGGGTTCGGCGAGGCGCCCGCGGCGGTGGCGCGGCTCGCGGGCGGCGCGACGACGGGGCGGCTCGTGGTCCGGGTGGCCGACGACGCCGTGGTCGGCGACGAGGTGGCGGCATGACCGCCCCGGGCGCGGGCCCGACCGCCGCCGGGCTGCACGACCTGACCGGCCGGGTCGCCGTCGTGACGGGCGCGGCGCGTGGGATCGGCGCGGCGTACGTGCGCATCCTGCACGACGCCGGGGCGCACGTGGTGATCACCGACGTCCTGGACGACGAGGGCCGCGCGCTGGCCGCCGACCTGGGGGAGCGGGCCCGGTTCGCGCACCTCGACGTGACCGACGAGGACGCGTGGGAACGGGTCGTGGGCCAGGTGGTCGACGAGCTCGGCGGCGTGGACGTGCTGGTCAACAACGCGGGCATCGCGAACGCCGCCCCCATCGAGCACTTCACGCTCGCCAAGTGGAACGCCGTGATGGCGGTCAACGCCACGGGCGTGTTCCTGGGCTGCCGCGCCGTGGTGCCCACGATGAAGGCCGCCGGGCGCGGCTCGATCATCAACATCTCCTCGGTCGAGGGGCTGCGCGGGAGCTGGAGCCTGCACGGCTACACCGCCTCCAAGTTCGCCGTGCGGGGCCTGACCAAGTCGCTCGCCGTCGAGCTCGGCAAGGACGGCATCCGGGTCAACTCCGTGCACCCCGGCCTGGTCCTGACCGAGATGAGCGCCCGGATCGACCCCGACGCGCTCGTCATCCCGCTCGGCCGCCCGGGCGTCCCCGACGACCTGGCCGGGACCATCCTGTTCCTCGCGAGCGAGGCGTCGGCGTGGATCACCGGCCAGGAGATCGTGGTCGACGGCGGCATGACCAGCGGGATACCGCACCGGTAGGACGGCCGCCGGCTGGCCGCGGGTGCGGTATCCCCGTGACAAACCGGCCGGTCGGTTTCTCGCTCTTCCCTCCGATCCGACGACGACACGACGAGGTGCCGATGACGACGACGAGCAAGGCAGCAGACAGCCCGCCCCGGCTGGAGGTCTCGGGGCTGACCGTGACGTTTGGCGGCCTCACCGCCCTGGACGACGTGTCCTTCACCGTGGCCGACGGCGAGACCGTCGCGCTGATCGGCCCCAACGGCGCCGGCAAGACCACGGTCTTCAACGCCGTGTGCGGCCTGGTGCGCGCCCGGCGGGGCCGGGTCCGGGTGGACGGGGCGCCCGCGCCGTCGGCCCCGACCGGACTGCTGGGGGCCGGGGTGTCCCGGACGCTGCAGGGCCTGGGGCTGTTCGACCGCCTCACCGTGCTGGAGAACGTGCTCGTGCCGCTGACCAGCACGGGCGGACGCGCCCGGAGGGTCGCAGGCCGTCGCGACCCGGACGACGTCGGCGCGGCCCGCGAGACGCTGGACGGGCTCGGGCTCGCCGACCTCGCGGCGGTCCCCGCCGGGACGCTGCCCTACCCGGACCGCAAGCGCGTGGCGCTCGCCCGCGCCCTGGTGACGCGGCCCCGGCTGCTGCTCCTGGACGAGCCCGCCGGCGGGCTCGGCGCCGCCGACATCGACCGGCTCGCCGGGACCGTGCGCGACGTGGCCGGCGACGGCTGCTCCGTGCTGCTGGTCGAGCATCACGTCGACTTCGTGACGGACGTGGCCGACCGCGTGGTGGTGCTCGACTTCGGGCACGTCATCGCGAGCGGCACCCCGGAGCAGGTGCGCCGCGACCCGGCCGTCGAGGAGGCCTACCTCGGGGTGCCGGCGCCACCGTTGGTCGAGCCTGTCGAGACCGGTAGCGCGGGGGTCTCGACAAGCTCGACCAGCGACAGCCCGCGGGTCGAGCCTGTCGAGACCGGTAGCCCGCGGGTCGAGCCTGTCGAGACCAAGGGCACCTCCGGGGAGACCGCATGAGCACCCTCACGGTCGAGCGGCTCACCGTCGGCTACGGCGACGGCGCCCCCGTGCTCGACGGCCTGGACCTGGAGGTGCCCGACGGCGGCGTCGTCGCCCTGCTCGGCGCCAACGGGGCCGGCAAGACCACGCTGCTGCGTGCCCTGACCGGCCTGACCCCCGTCCGGAGCGGGCGCGTGCTGCTCGACGGCGCCGACCTGACCGGCCTGCCCACCGAGGACCGCGTCCGCCGCGGGCTCGCGCTCGTGCCCGAGGGGCGCGGCGTCGTGGCGGAGCTGACCGTCGCCGAGAACCTGCGGCTCGGCGCGCTGTGGAGGTACGCGGGACGGGGCGGCCGCCCCGGGCGGGACGCCGCCGTCGGGCAGATGTACGAGCTGTTCGAGCCCCTGGCCCGGCGCCGTGACGCCGCGGGCCACACCCTGTCCGGCGGCGAGCGGCAGATGCTCGCCCTCGCCCGGGCGCTCGTGGCCCGGCCCTCCGTGCTGCTGCTCGACGAACCCTCCCTCGGGCTGGCGCCCCTGGTCGTCGCCCAGCTCCTCGGCGTGCTGCGCGACCAGGCCGAGGCCACCGGCCTCACCGTGCTCCTGGCCGAGCAGAACGTCACCGGCGCGCTGTCGGTCGCCGACCGCGGCGTCGTCCTGTCCCTGGGGGAGGTCGTCGCCGACCGGCCCGCCGCCGCGCTCGCCGCCGACCCCGCCCTCCGCCACGCCTACCTGGGCTTCTGAGACCAGAGCCGCTGAGACCGGAGAGAGGAGACCAGCCGATGGAAAGACTCGTGTTCCTGCTGTCGACGGGGCTGGCGCGCGGCGCCGTCCTCGCCCTGTTCGCGCTGTCGCTCGTCATCGTCTACCGCGCCACCCGGACCGTGAACTTCGCGCAGGCCGCGATGGCGGTCGCGCCCGTGTACGTGGCGTTCGCGGTCACGTCCGCCACCGGCTCGTACTGGCTGGGGCTGGCCGCCGCGCTCGCCGCCGGGGCGCTGCTCGGCGCCGTCGTCGAACGGTGGCTGATCCGCCGGGTGCCCCGGGACAACCCGCTGGCCGGGATCATCGTGGCGATCGGCCTGGTCATGGTGATCCAGGCCGGGCTCGCCATCGCGTTCGGACCCGACCACCGGCCCGTGCACGCCCCGTTCTCGCAGCGGCCCCTCGCGGTCGGCGGCGTGAACCTGCTCAGCCCCTACGACCTGTTCGTGCTCGTGGTCGCCGCCGTCGTCATGGGCGGCCTCGCCCTCCTGTTCAACCGGACCTCGCTGGGCCTGCGGCTGCGCGCCGCCGCCTTCGCCCCCGAGACGTCGCGGCTCCTGGGCGTCCGCGTGCCGCGCATGGTCACCCTCGGCTGGACCCTGTCGGTCGCCACCGCGGCGCTCGCGGCCCTGCTGCTCGTGCCCACCGGGCTCGGCCTGGACCCCCACGCCGCCGACGTGCTGTTCGTGAACGCGTTCGCCGCCGCCGTCATCGGCGGGCTCGACTCGCCCGCCGGGGCGCTGGCCGCCGGGCTGACGGTCGGCGTGCTGGCGAGCCTCGTGACCGGGTACGCCTCGGCCGCCGCCGCACCCCTGGCGGTGCTCGCGCTGCTCACGGTCGTGCTGCTCGTGCGGCCCCACGGCCTCTTCGCCGCCAGGGAGGCCCGGACCGCATGAGGACTCACGGAGCGAGACTCCTGCTGCGCGCCGGCCTGCTCACGCTGCTGGCCCTGGGCGCCACCTTCCTGCTCGACCCGTACCGCAACTACCAGCTCGCGACCGCGACCGGGGTCTTCGTCGCCGTCGCGGGGCTCACCCTGCTGGTCGGGCTCACGGGCCAGCTCTCCCTGGGGCACGCCGTGCTCATGGCCGCGGGCGGGTACGGGTACGCCCTGACCGCGACCCGGGTCGAGTCCGCGATCGAGGGCACCCCGGTGGCCGACGGCGCCGGCGGCTGGCTCCTGCCCCTGCTCGCCGGGGTGGCCGGCGCGCTCGCCACCGCCGGGCTGCTCGGCCTGCTCCTCGGGCTGGCCGCGGCCCGGCTGCGTGGCCCCTACCTCGCGGGCCTGACGCTCGCCCTGGTCATCGCGCTGCCCTCGGTCGCGAGCACCGTGCCCGGGCTCGCGGGCGAGCAGGGCGTACGCGCCCCGTTCGTCCCCGTGCCCGACGCGCTCGCCGCGCTCATCGCCACCGAGCAGTGGCACGCGTGGCTCGCGATCATCGTCGCGGCCTGCGCCGTCACGCCGCTGGTCGCCCTGCGCGCCGGGCGCGCGGGCCTGCGCATGCGCGCGGTGCACGACGACGAGACCGCCGCGCGCCTGGCCGGCGTCGACCCCGGGCGGGTCAAGGCCGGGGCGTTCGTGCTCAGCTCCCTGGCCGCGGGCCTGGGCGGCGTCGTCCTCGCGATCGTCACGCAGCAGGTCAGCCCCGGCGCGTACGGCCTCGGGTTCTCCCTCCTGCTCGTGGTCGCCGCCGTGGTCGGCGGGCTCGGCTCGCTCGGCGGCGCCGCGCTCGGCGCGGTGCTCGTGACGCTGCTGCCGTGGGTCGTCGACCAGGCCACGACGGCGCTGCCCGCCGACCTCGGCCACCGGCTGGCGGGCAACCTCGAGATCGCCCTGTTCGGCGTCGTCGTGATCGTCGTGACCGTGCTCCGGCCGGGCGGGCTCGCCGACCTCTTCCCCGGCCGCAAGCACGCTCCAGAGCAAGTTCCCAGCACGTAGCTCCTTCCCAGCACGTAGCTCCTTCCCAACACAGTGAGGTGAACGGAAATGCGCACTGCACTCCTGTCCCGCCCCCGCTCCGTGGGCACGGCCGCCGTCCTCGGGCTGACCGCCGCGACGGCGCTGTCGGCCTGCTCGACCCCCGCCGCCGCGGAGGTGCCCGGCGTCACCGACGACACGGTGGTCATCGGCACGCACCAGCCGCTGACGGGCCCGGCCGCGGCCGGCTTCGCGTCCATCTCGGCGGCCACCGCCGCGTACTTCGAGTACGTCAACGCGAACGGCGGCATCCACGGCCGCTCGATCGAGTACGTCGTCAAGGACGACGGCTACAACCCCGCCACCACCCAGACGGTGGTGCGCGAGCTGGTCCAGGAGGACGAGGTCTTCGCCGTCGTCAACGGTCTGGGCACGCCCACGCACTCCAGCGTGCTCGACTACCTGGACCAGAACGGCGTGCCCGACCTGTTCGTGGCCTCCGGCTCCCTGACGTGGGACCAGCCCGACGAGTACCCGGGCACGTTCGGCTTCAACGCCGACTACGTGACCGAGGGCGCGGCCCTGGCGCAGTACGCGCTGGACACCGAGCCGGACGCCGTCGTCTGCGTGCTGGGCCAGGACGACGACTTCGGCGAGGGCATCCTCGCGGGCGTCGAGCTCGCCGTCGGCGCAGGGAAGGTGGCGAGCAGCCAGACCTACTCCACCGCCGACCAGGACGTGACCGCGCAGATCGGCGCCATGAAGGAGGCCGGCTGCACGCACAACGTGCTCGGCACCATCAACGGGTTCACCGCCCTGGCCGTGGGCACCGCCGCGCAGATGGACTGGTTCCCGCGGTGGCACGTGTCCTCCTCGGGCGCCGACCACCCGACCCTCGTCGAGTACCTCGGCGCCGACGTCGCGCCCGTGCTGGAGGGCCTCGTCTCCGTGAACTACCTGCCCAACAGCCCGTCGTCCGAGTGGTACGAGCTGTTCTCGACCATCAACGACGAGTACAACGACGGCGCGCCCTACACCGGCAACACCACCTACGGCATGAGCGTGGGCTACCAGTTCGCCGAGGCGCTGGCCGCCGCCGGGCCCGACCCCACCCGGGAGTCGATCCTGGCGGCGGTCGAGTCCGGCGACCTGGTGGGCAACGGCGTCGCGCCGCTGACCTACTCGGCGGAGGATCATTTCGCGCACCGCACCGTCCGGGTCGCCGTGGTCACGGACGGCGTGCAGGACTTCACCGACGACGCCTACACGGTGTCCGAGGCCGGTGCCGTCGCCGTCGAGCCCGCGCAGGTGCCGCTCGAGAACGAGGGCATCCCGGTCACGGACTGACCGGGTCCCACCAGGACCACCGCACCAGAACCACCCGCAGGAGGGGAACCATGACGCACGAACCACCCGGCCTCGACGTCGCCGGCCTGGCCGCCTGGCTGGAACGGGAGCACCCGGAGCTCACGGCTCCGGGACCGGACCCGGCGTCGGCCCCGGGGCTGACGGCGACCCTCATCCCCGGCGGGCGCAGCAACCTCACCTACCGGGTGGACGGCGCCGCCCGCCCGCTGGTGCTGCGGCGTCCGCCGCTGGGACACGTGCTCACCACCGCGCACGACATGCGGCGCGAGCACCGCGTCATCACGGCGCTCGCGGGGACCGTCCCGGTGCCGGGCACGGTGGCGGTCGTGGACGACACCGAGGCCGGGGAGGTCACGGGCACGGTGTTCTTCGTCATGGAGCACGTCGACGGCGCCGTCCTGTCCCGGCCCGAGCACAACGCGGCCTGGACCCCCGCGGGCCTGCGCGCCCTGTCGGTGGAGCTGGCCGAGGTGCTCGCCAACCTGCACGCCACCGACCCCGCCGCCGTCGGGCTGGCCGACTTCGGCCGGCCCGCCGGGTACCTCGCGCGGCAGCTGAAGACCTGGCGGCGGCAGTACGACGCCTCCCGGTCGCGGCCCCAGCCGCTCCTGGACACCCTCCAGGAGCGGCTCGGGGACGCGGTGCCCGACGACGGCGCCCGCACCGGCATCGTGCACGGCGACTACCGGCTCGACAACGTGCTGGTCGCCGGGCTGCCGGAGGCACCGCACGTCGCGGCGGTGCTGGACTGGGAGATGGCCACGCTCGGCGACCCGCTCGTGGACCTCGGCATGCTCGGCATGTACTGGGACATCCACGACCTGACGCGGGAAGCCGGCGTCGTCGGCGTCGCAGGGGCGATCGTGCCCGGCGCGGGCTACCCGGACTTCGCCGAGGTGGCCGACGCCTACGCCGCCCGCGCCGGCATCGCCGTGCCGGACCTCGCCTGGTACCGGGCGTTCGCCTGCTACAAGCTCGCCGTCATCCTCGAGGGCATCCACTACCGGTACACCGGCGGCCAGACCGTCGGCGCCGGGTTCGACACGATCGGCGCGCTCGTCGAGCCGCTGGCCCGCGAGGGGCTGGCGCGGCTCGGCGGCGCTGCGCCGGGCGGCGCCACTCCGGCGTCGGGCACCACGACAGGAGGAGCCTGATGGACTTCGCACCCGATACGACCACGCGGGACATCACCGACCGGGTCCGGGACTTCCTGGCGGACGAGGTGCTGCCCGCCGAGCCCGTGCTCGCCGCGCAGGTGGCGGCCACGCCCGGGGACTGGTCCTTCCGGCCCGTCGTGCGCGACCTCCAGGCCGCCGCGCGGGGGCGGGGGCTGTGGAACCTGTTCCTGCCGCCGGGCGGCCCGGACGGACCGGGCGGACTTGCCGCGGAACGCGGCGGCGGCCTGACCAACCTGCAGTACGCGCCCGTGGCCGAGCTGACCGGGTACAGCCCAAAGCTGGCGCCGGTCGCGATGAACTGCGCCGCGCCCGACACCGGCAACATGGAGCTGCTGGCCCACTTCGCCACGCCGCAGCAGCGCGAGCGCTGGCTCGACCCGCTGCTGGAGGGCGAACAGCGGTCGGCGTTCTGCATGACCGAGCCCGCCGTCGCGTCGTCGGACGCCACGAACATCGCGACCCGCATCGTGCGCGACGGCGACGAGTACGTGGTCACGGGCCGCAAGTGGTTCGCCACGGGCGCGATGAACCCGGACTGCGGGCTGCTGGTCGTGATGGGCAAGACCGACCCGGGGGCGGCCCGGCACCGGCAGCAGTCCATGGTGCTCGTGCCGCGCGACACTCCCGGCGTCACCGTCGTGCGCGGGCTGACCGTGCTGGGCTACGACGACCGCGACCACGGCGGCCACGCCGAGATCGTGTTCGACGACGTCCGCGTGCCCGCCTCCGCGCTGCTCGGCGGCGAAGGCGAGGGGTTCGCCATGGCCCAGGCGCGGCTCGGGCCCGGCCGCATCCACCACTGCATGCGCGCGCTCGGCACCGCGGAGCGCGCCCTGGACCTGGTGCGCGAGCGCGCGGCCGACCGGGTCGCGTTCGGCGCCCCGCTGGCCGACCAGGGCGTCGTGCGCGAGTGGGTCGCCACGTCGCGCATCGAGATCGAGTCGCTGCGCCTGCTCGTGCTCAAGACCGCCTGGCTCATGGACACCGTCGGCAACAAAGCCGCCATGACCGAGATCCAGGCCATCAAGATCGCGGTACCCCGCGCCGTCGGGCAGATCCTGGACCGCGCCGTCCAGGTGTTCGGCGCCGCCGGGGTCTCCGGCGACCACCCCCTGGCCGAGCTGCTCGCCGGCGTGCGCACGCTGCGCCTGGCCGACGGGCCCGACGAGGTGCACCTGGCTTCCCTCGGCCGCGCCGAGCTCCGCCGGCGCGCGCCCTACCTGGCGCGCGTCGCCCCCGAACTGTCGACCGTCGAAGGAGACCCGACATGACCCACGCACCCGACGCCGCGCCGTCCGCCCCCGCCGGCCCGACCGCTACCCCGCCCGACCCCGCCGTCGACGGGCCCGGCTACGGCACGCTGTCCATCGCGAGCATGCTCGCCGAGACGGCCCGCCGCTTCCCTGACCGCACCGCGCTGCACTTCATGGGCCAGGCCACCACCTACGGCGACCTCTGGGACCGCACCCGGGCCTACGCGGGGGCGCTCGCGGCCCGGGGGATCGGGCCGGGCTCGCGCGTGGCGATGATCGTGCCGAACGTGCCCGACTTCCCGCGCGTCTACTACGCGACGCTCGCGCTGGGCGCCGTCGTGGTCCCGGTGCACCTGCTGTTCCGCACGGACGAGATCGAGTTCGTGCTGCGCGACGCCGCGGCCGACGTCGTCGTGGTCGCCGCCCCCCTGCTGGCCGACGCCGCGCCGGCCGCCGCCCGCGCCGGGGTGCCGCTGGTGTCCGTGCTGGTGCCGGCGGCCACGGCCCGGCAGCT
This sequence comes from Promicromonospora sukumoe, assembly GCF_014137995.1. Classification (NCBI taxonomy): domain Bacteria; kingdom Bacillati; phylum Actinomycetota; class Actinomycetes; order Micrococcales; family Promicromonosporaceae; genus Promicromonospora; species Promicromonospora sukumoe. Next base: position 1,550,802 of record NZ_JACGWV010000001.1, read on the forward strand.
CGCCGAGCGGGGCACCCCCGTGGCGCGGCTGGAGGACGAGGCCGACGCCGCCACGCCGATCGCCCGGCACGCCGGCGTGAACCCGCTGGCGGCGGCCACGATTCTCTACACGAGCGGCACCACGGGCACCCCGAAGGGCGCCGTCGGGTCGCACCTGGCGATGGTCGAGCAGGTGCACTGCTCCCTGATCGACTCCTTCGACCTCCGGCCCGACGACGTCGTGTACGGCGGCCTGCCGTTCTTCCACTCGTTCGGGCAGATGGCGGTGCTGAACATGGCGTTCCGGCGCGGGGCGTCGATCGTGCTGCTGCCGAGGTTCGATCCCGACGAGGCCCTGGAGCTGCTGGTGGCGCACGGCGCGACCGTGTTCACGGCGGTGCCGACCAACTTCGCGGGCATGGTCGAGGCGGCCCGGCGGACGACGGCGCGGCCCCCGCTGCGGTTCGCCGTCTCGGGCGGCGCGGCCCTGCCGGTGGCGCTGCTGGAGGCGTTCGAGGAGGCGTTCGGCGCGCAGGTGCACGAGGGGTACGGGCTGACCGAGACGTCGCCGTCGTGCACCTTCAACGTGACGTCGGAGCCGATCCGGCCGGGGACCGTGGGGCGGCCCATCTGGGGTGTCGACGTCGCGGTGGCCGTCGCCGAGGTGGAGGACCGGGTCGAGCTGCTGGGGGTGCCGGGGTCGGGCTCGGAGTCGGGCTCGGCGTCGGGCGGGGTGAGCGAGCTGGGCGAGATCGTGGTGCGCGGGCACAACCTGATGAAGGGGTACCTGGGGCGGCCCGACGCGTCGGCCGCCGCCGTCGTCGACGGATGGTTCCGTACCGGCGACCTCGGGACCGTGGACGCGGACGGCATCGTCACGATCGTGGACCGCAAGAAGGACATGATCATCCGCAACGGCTACAACGTGTATCCCACGGAGGTCGAGGCGGTGCTGGCCCGCTACCCGGGCGTCGCGCTGGCCGCTGTGTTCGGGGTGCCTGACGCCGCCCGCGGCCAGGAGGTCCACGCCGCGATCGTGCCGTCCTACGGGGCCGACATCGACCCGGACGCCGTGGTCGCGTACATGCGGGAGCACGTCGCGGCGTACAAGTACCCGCGCGTCGTGCACGTCTCGGCCGACCTGCCGCTGGGCCCGAGCGGCAAGGTCCTCAAGCGCGAGCTCACGGCCCTCCACACGGCCCCGGCGTCGGCCGCGGCGGCAACCTCGACACAAGAGCCGCTGCCGACCCGGGAGCCGACGCCGCCGCACGAGCCGACGTCGGCCCCGGCGTCGACACAAGAGCCGACGCCGATCCCGACCCCGACCCCGACCCCGACGTCGACCCCGACGCGGGAGCCGTGACCCGATGCGCCGATGGTGCGCTTCTACCCAGTCATTGGGCCCCGAATCAGCACGTTTCCGGGCCCAATCGCTGGGTAGAAGCGCACTACAGGCAGCGGGCAGCGCGGCGACGTCGCGGCGCGGGCGGCGCGGGAGCCGGCTCCGACGCAAGAGCCGACGCCGGAGCCCTGACGCAATGCGCCGATGGTGCGCTTCTGCCCCGTCATTACGCCCGGACTCAGCACGTTTTCGGGCCCAATGGCTGGGTAGAAGCGCACCACCGGCGGCCCCCAGAGGTGCGCTTCTACCCAGCGATTGCGCCCGGAGTCAGCGTGTTTTCGGGCGTAATGACGGGGCAGAAGCGCACCCCCGGACGGCGTGGCTGCGGGACGGCCGCGGCGCTAGCGCGGCGTCGCTACGCCTACGCCGTGGGCGGCAGCGGGAGGTGCCGCTCGACCGCCGCGCGGATCGCCTCCGGCACCGGGACCGGGCGCCGCCCGACCTGGTCCACGAAGACGTGGGTGAAGGCGCCCGTCGCGTACGCCTCGGACCGGTCGGGGGCGCCCGCGCGCAGGATCGCCAGGTCCCACGTGATCGAGGTGCGGCCCAGGCGGCCGACGGCGACGTCGACCTCCAGCTCCTCCGGGAACGACGCCGGCGCGAGGAACTCGCACGAGGAGGCCCGGGCCAGCCCGATCACGTCGCCCGCGGGGTCCAGGCCGCCGTGCCGGATGAGCCAGGTGTTCACCGCGGTGTCCATGGCCTCGTAGTAGACGGTGTTGTTCATGTGGCCGTACTGGTCGTTGTCGTTCCAGCGCAGCGGGAAGGGGTGGCGATAGCCCATCGAGGGAGCGTAACCGGACCCCCGGGGGTCTGTGCAACATATTCGAGAATGATGCATACTGGACATGAAGATCGACGACGATCGGAGGACCGATGACGCTCTCACCTGAGCCACCCGCCACGGACCTGCTGGAGGCGGACTTCTACGCCTTCCAGGACCTGCTCACCCCGGCCGAGCTGAAGAAGGCCCTGGCCGTCCGCGAGTTCATGGAGCGCGAGGTGCGCCCCATCGCGGACGACTACTGGGAACGCGCCGAGTGCCCCGTGCACCTGTTCAAGCCGTACGCGCAGCTCGGCACCATCGGCTCCGGCTGGGCCGAGACCCAGGGGGAGGAGACCTCGGCCGTGTTCCGCGGCTGGGTCGGCATGGAGACGGCGCGCGTCGACTCCTCGTTCTGCACCTTCATCGGGGTGTCCGGCGGCCTGGCCATGACCTCGATCGGCATCGGGGGCAGCGCCGAGCAGCGCGAGACGTGGCTGCCGCCCATGGCCGCCGGCGACGTGATCGGCGCGTTCGGGCTCACCGAGCCCCTGGCCGGCTCCGACACCGCCAAGGGTCTGCGCACCACCGCCACCCGCACCGGCGACACCTGGGTGCTGGACGGCGCCAAGCGCTGGATCGGCAACGCGACCTTCGCCGACGTCGTGGTCATCTGGGCCAAGGACACCGCCGACGACCAGGTAAAGGGCTTCCTGGTACGCAAGGGCACGCCGGGCTTCACCGCCACCAAGATCGAGCGCAAGCAGTCCCTGCGCATCGTGCAGAACGCCGACATCGTGCTCGACGGCGTGCGCGTCGACGAGGCCGACCGGCTGCAGGGCATCAACAGCTTCCGCGACGTCGCCAAGGTGCTGCGCATCACGCGCGACGGCGTGTCCTGGCAGGCGCTGGGCACCATGATCGGCGCCTACGAGGCCGCCGTCGCCTACACGAAGCAGCGCGAGCAGTTCGGCAACCCGATCGCGAGCTACCAGCTCATCCAGGACAAGCTCGCGACGGCGTACGGGAACGTGACGGCGAGCTTCGCCATGTGCGTGCGCGTGGCCCAGCTCCAGGACCTCGGCACCCAGAAGGACGCGCACGCCGCGATGGCCAAGGCGTTCGTCACCACCCGGATGCGCGAGACCGTCGCGCTGTGCCGGGAGGCGTGCGGCGGCAACGGGATCACACTGGATCACGGCGTCGCCCGGTTCTTCGCCGACGCCGAGGCGGTCTACACGTTCGAGGGGACCAAGGACATGAACCAGCTCATCGTGGGCCGCGCCATCACCGGCCACGCCGCGTTCGTCTGACCAGCTCAAGGAGGAGCAATGACCGAGGCCTACATCGTCGCCACCGCGCGGTCGCCCATCGGGCGCGCGCACAAGGGGTCGCTCAAGGACGTCCGCCCCGACGACCTGGCCGCCGAGATGGTGCGCGCCGCCGTCGGGCAGGTGCCGGGCCTGGACCCGGCGCGCATCGACGACCTGCTGCTGGGCTGTGGCCTGCCGGGCGGCAAGCAGGGCATGAACCTGGCGCGGATCGTCGCGGTGCTGTGCGGCTGGGACATGGTGCCCGGCGCGACCGTGACGCGGTACTGCAGCTCCAGCCTGCAGACCACGCGCATGGCGTTCCACGCGATCAAGGCGGGCGAGGGCGACGTCTTCGTCTCCGCGGGCGTGGAGTCGGTCAGCTCGTTCGCGACCGGGTCGAGCGACGACATCCCCGGCGTCGACCTGCACAACCCCGTCTTCGCCGACGCCCTGGCCCGCACCGAGAAGCGCGCCGGGGCCGGCACCGGGCTGTGGACGGACCCGCGGCTGGAGGCCGTGCTGCCCGACGCGTACATCTCCATGGGCCAGACGGCGGAGAACGTCGCCGCCCTGCGCGGCGTCACGCGCGCCGAGCAGGACGAGTTCGCCGCCCGCAGCCAGCAGCGCGCGCAGGCCGCCATCGCGTCCGGCTTCTGGGCCCGGGACATCACGCCCGTCACCCTCCCGGACGGCACGGTCGTCTCCGCCGACGACGGTCCGCGGCCCGGCACCACCGTGGAGAAGCTCGCCACGCTGGAGCCCGTGTTCCGCCCCGACGGCAGCGTCACCGCGGGCAACGCCTGCCCCCTGAACGACGGCGCCGCCGCGCTCGTCGTCGTCTCCGGCCGCGTGGTCGAAGAGCTCGGTCTGACGCCGCTGGCCCGCATCGTGTCCACCGGCGTGAGCGGGCTGTCCCCGGAGATCATGGGGCTCGGCCCCGTCGAGGCCAGCCGGCAGGCGCTGCGCCGCGCCGGGCTCACGGTCGACGACATGGACCTCGTGGAGATCAACGAGGCCTTCGCAGCGCAGGTGATCCCCTCGGCGCGCGAGCTCGGCGTCGAGCCGGAGCGGCTGAACATCAACGGCGGTGCCATCGCCGTCGGGCACCCGTTCGGGATGACCGGGGCGCGCATCACCTCCACCCTGATCAACGCGCTCGCCGACACCGGGGGCCAGTACGGTCTGGAGACGATGTGCGTGGGCGGCGGCCAGGGCATGGCGATGGTGCTGGAGAAGCTCTGAAGGGAGCACGTGTGCTGATCACCGGTGCGGTGCTGGAGCGCTGCGGCGCGCCCGCGCCCTACACGGAGTCCCGGCCGGTCACGGTCGGGCCGCTGGAGCTGGACCCGCCGGGCGACGGTGAGGTGCTGGTGCGGATCGAGGCCGCGGGGCTGTGTCACTCCGACCTGTCGGTCGTGGACGGCAACCGCGCCCGGCCCGTGCCGATGCTGCTGGGGCACGAGGCCGCCGGCGTCGTCGAGGCGACCGGCCCGGGCGCGCGCCTCGGCGTCGGGCAGCGGGTCGTCATGACGTTCCTGCCGCGGTGCGGGGAGTGCGCCGAGTGCGCCACCGACGGGCGGCTGCCGTGCGCCGTAGGGTCGGCGGCCAACGCGGCCGGGACGCTCGTGGGTGATGGGCGGCGGTTGTCCCGGGCCGTTTCCGGGGCCGACGGCGTCCAGGAGGTGCACCACCACCTCGGGGTGAGCGCGTTCGCGACCCACGCCGTGGTCTCCGAGACGTCCGTGGTGCCCGTCGACGACGACGTCCCGCCCGACGTCGCCGCCTTGCTCGGCTGCGCGGTCCTGACCGGCGGCGGCGCCGTCGTCAACGCCGGCCGGCCCGCTCCGGGCGACCGCGTGGCCGTCGTCGGGCTCGGCGGCGTCGGCATGGCGGCGCTTCTCGTGGCGGTCGCGCTGGGGCACGAGGTGGTCGGTGTCGACGCCGTGCCCGCCAAGCTCGACCTGGCCCGCGAGCTCGGCGCGACCCTCGCGCTCGGGCCGCAGGAGGCCGCCGACCAGGGGCTGCGCGCGCCTGTCGTGATCGAGGCGGCGGGCTCGGCCCGCGCGTTCGAGACCGCCTACGCCCTGACCGCACCCGGCGGCACCACCGTCACGGTGGGGCTGCCGCACCCCGACGCGCGGGCGAGCGTCTCGCCCCTGAGCCTGACCGCCGAGGCGCGCACCGTCGTCGGCTCCTACCTCGGGTCGGCCGTGCCGAGCCGCGACATCCCGCGCTACGTGGAGCTGTGGCGGGCCGGGCGCCTGCCCCTGGAGCGCCTGGTGTCCGACCGCATCACCCTGGACGACCTGCCCGCCGCGCTCGACCGGCTCGCCTCGGGAGCGGCGCTGCGGCAGCTCGTGATGTTCTGAAGTTCACGCAACGAGAGGAAACCCCTGATGACTCGTACCGCCATCGTCACCGGAGCGGCCCGCGGCATCGGTGCCGCCACGGCCCGCCGGCTCGCGCAGGACGGCTTCGCCGTCGCCGTCCTGGACCTCCTGGAGGACCAGGCCAAGGACACCGCGGACGCGATCGTGGCCGACGGCGGCCGCGCGCTCGCCGTGGGCGCCGACGTCGCCGACGAGGAGTCGGTCGCCGCCGCCGTCGCGCGCGTGACCGCCGAGCTGGGCGCGCCCACGGTGCTGGTGAACAACGCCGGCATCCTGCGCGACAACCTGCTCTTCAAGATGTCCGTGACCGACTGGGACGCCGTGCTCGGCGTGCACCTGCGTGGCGCGTTCCTGATGACCCGGGCCGTGCAGGCGCACATGGTGGAGGCCAAGTACGGCCGCATCGTGAACCTGTCCTCGACGTCGGCGCTCGGCAACCGCGGCCAGGCCAACTACTCGGCCGCCAAGGCGGGCATGCAGGGCTTCACCAAGACCCTGGCGATCGAGCTCGGCAAGTTCGGCGTCACCGCGAACGCCGTCGCGCCCGGCGTGATCGAGACCGACATGATCCGCGAGACCGCCGAGCGCATCGGGGTGTCCCTGTCCGACTACCTGAGCGTGGCCGCCAAGGACGTGCCCGTGGGTCGCGTGGGCCAGCCTGAGGACATCGCGAACGCCGTGTCGTTCTTCTGCGCCGAGCAGTCCGGGTTCGTCTCGGGCCAGGTGCTGTACGTGGCGGGCGGCCCGAAGGCATGAGCACCGGCGTGGACGGCGTCATCGCCGTCGACTCACCGGCAGACCTCGCCGGAGCCGTGGGCCGGACCGCCACGGGCGAGTGGTTCGAGGTCACGCAGGAGCGCATCGCCGCGTTCGCCGACGCGACCGAGGACCACCAGTGGATCCACCTCGACGCCGAGCGGGCCGCCGCCGGGCCGTTCGGCTCCACGATCGCGCACGGGTACCTCACGCTGTCGCTGCTGCCGCGCCTGGCGTCCTCGCTCGTGCAGGTGGGCGGCGTCGCCATGGTGATGAACTACGGCATGGACCGGCTGCGGTTCCTCAGCCCGGTGCCGTCGGGCGCGCGCGTGCGGGCCGTCACCGAGATCCTCTCCGCCGAGCCGACGGCGGCCGGTGTGCGGCTCTCGTCGAAGGTCACCGTCGAGATCGAGGGAGCCGAGAAGCCGGCCCTCGTGGCGCACACGCTGTCGCTCTACGTCCTGGAGGCGTGAGGGCGCTGCTGATCTGAGCCGCGCGCTCCGAGAACGACGTGAGGTACCGGTCCAGATCTGGACCGGTACCTCGCGTCGTTCTGCGCACGGGTCGTGAAGCGGGCTCTGATGTGGGCTGTGAAGCGAGGCCGCCGGAGGAAGGTGTACCAGGAGAGAGGTGGCCGGGTGGGCCGTATTCCGCTCACCCTGGCCCCGCGAAGTCCGGCCCAGCCGGACTGTCCGGCACAGCCGATGGGCGAGGGGCCGAGACGCACGCAGTTCGCCCCAGCCGGACTGTCCGGCACAGCCGGTATACCCGGGGCGCAACCGAACGAAGTTCAGCCCACCCGGCACCTGCTGAACGAGTGGTGTCCGACTCCGAGAGCGCCGATGACGGCCGTCGGCGGCGGCGCAGTGTTGCGGAACAGATGGTTTGACAGGTCCGCCCCGGAGCGATGTACTGGTGTCCTATCGAACATGTGTTCGTAAGCGCTCCACCACCGGTCTCTCACCGGCAGGCACCACCGCTGGAGGGACATGACCGTCGTAACCATCTCCTCGAAGACCGGCACCGACGCCGGCGACGCCGCCGCCACGAAGCACGCGCAGGCGCTCGCGGCGCTGCGGTCGGCCGAGGCGCGCACCGGCGTCCGCAAGCAGGCCACGGCCACGCGCCCCGCCGTCCAGAGCATCCAGACCGTCCGCGCCGACCAGCCCGCCGAGCGCCTCCGCGACCCGAGCGGCTCGCCGCTCCGCGACCAGTCCCGGGACCAGACCCGGGGCCAGGTCCGCGAACGGTCGGGCGAGTCGTCGTCCGAGCCGCAGCGGGTGCAGGTCCGGGCGCTGCGGGGCGGGCTCCTGACCGATCCGGTGTCGGTGCCGGCGCCTGTCGAGGTCCGTCCCGCGGAGCTCGCGCCGTCGTCGGGCAGCCGGGTGAGCGGAGCCGCCGGACCGGGCGAGGGCGCGCGCGTGCTGCCGGTGCACCCGCACCTCGCGGCGCTCCTGCCGGACGGCGGCCTGCGGGCCGGGACCACCGTCGTCGTCCGGGGCTCGACGTCGCTGCTGCTCACGCTGCTCGCCGAGGCGTCCCGCGACGGGGCCTGGACGGTGCTGGTCGGGTACCCGGCCGCCGGGATGGCCGCCGCGGCCGACGCCGGGTGCGACCTGAGCCGCACCCTGGTGGTCCCGCTGCCGGCCGGGTCGGGGGTGGACGCGCCCGCCGTGCTCGCCGCGCTGATCGACGGCATGGACGTGGTCGTCGTCGGGCCGGAGGTGATCCTCCTGGACCAGGACCGCCGTCGCCTCACGGCTCGCGCCCGCGACCGCGGCACGGTCCTGGTCCCCACCGCTCCGCTGAGTGCTGGGTATTCGCCCCTCCAACGGCCCTCGACGGGGCGAATGTCCAGCACTCAACGAGGCACGGGGGACTGGGCGGGGGCGCACGTGGTGCTCGAGGCCACCGCGGGCGGCTGGGCCGGGGTCGACGGCGGGGTGGGCTGGCTGCGGCGTCGGACCCTGCGGGTGCGGCGCACCGGGCGGGGGAGCGCGGCGCGTCCGGTGCACCTGGACATCGAGGTCCCCGTGTGCCGGGCCGCGGGCACGGAGCGCGGCTGGTCCGAGGGTGACGTGAGCGGCAGCGGCGTGGCCGGCACCTTGGTGGGTGCGGTCCCGGGTGTGGGTGCGGCGCCGGGCGACGTCGGGCCGCGCGCCGGGGATGCCAGGGCGCAGGACGAAGAAGCCGCGAGCCGGACGCCGCTGGAGCTGGTGGGATGACCTCCCGAAAGGACCGCTCCGGCCGCACCGATCGCACGGGCGGCGTCGATCGCTCCGGCGGAACCGACCGCACCGGCGTCCGCGCCGATCGCCCGGAGCGTGCCGCCGGTTCCGGTCGCGCCGGCCGGGCCGGGACGGCGTCCGGGGCCGCGACCCGCACCGCGTGCCTCTGGGTGCCCGACTGGCCGGTCGTCGCCGCCCTGGTCGTCGCGGGCCTCGGCCCCGAGGTCCCCGCGGCCGTCACGGGCGGCCCCGGCGGCCGCATCGTGGCGGTGTCCGCCCCCGCGCGCAGCGCCGGGGTGCGCCGCGGCATGCGCCGGCGCGAGGCCCAGGGGCGGTGCCCCGACCTGCAGCTCTGGGCCGCCGACGACGCCCGCGACGCCCGCGAGTTCGAGCCCGTCGCCGTCGCGGCCGAGACCGTGGTCTCCGGGCTGGAGATCGCCCGCCCGGGACTGCTCCTGCTGCCGTCGGGCGGCGCGGCCCGCTACCACGGCTCGGAGCACGACCTGGCGCGCGAGCTGACCGAGCAGGTCGCCGTCCGCACCGGGCACGAGTGCCAGGTCGGGGTCGCCGACGGCTACCTGGCCGCCGTCCTGGCCGCCCGCGACGACGCCGTCGTACCGCCGGGCGCCTCGCGCGACTACCTCGCGCCCCGCCCGGCCGCGGTGCTCGTGCACGCCCGGCCCGCCGACCGCGCCCTGACCGAGCTGGTCGACCTGTGGCGCCGCCTCGGCGTGCGCACGCTGGCCGACCTCGCCGCCCTGCCCGACGCCGCCGTCGCCGCCCGGTTCGGCGACCTCGGCGTCTGGGCGCAGCGCCTCGCCCGCGGGCAGGACGTGCGCCCGCCCGCCCGGCGTCGGCTGGTCGAGGACCTGACCGTCGCCGAGGAGCTGGACCCGCCCGCCGACCGGGTCGACGTCGCGACCTTCGCCGCCCGCCGGCTCGCCGAACGCCTGCACGACGACCTGCACCGGCGCGGCCTGGCGTGCGGGCGGCTGCGGATCACGGCCCGCGCCGTCGACCCCGTCACGGGCGAGGCCCGCACCCTGGAACGGCTGTGGCGCACCGACGACACGCTCGGCGGGCTCTCGGCCGCCCGGATCACGGACCGGGTGCGCTGGCAGCTCGAGGGCTGGCTCACGGCGTCGTCCCTGGGACGGGGCGAGCAGCCCGCCCCGATCGCGGGCCTGACCCTGGCCGCCGAGGATGTTGCGCCCGCCGGGGCCCTGCAGCCGCGCCTCTGGGGGCCCGGTGCGGGCGAGGACCTGCGCGCCCGCCGCGCCGTCGAGCGCGTGCAGGCGCTGCTCGGGGGCGACGCCGTGCTCACCGTCCGGCTCCAGGGCGGGCGCGACCCCCGCGACCGCGTCCAGCTCGTGCCCTACGGCGAGCAGGTCCCGCCCGAGCGCGACCCCGACCGGCCCTGGCCCGGCGCCCTGCCGCCGCCGGCACCGTCGGTCGTGCTGCCCGAGCCCGTCCCCGCGCGCGTGCTCGACGCCGACGGGCTGCCGGTCGTCGTCGACGTGCGGCTGGCGGTCAGCGGGGACCCGGCCCGCGTGGTCGTGCCGGGGGAAGGGGGCGGCGACCTCTTCGGCGACGGCGGTTCGGGCGGCGGCGGTGCGTCGGCCAGCCGTTCGTCGGACGACGGTGCGCCGGACGGCATCGTGTCGATCACCCGTGCGTCGGTCGTCCGCACCCCTGTCAGCCCGGACGGCACCCCGGACGACGGCGGGGTGTGGGCCGGTCTGGATGCCGCCGTCGTCGACTGGGCCGGGCCCTGGCCGGTCGCCGAACGGTGGTGGACGTCGCGGGGCAAGCGTCGCGTCTTCCTCCAGGTGGTGGTCGACGGTCCCGCCGGCCGGGACGAGCTCACGCTCGGCCTGCTGCTCTCGTCGGCGGCAGGGGTCTGGTCCCTGGAGGCCCTCTATGACTAGGCCCTCTGCGACCAGGCAGCGCCGGCCAGGTCGGCAGTCTGCCTTGAGATCGGTCGATCACTGGACCGATCTCGATGCAAGGTGCCGACGTCGGAGGAGAGCGCCGACCTCGGCGTCGACACCGGCCGTCGGGACGGCCCCGTGACCAGGCCCGCAGCGCGAGACCGGCGCGACCAGGAGGTGCCGTACGCCGAGCTGCACGCACACTCCGCGTTCAGCTTCCTGGACGGCGCCTCCCACCCTGAGGAGCTCGCCGCCGAGGGTGAGCGCCTCGGCCTGAAGGCGCTCGCGATCACCGACCACGACGGGCTGTACGGCGTGGTGCGGTTCTCGGAGGCCGCGAAGAAGATCGGGCTGCCCACCGCGTTCGGGGCCGAGCTGCACCTGCCGACGGTCTCGACGGGCACCCGCGGCGTGCCCGTGCTCGACCCGCCCACCGGTATCCCCGATCCGCGCGCGACCCACCTGCTCGTGCTCGCGCGCGGGCCGCAGGGGTACCGCAACCTGTCGAGCGCGATCGGCACCGCGCACCTGGAGGCCGGGGTCAAGGGCGCCGCGCACTACACCCTGGAGACCCTGGGCGAGGCAGCGGCAGGCGAGTGGCTGGTCCTCACGGGCTGCCGCAAGGGCGCCGTCCGCCAGGCCCTGACCTCCCCGTTGAGTGCTGGGTATTCGCCCTCTCAGAACGATTCGACAGGACAAATACCCAGCACTCAACGAGGGGGGAATCGGAGTGATCGGCTCGCAGCCGGGCGGCGGGAGTTGCAGCGGCTCGTCGATGTGTTCGGGCGGGAGAATGTCGCCGTCGAGATCAGCGCGACCGGGGACCCGCGCGACGCCGACCTGCACGCCGCCCTCGCCCTGCTCGCCCAGGAGGCGCGCCTGCCGCTCGTCGCCACGACCGCCGCGCACTACGCCCGCCCCCGGGACGCCGACCTCGCGGGCGCGCTGGCCGCCGTCCGCGCCCGGTCCAGCCTCGACGACCTCGACGGCTGGCTGCCCGGCGCCCCCACCGCCCACCTGCGCAGCGGTGCCGAGATGGCGCGCCTGCACCGGCTGCACCCGCAGGCCGTCGCGACGGCCGCCGCGCTGGGCGCCGAGTGCGCGTTCGACCTGAAGCTCATCGCGCCCAACCTGCCGCCCTACCCCGTCCCGCCCGGGCACGACGAGGCCTCCTGGCTGCGCGAGCTCACCCACCGCGGCGCGACCGGCCGCTACGGGTCCCGGGAGAGCAACCCGAAGGCGTGGGCGCAGATCGACCACGAGCTGAAGGTCATCACCGACCTCAACTTCCCCGGGTACTTCCTCGTGGTCTACGACCTGGTCGAGTTCTGCCGCACCCACGGCATCCTCGCGCAGGGCCGGGGCAGCGCGGCCAACTCCGCGGTCTGCTTCGCGCTGGGCATCACCGCCGTCGACGCCGTCAAGCACAAGCTGCTGTTCGAGCGCTTCCTCGCGCCCGAGCGCGACGGCCCGCCGGACATCGACATCGACATCGAGTCGGTACGCCGCGAGGAGGTGATCCAGCACGTCTACGAGCGGTTCGGTCGCACGCACGCGGCGCAGGTCGCCAACGTCATCTCCTACCGGCCGCGGTCCGCGGTGCGCGACGCCGCCCGCGCGCTCGGGTACGACGTCGGGCAGCAGGACGCCTGGTCCAAGTCCATCGAGCGCTGGGGCACGCTCAAGCCGAGGGCAACCGTCCCGCCGTCGGGCAAGGTGCCGGAAGCGCCGGTCGAGCGTGTCGAGACCCCGGCAGGGTCTCGACAAACGCGGGTCGAGCTTGTCGAGACCTCGGCAGGGTCTCGACAAGCTCGACCAGCGGCCCCGCAGAACCGGACCGCCGCGAAGGACGCGCGCATGACGGCGCTGTGGGGGCCGGGCGAGAACGGGGTCTTCGTCGACGTGCTCGCGCAGGACGTGCGCATACCGGGCCAGCCCCGGGAGCGCGCCGACGACACCCACGACGTGGTGCCGTTCCGCACGCCGCCGTCGGCCGCGCAGGAGGGGGAGATCCCCGACGACGTGCTCGATCTCGCCGACCGGATGCTCCGCCTGCCCCGCCACCTGGGCATCCACTCGGGCGGCATGGTGATGTGCGACCGGCCGGTGATCGAGGTCGTGCCCGTGGAGTGGGCCCGCATGGAGGGGCGCACGGTGCTGCAGTGGGACAAGGAGGACTGCGCCGACGCCGAGCTCGTGAAGTTCGACCTGCTGGGCCTCGGCATGCTGACCGCGATCCGGTACGCGTTCGAGTTCATCGAGGAGCAGACCGGCGAGCGGCCCGAGCTGCACGGCCTGCCGCAGGAGGACCCCGCCGTCTACGACCTGCTGTGCGCCGCCGACACCGTGGGCGTGTTCCAGGTCGAGTCGCGCGCCCAGATGGCGACCCTGCCGCGCCTGCGGCCGCGGACGTTCTACGACATCGTCGTGGAGGTCGCGCTCATCCGGCCCGGTCCCATCCAGGGCGGGTCGGTGCACCCGTACATCGAGCGGGCGCGCGGCCGGGAGAAGGTCGAGTACCTGCACCCGCTGCTCGAGAACTCCCTGAGCCGCACCCTCGGCGTGCCCCTGTTCCAGGAGCAGCTCATGCAGATGGCGATCGACGTCGCCGGGTTCTCCGGCAAGGAGGCCGACCAGCTCCGGCGCGCCATGGGGTCCAAACGGTCCGTCGAGCGCATGGAGGCGCTGCGCGCCCGGCTCTTCGCCGGGATGACGGCGAACGACGTGCCCGGCGACGTCCAGGAGGAGATCTTCGAGAAGCTCAAGGCCTTCGCCGACTTCGGCTTCCCCGAGTCGCACGCCTACTCCTTCGCGTACCTGGTGTACGCGAGCTCGTGGCTCAAGGTGTACCACCCGGCCGCGTTCTACGCGGGGCTGCTCGCGGCCCAGCCCATGGGGTTCTACTCGCCGCAGTCCCTGGTCGCCGACGCCCGCCGGCACGGGGTCCGGGTGCTGCGGCCCTCGGTCGCGGCGTCGCGGGTGCTCTCGTCGGTCGAGCGGATGCCTGTCGCTTCGCTGGTCGAGCCTGTCGAGACCTCGTCCGTCGCCGACCTGGTCCACGCTGACCCGACCCTCGTGGTCCGCATGGGGCTGGAGTCCGTGCGCGGCATCGGCAAGGACAAGGCCGAGGAGATCGTCGCGGCGCGCGACGGCGTCGGGCAGGACGGCGCGGGGTCGGACGGCGTCGGGCCGGGCGTTCCTACGGGGGACGACGGCGTCCCGGCCGGGTTCGCGTCCCTGCGGGACCTGGTGCAGCGGGTCGAGCTGTCGACGGCGCAGCTCGAGGCGCTCGCGACGGGCGGCGCGCTGGAGCCGTTCGGCGTCGAGCGCCGGGAGGGGCTGTGGGCCGCGGGCGCGCTGGGCCAGGAGGGGCCGACGACGCTGCCCGGCGTCAGCGTCGGCGTCGAGGCCCCGACCCTGCCCGGGATGAGCGAGGTCGAGCTGTCGCAGGCCGACGCGTGGGCGACGGGCGTGACACCCGACTCGTACCCGACGCAGCACGTCCGGCCGGGGCTGGAGACGGCGGGCGTGCTCACCGTCGCCCAGGCGATGGTGACCGAGCCGGGACGCCGGGTCGCCGTCGGCGGCGTGGTGACGCACCGGCAGCGGCCGGGCACCGCCGGGGGCGTGACGTTCCTGTCCCTGGAGGACGAGACGGGGCTGCTCAACGTGATCTGCACCGTCGGGCTGTGGCAGCGGCTCCGCCGGGTCGCGCGGTCGGCGCAGGCCATGGTGATCCGCGGGCGGATCGAGGCCGCCGACGGCGCCGTCAACCTCCTGGCGGAACACCTCGCGCCGCTGTCGCTGGCGGTGCCGGGAAGGTCGCGGGACTTCCGGTAGGCCGGGCGGGCCGGGGGGAAGGGCATACGCAGCGGGGTGGGTAACCCAGAGGTAGCAGTGCTAGCTCTCCGTTACCCACCCCGCCGTAAGCACGTTGCCCCGCGCCCGCGCGCGTCAGCCCAGGACGAGCTGACCCGTGCTGTTGACCCACATGAACGCGGAGCCCGCGGCGATGAGCACCGCGGACAGCACGTAGAACCAGACCCACATGCGGTGCCCCGCGATGCGCAGCAGCACGGCCAGCCCGAACGCGGCGGTCCCGAAGGCGGGCGCCGCGAGGAACGGGTCGCCGCCCTGGGCGTCCTGCGTGACCAGCACGTACACGGCGGCCACGAGCAGCAGCCGGGGCACCCAGCGCAGCAGGGCGCCGAGCAGCCGCAGCGGCCACGGCCGCTTGCGCGGCGCGACCGGGGCCTGCGCCACGGGACGCTGCTTGCCCTTCTGCCGGGCGGGCGCGCCCTGCGGCCGGGCCGGCTGCGCGACCTGCGGGCGACCCGCGACGGGCCGCTGGACGGCGGTGGGCGCCACGGCCGGCTGCGCCGTCGGCTTCCGGGTGGGCTGCCTGACGGGCTGCGCCGTCGGACGCGCGACCTGCTGCCGGGTGGGCTGCTGCTGCGTGGGCTGCGCCGTCGGCTGCCGGCCGGGCTGCACCGCGGGCATCGGCCGGGTGGCGCGCACGGACGGGCTGGGCGCGGCCTGCCGCGGCGCCGGGCCGAGGTGCTTGACCGGGCTCTTGCGCGGCTGGAACGACTGCGGCGGCGGGGCCGCACCGGAGCCGCCCGCACCGGAGCCGGCCGAACCGGACACGGCCGACCCGATCGGGGTCGCGGACCTCGTCCTGCTGGTGACGGGCGCCCGCTTGCTCGCCGGAGCGGGCTCGGGGTTGCGGAACGCGCGCCAGCCGCGGAGCGTGTCGGCGTGCCCGTCCGGGGGAGTCGTGACCTGCCAGCGCATCGCCTGCCAGATCCAGTCCTTGATCTCGGCCGGGGTGCGGCCGCCGGCCATCTCCGCACCGATCTCGGCGACGTGGTTCGCCACGACCTGCTCCGCGGCGCCGTCGAACCCGTCCGCGTGCACCTCGGTCAGGACGCTCATCAGCGCCCGGTCGTACACGAGGGCGTGCCAGGGCTCCGGCACCCGGGTGGGCGTTACGTCGTCCGACCGGTCCAGGCCGCGCCGGAACCTCTTGGTGTGGCCCTTGCCGGACAGCATCTCCGTCGCCGGGAGTGCGGCGACCTCGGCCGCCGTCACGCCGTCACTGACGAGCTGCGAGGTGAGCAGGAGCGTCGGGTCCGGCGTCGTGCTCGCGATCCGGGCGCGCACCACGCTCGCGATGTTCTCCAGCGGCGGCCGGTGGTTCGGCTGGTACCGGGTCATCGCCAGGATCAGCGACTGCAGGTGCCGGTCGATGACCGGCGGCTCGACGCCCGCGGCCTCCGCCACCTCGGCGTCGACCAGGTCGGCGGGCTCCAGGTCCCGGCCCAGGAAGTTCAGGTCCAGCGGCAGGTCACCCGTCGCCGCGTGCACGAGGAGCAGGCCCAGGCTGTACACGTCGGACCGCGGGTGCACCCGGCGCCCGAACAGCTCCGGCGCCATGTACGACATGGTCCCCGCCGGCTGCGTCGACGTCGCGGCGTCGAAGACCTTGGCGATGCCCAGGTCGATGAGCACCGCGCGGTCGCCGTCGACCATGATGTTCGCCGGCTTGAGGTCCCGGTGCAGGCAGCGCTCCTCCTGCAGCACGAGCAGCGCGTCCACGATCTGCCGGGCCAGGCCCAGCGCCTGCGCGCCGGTCAGCGGCCCCTCCTCGCGCACCCGGTCCCGCAGCGTGGTGCCCGGCACGAGCTCCATCGCGAACCACGGCTGCGTCGCGTCCAGGCCCGCCTCGACGAAGCGCGGGAAGCCCCGGCCGTCCAGGCGCTCCAGCAGGTGCGCCTCCTGCGCGAAGCGCTCGCGGGCGTCGTCGTGCAGGCCGGTCAGCACCTTGAGGGCGACCTGGGTGCCGTCGTCGGCCCGCGCCTCGTAGACGTGCGCGAAACCACCGTGGCCCAGCGCCTCCGCGAGCGTGAACCGGCCCAGGCGCTCGCCGCTCGCGGGGATGCGCCGCACGGGGCGCATCGGGAGTGAGGCGGCGCGGGGGGCGGGTGCTGGGCTTGGTGCGGGCAGCGGAGGGAGCGGGGGAGTGGGGTCCGCTTCGGCCGGGTCTGGGGACGCTTCGGCCGACGCCGGGGTGGGGGCGTCGGGCTCGGCGGAGGCGGGAGCTGCTGCCTCGACGACGACGGGGGCGGCGGGTGCGGCAGCGGCGGGCTCGGCGGTCGGCGATGCTGCCTCGGCGGCGGGCGGTGCGGGGACGGGCTCGTCGACAGGAGGAGCGGGAACTGGCTCGTAGGCGGGCACTGCCTCGTCGACGGGCTCGGGCTCCACGGCTGACTCGGCTTCGTCGGCCGACTCGGCCGGCGGCGCGGGCACAGGCTCGACGACGGCCTTCGCCTCGACGGCGGGTTCCCCGACCGGCTCGGACTCGTTGACGGGCTCAGCCGACTCTGCCGACTCACCCAGCTCGGCCGACTCGACCGGCGGCGCGGGCACAGGCTCGGCTTCGGCCGAATCGACGGGTTCGGTCTCGTCGACCGGCCCGTCGTCCTCGGCCCGGTCGGCCGGTTCTGCGACCAGCCCGGCGTCGTCGACCGGCGGCGCAGGCACGCCGTCGTCGGCCGAACCGGCCTTGGCAGCGGCCTCCCCGAGCGACACGGGCTCGTCGTGCGGCCCGGCTGGCGGCGCGGGGACCGGCTCGGGTCCCTCGGCCGACGCGGCTGCCGATGCGGCCCCCGTGGTCGGCGGCGGCGGGACGGGCGCGAGCTCCAGGGTCGGCTCCAGGGTTGGCTTCGAGGTCGGCGCGAAGGCCGGCTCAGGTGCCGGCTCCGTGGCCAGCGGCGCGGGGACGGGCATGAGCTCCGGGGTCGGCGGGAGGGCCGCTGCGGGCCCGGGATCGGTTGACGGGACCGGCCCGGGGCCGACGGTCGCGGCCGCGACCTCGCCGACGCCGGGTGCTGGTGACGTCATGCCGGAAAACCTACCAGCGGACCTCCGCCGAGCGGACTAAAGTCCACCGCCGCGCCGCACTCCCGTTGACCACAGCACCTCCTGCCAGAACGACCCCCGCCGTGGCAGCAACCGCTGTGCTCAACCCCGCCCCAGCCCCGTCGAGCAGCCGTTGAGCAGCCCCCTTGAGCACAGCGGTTGCTGCCGGCGAGGCCCCCGGGGTGGCAGGAACTGCTGTGGTCAACGCCGTCGCCGTACCGCCCGGGGTCACACGCCCTGACTGCGGTACCAGCGGATCTTTTCCCGCAGGCGCTCCTGCTGGACGCGCAGCGCGTCGATCGACTCCTGCACCCGCCGGTCGTGCTCGTCCAGCAGCGCGACGCGCGCCGCCAGGGTCGCCTCGTCCAGCGACAGCTCGGCGTAGCGCTTGAGGTCCGCGATCGGCATGCCGGTGTCGCGCAGGCAGTGCACCAGGTCGAGCCAGCCCAGGTCGTCCTGCGTGTAGGCGCGGTGCCCGCCGGACGTCCGCGCGATGGGCCGCAGGATGCCCTCGCGCTCGTAGTACCGCAGCGTGTCGATGCTGAAGCCCGAGACCTCGGCGGCCTGCGCGGGCGAATACGTGATCATCCTCAGATCCTCCCCTTGACCTGGAGCGCGCTCCAGGGATTTCGCTGCTCCCATGACCACACCTGCCATGACCACCACACAGCACGCCCCCGCCGAGCGCCTCGTGCTCGGCGCCATGACGTTCGGCACCGCCGTCGACGAGACCACGGCCTTCGAGCTCCTGGACCGGTTCGTCGACGCCGGCGGCCGCTGGATCGACACCGCCGACTGCTACGCCTTCTGGGCCAGCGAGTCCGGCTACGGCGGGCAGAGCGAGGAGGTGCTCGGCCGCTGGCTCGCCGCCCGCCCCGGCATGCGCGACCGCGTGCTGCTCTCCACGAAGTTCGGTGCCGAGCCGCGTGACGCCGCCGACTGGCCCGCCTCGCGCACCGGCCTCTCCGCCGCCGCGGTCCGCGCGCAGCTCGCGGGCAGCCTGCGCAGGCTCGGCACCGACCACGTCGACCTGGCCTGGGCCCACATGGAGGACCGTTCCGTCCCGGTCGAGGAGACCGCCGACGCCTGCGCCGCCCTCGTGTCCGACGGCCTCACCGCCCGCATCGGCACCTCGAACCACCCCGCGTGGCGGGTCGAGCGGGCCCGCAGCCACGCCGTCGGGCAGGGGAAGGAGCCGTTCGGCGTGGTCCAGCACGCCTACAGCTACCTCCAGCCGCGCCCTGGCACGCTGACGGGGAACCACCGGTTCGGCTGGCTGGACGACGAGCTCGTCGACCTCGCCGCCGTCGAGCACCTGGACGTCTGGGCGTACACGCCGCTGCTGTCCGGCGCGTACGACAACCCGGCCAAGCCGATCCCCGAGGTCTTCGACCACCCGGGAAGCACGCGGCGGCTGGCGGTGCTCGACGACGTCGCGGCCGAGCTCGACGCGTCCCGCGGCCAGGTGGTGCTGGCCTGGCTGGCTGCCCGCGGCATCCACCCGATGCTCGGCGGCAGCAAGCCGGCCCAGCTCGACACGGCGCTGGCGGCGCTCACCCTGCCCCTCACTCGCGAACAGGCGACAAGGCTGAGCGAGGTGGACGTCACCCCACCCGCCGCCTGACCCGTTGAGTGCTGGATATTCGCCCTTCGGAGCGTTCCGGGAGGGCGAATATCCAGCACTCAACGAGGCCGGCTCGGGCGGGGTAGGTCAGGCGAGGTCGATCGTGACCGGCTCGAACGGGGTCGCGACCGGGTAGCTGCCGCCCCACAGCTTCGCGCCGTCCTCCGTGAGCTCGACCTGCGCCCAGGTGAGGCGGGCGCCGTCGGCCGAACGTTCCGGGGCGCCGGCCAGGCGGAACGCGACCGTGCGCACGTCCGACTCGCGGTCGCGGATCGACATGGTCCAGTCCGCGCCGCCGTCGGCCGGGGCGTCGACCTCGATGTCGGCGACCTCGCCGACGAACGAGCCGAAGTGCCCGATGAAGATCACGGAGCCGGTGAACGCGAACGTCGAGGAGTCCGCGGACACCTCAGGAGTACGTTCCGGGTCGAGCGGGAAGTGGAACGAGGCGCCGCTGCCGCCCACTGCGTCGTCCTGCACGATGCGGCCGCCCGGCGCCCCCATCACGTACATCAACAGGCTTGCCTTGATCTCCCAGTCCAGATGAGCCACGCGAGAACCGTACTCCTACCTGGGGATACGTACCGCTTCGTTCCGTGCACGACGACGGCGCCGCACCCGGGCGGGGCGGCCGCGTCGCCGCCCGTTCACGGCCGTGTCGCCGGGCCGACGGCGGCGGGTCTTGCCCCGGTCACCGGGCCCGTCCAGGCTCGGCCGCATGAGGACCACCCCACGCGGCGTCGTCGCCGCCCGTACCGCAGCAGCCCTCGCCGTGACCCTCGTGGGCGCGCTGGCCCTGGGCGCAGCCCCGGCGTCCGCCACCCCGGCCGGTCACCACCACCGCACCTTCGACCTCCAGGCCCACCGCGGCGGCATCGCGCTCACCGTCGAGAACACGCTCCCGGCCTTCGACAACGCCCTCGCGCTCGGCGTCAGCACGCTGGAGCTGGACGTGCAGATCACGCGGGACGGGTACGCCGTCGTCACGCACGACCGCGACCCGAGCCCCGCCAAGTGCGTCGACACCGAGCCGGCGTTCCCGGGCGACCCGCAGTTCCCGTACGTGCCGAACAAGACGTACATCAAGGACCTCACGCTCGCCCAGGTCCGCACGATTGACTGCGGGTCGCTGCGCCAGCCGCAGTTCCCCGGGCAGGAGCTGCACCCGGGCGAGCGCATGCCGCTGCTGTCCGAGGTCCTCGCGCTGGTCAACCGCCACCGCGCGCACCAGGTCATGCTCAACATCGAGACCAAGGTCGAGGCGGGCGCCCCCGAGCAGACGGCGCCGCGCGAGCAGTTCGTGCAGGTCGTCGCGCGTGAGGTCCGCAAGGCCCGGCTGGTCGACCAGGTGACGATCCAGAGCTTCGACTGGGGCTCGCTGATGCGGATGAGCGAGGTCGAGCCGCGGTTCGGGCTCGTGGCGCTGACCAACGGCCAGCAGTTCCTCCAGGTCGGCGTCGACGGCGCGTCCCCGTGGCTCGGCGGCCTGGACATCGACGACTTCCCGGGCTCGATCCAGCAGAAGTTCGTCGCGGCCGCCGCCTCCTTCGGCGCCGACGCCGTCTCGCCCGTGCACGGCGACCCGCAGGGTGGTGGCGTGAACGACCCGGGCTACGTGCCCTTCACCACGCCCGAGCTCGTCCGCGCCGCGCACCGCGCCGGGATGGACGTCGTCCCGTGGACCGTCGACGACCGCGCCACGATCGAGTCGCTGATGGACATCGGCGTCGACGGCCTCATCACCGACCGCCCGGACCTGCTGCGCACGATCATGGCGGAGCGCCACCTCAAGCTCCCGAAGCGCTACTGACCCACCCCCTTCGTTGAGTGCTGGCTATTTGTCCTTTCGGTGCGGCCGGAAGGACAAATAGCCAGCACTCAACGAGGGTGCACGTCCAGCTAGTGCTGCTTGAACTTGACCGTGCCGATCTCCGGGTCGTAGTCGTACGTGCCGGTGAAGCCCCAGTTGATCCAGCCGCCGTCGCCCTTGTTCTTCACGGTGCCCGACGTCATGCCGATCACGTCCATGCCGTCGACCGTCGCCAGGTGCACGAACCCGAACAGGTTGCTGAACGAGAAGTTCCCGAAGTCCTTCACGACCAGGATGTTCTTGTCGGGGAAGGCCGCCGAGTACTCGTCCAGCAGGGAGTGCACCCGCTCGGCCCGGTCCTTCGGCACGTCACCGTCGTAGTCGGTGCCGGGGTAGGTGCCCTCGGTGAACTTGGGCGACTTGTTGTCCACGTACTGCGCGCCGACGTCGTGCTTGGAGTCGGCGTTGGCCGTCGGCGGGTCGGAGAAGTCGTCGCTGTAGTAGTCGGCGGGCTGCACGAAGTCCTTGGCCCGGCACTGCGGGGCGGGCGACATGGTCTGCTTGTTGCCGTCGACGTCGGTCACCTCGAACGACGACTCCGACAGCGTCCGTTCCTCGTCGATCTGCGTCCACGAGGCCTTGAACAGGTCCAGGCCCTCCCAGGTCAGGCCCATCTCGCCGCCCTCGCTGACCTTCGTGGCGTCGTAGCTCAGCTCGCGCACGTTGGCGTAGTCCTCGGCGGAGTCGTACAGGGTGCCGCCCGACGAGTCCTCCCCGTCGATCTCGACGTCGTCCTTGATCAGGTTGCCCTCCCGGTCGCGGGGGAAGACCTCGTCGATCACCGGGCCGAGCTGCTCGCGCAGCTCCGGGTACTGGTTGAAGTCGATGATGAGCTCCCGCTTGGACAGGGTGCCCGCCTCCTCCGACTTCTTGTACCCGCCGCCCACCGTGAACCCGTACGGCAGCGCAACGGACACGTCGATGCCCGCCTTGTAGAGGGTCCGCATCACCTGGTCGTCCATCGAGATGATCAGCTTGGCCGGCTTGCCGTCCTTGTCCCAGGAGACGGTGGTGCTCGTGGTGCCCTTCCACTCCATGCCCACCTGGCCGCTGCCGCTGCCCGAGCCGGAGCTGGTCGGCTTCCCGTCCGGCCCCTTGGTGAACGGCTGCTTGCCGCCCAGCTTGGCGCCGATCAGGAAGCCCCCGATGTCCGACGACGTGTACGTGGCCGACCGGCTGCCGTCCGAGAACCGCCGGTCCTCGATCTGGATCTCGCCCTCGTAGCCGCCCTCGATGCTGCCCTTCAGCGAGAACGCGCCGAGCTCGCCCTTCATGCTCAGCCCGCCCTTGAGCTTGACCTTCTTGATGTCGCTGTCGGCCTCGGCCAGCTCGTGGTGCTCCGGCTCCTCGCTGCGCAGGTCCTCGGCGCGCTCCTGGTCGCTGTGGTCGCAGTGCACCGCCGGGATCGTGCCCGCGGTCCAGCAGTACGGCTGGTTGGCGTTCACGCTGTCGTACTTCTTGTACCAGTCGATCCAGTCCTGGGCCTTCTGCATGTCCGCGAACTCGTACGTCTTGTCCTTCGCGTACCCCGTGATGCCGGCGATGTCGAAGCTGACCGGCGAGCCGCCCACGTCGCTGCCGCTCAGCCCCGCCCCGGTCTCGACGCCGCGCAGCACGTGCACGCGGATGCGCCCGTCGCCGAGCTTCTCGATCAGGGTGCCGTTGCTGCCGCCCCACCGGAAGAACAGGAACTGGATCTTGGTCTCGTCGACGTGCCCCGTCGCCTGTACGACGCACGGCGGCTCGATCGAGCCGTACTTCTCGGAGACGCAGTTCGCCAGCTCGCCCGCGCGGGCCGCGCGCTCCCGGCCGGGCCCCGACTCCTCGTAGGCCGCCCACTCCTCCTCGCAGCCCTTCGGCACCGGCCACTCCCGGCAGCCGATCTGCACGCGCGGGGGAGCGTCCTCGTCGAGGTCCTCGACCGAGGGCGTCGCGTTGACGCAGCTCGGGTCCTCCGGGTCGTCCTTCGGCCCGCCCCGGGTGCCGGTCATGCAGTCGACGAAGTCCCCGATCTCGTCCTCGGGGTACACCTGGTCCGCGGGGTCGCGCTCGCCGTGCCCGGCGGGCCCGTGCTCGGTCAGGCAGGGCTGCGGCACAGGGGTCCAGACGCAGTCCACCTGCACGACGGCGGTACCGTCCACCTCGTCGAACGTCACGTCCGAGGCACACGAGCCCGACGGCGGCCCGTACTCCTCCCCGGGGCCGGGCTCACCGGTGCCGTCGTCGTCGACGCAGTACTCGACGCCCTCTTCCTTGACGATCGGGTCGACGGCGCACAACCACTGCTCGCCGATGTCCGCCGCCACCGGCGTCGCCGCCGCGAACACGATGCCGACCACCAGCAACAGCAGGCCGATCACCGCGACGTACTCCGTCAGCGCCTGCCCCGACTCGTGCTCGGGGCGCCGGCGACCGCCCCGGAGACGGGCACGGCGGCGACGGTCCCCCTGGACGCCTTCGCTCATCCCCTCAAGGTAGGGACGCCGCGGGCGGGTCACGACGGCCCGGCGACCCAGTCACGCGCCCAGAGAATCCTGGGGCCGTGGGCCCAGATCTGGGGTCTGACCTGCGGTCAGGCCCCGGCAGCCTGGTCTGTCCCTGCCGCGGCCGCCGTGTCGTGCTCGCCGGCCCCGCTCGTACCCGCTGCCCGACGGCGCTCGCGGCGTCCGCGGGCCAGCTCCGTCGCCAGGGCGTCGAGCGGCTGGGCGAAGGTGTCCTCGAAGCGGGCCAGCCAGGCCCGCGCGGCGGCGGTCCCGGCGTCGTCGACGGCGTAGAGGCGGCGCGTGCCCTCGGCGCGCACCCGCACCAGGCCGGCCTCGCGCAGCACCTTGAGGTGCTGCGAGACCGCCGGCTGGGTGATGCGGACGCGCGCCTGGAGCGCGGCGACCAGGGCGCCCGCGGGCTGCTCGCCCGGCACCAGCAGCTCCAGCAGCCGACGCCGGACGGGGTCGCCGAGCGCCTCGAACACGTGGGCCGGCGCGGTGTCGAGGGCGCCGGCCCCGTCCCCGGCCTCGCCGCCGGGCCGCCGGGCGACGGCCGGCACTCAGGCCTCCGGCTGCGTCGTGTAGAAGGCCACGGTGCGCTCGGCGGCGGCGCGCGCCTGGTCGGCGTCCTCCCCGGAGGCGATGGCGGCGTCGGCCCAGTCCGCGCTCGCCAGCTTGACGAACTCGACGCCGACGGGGGAGAGGGTCCAGTCCTGGAACTCGGTCGCGTCGTTGGTGGAACGCGTGGCGAGGTGCAGGCCGAGCCCGACCAGGCCGAGGTCCCAGCCCACGCCGACGGCGCCGGGGCCGTACTGGGTCCAGAAGTCGGGGTCGACGACGGCCTCGTGCACCAGCTCCAGCGTCGTGCCGCCGTCGGCCGGGCTCAGGGAGACCCGCACCCAGGAGACCTGGCCGCCGAACTCCCAGGTCACGGCGAAGCTCTCCGGACCGTCGCAGCGCTCGACGACGCCGCCCGCCTGGCCCTCGAACTGGTAGCGGCCGCCCACGGTGAGGTCGCCGCTGACCGGCAGGAACCAGCGGGGGAGCCGCTCGGCGGTGGTGAGGGCGTCCCACAGGTCGTCCTGGTCGGCGGCATAGGTGCGGCGGGCGACGGCGATCTTGGTCGGGGCGCCGTCCCGGCTGCCGTCGCGGACCTCGCGTGTCATGAGGCCGGCCGTGGCGACCGGGTCGATCGTGTTCGTGCTGGTCATGATCTCTCCTTATATAAGCGGGTACTTATTTATCTCACACGACGCCGCCGGTCGCAAGCGAGGTCGGTCCGTTGCCGCGACGCCGTGCGCCCCGGGATAAAAAGTGTGCCAAGCGCATCGCGCCGCGAGTGTCGGTGGCGCGGGGTAGGTTCCGAGCATGGCCCCGAGCACGGCCCCCGAAGCGGCCTCCAGCAACCCCGGTCGCATCGCGGTGGTGCCCGCCACCGCCGACCGGTTCGACGACGTCGCGCGCGTCCTCAACCCGAACGGGCGCGAGCAGGCGTGCTGGTGCATGCACTGGCGTGCGCCCGCCAAGGAGGACGTCACCACGCGGGGCGAGCGGCTGCGCGACCTGACGGGGCAGGAGCCGGCTCCGGGGATGCTCGCGTATCTCGGTCCGGGTTCGG
The DNA here is from genome assembly GCF_014137995.1 of Promicromonospora sukumoe. Taxonomy (NCBI): domain Bacteria; kingdom Bacillati; phylum Actinomycetota; class Actinomycetes; order Micrococcales; family Promicromonosporaceae; genus Promicromonospora; species Promicromonospora sukumoe. The sequence goes on from NZ_JACGWV010000001.1 coordinate 1,576,080, forward strand.
GCACTGGCTCGGGCACTGGCTCGGGCCTGGGCGCCGGCTCGGGCGGGGCGGGATCTGAGCCGGGATCGAGCCCGGGGGAGAACCCCGAGGTCGCCGGCTGGCTCGGCTTCTCGCGCCGTTCGGCGGCGCAGTCGCTGCAACGGTCCCGCGTGCTGCCGACGGGGGAGCCCGAGACCTGGCCCACCACCTGGGTGTTCATGTGTGTCACCGTGCGCGCGGGCTTCCGCCGGCAGGGGGTCGCCCGCGCCCTGCTCGACGCCGGCGTCGCCTACGCCGCGGAGCACGGGGCGACGGCGCTCGACGCCTTTCCCGTGGAGCCCGAGGCCGGCCGCCGGGTACCGGTGAGCGCGGCGTTCGTCGGCACGGTCGCGATGTTCGAGCGGGCGGGCTTCGACCGGCTGGCGCCCACGGACGCCACGAGCGGCCGGCTGACCCGCTGGCACATGCGGCGAGAGCTCACCGCGGCGTGAGGGCTCCTGCCGTGAGCGCGCGGCGCGCGGGCCGCCGTCGTCCGGCAGACGCCGTCGTCCCGGACGCGCTGCCGGCGAGCCGCCGGCCCAGGACCTACTCCTCGACCGGCACGACCACGCACAGCTCGAACGTCTCCCGGCCCCGGCGCAGCAGGTAGCGCGTCCGGTCCGCCGTCGACTCCGAGGCGTTCTCGTCCTTGAAGCTCCAGCGCACGTCGACCCAGAGCAGCGCGTCGCCCACCTGCTCGACCGCCTTGATCTCCGGCACGGCGGCGACCAGCCCCTGGTCCCGGTAGTCCGCCAGCATGCCGCCGAGGCTCGTGCGCGCCGCCTCGGCGTCGGGCAGCACCTCGGACCGGTCGGCCGACACGATCACCGACGGGTACGCGAGGCTGTCGGCCAGGGTGTCCAGGTCGCCCGAGCCGATCGCGACGCCGTGGCCGACGAGGAACGCGAGCAGGTCGTCGTGGTCGTACGGGGTGCTGGTCATGCCCACACGCTAGACGCGCGCCGCCCGCCCCACCACCTCGTTGAGTGCGGGCTATTTGTTGCATCTCACGGCCAGATCCAACAAATAGCCCGCACTCAACGAGGCGTCAGCGGGAGGCGTGCACGATCGCCTGGGACAGGTCCGCCCAGAGGTCGTCGACGTCCTCCAGGCCGACCGACAGGCGGACCAGGTCCGCGGAGATGCCCGCCTCCTTGCGGGACACCTCGTCCATGATCCGGTGCGTCAGCGACGCCGGGTGCTGGATCAGGCTGTCCACGCTGCCCAGGCTCACGGCCGGGGTGATCAGCCGGACGGCGGAGACCAGGGCCACCGGGTCGGCCGACGTCTCGAACGACACCATGGCCCCGCCGATGCTCGGGTAGTGCACCCGGGTCACGCGCGGGTGGTCGGCAAGACGGCGCGCCAGCTCCGACGCCGTGGCGGACGCCCCGCGCACCCGCACCGGCAGCGTCGCCAGGCCGCGGAGCAGCTCGTACCCCGCCATGGGGTGCAGCATGGCGCCGGTCACGAACCGGATCTGGCGCAGCGACCGGGCCATGTCCTCGCCGCAGGCCACCACACCGCCCATCACGTCGCCGTGCCCGCCCAGATACTTCGTGGCGCTGTGCAGCACCATCGTGGCGCCCTGCTCCAGCGGCCGCTGCAGCACCGGCGTGGCGAACGTGCTGTCCACGAGCACGGGCACCGGCGCGCAGGCATCGGTCAGGGCACGCAGGTCCACCTCGTCGAGCGTGGGGTTGGCCGGGCTCTCCACGACGACGAGCCCGGTCCGGGCCGTGATCGCCGACGCCGCGTCCTCGGGCGTCGCCCACGTCACCGAGGTGCCGAGCAGCCCGGAGTCGAGCAGGTGGTCGGTGGTCCCGTACAGCGGCCGGACGCCGACGACGTGCGGCCGCCCCGCCGCGACCTGGGCCAGCAGGCACGCCGACAGCGCGGCCATCCCGCTCGCGAACGCGACGGCTGCCTCCGCGCCCTCCAGCTCGGCCAGCGCGTTCTCGAAGCGCCGCACCGTCGGGTTGGCGACGCGGCCGTAGACGGGCGGGCCGCCGTCGTCGTGCCCCTCGGCGAACTCGTCCAGACGCGTGGCCTCGCCGACGACGTCGTACGACGGGTAGGTGGTGGACAGGTCGATCGGCGGGGCATGGAGCCCGAGCGCGGCGAGGTCGTCCTTGCCGGCGTGGACGGCGCGCGTGGTCCAGGAATGCATGCTCATGGGTGACTATCGGCATTCGTCCTGTCCGACGGCGTCCCGGCGTGCTAGATATTCGGCCCATGACCCAGAACGTGCTCCTGGATTCGGTGGACCGCGCCCTGCTGATCGAGCTGCAGAACGACGGGCGTCTCTCCAACAAGACGCTCGCGCAGCGGGTCGGCGTCGCGCCGTCGACCTGCCTGGCGCGTGTCCAGCGCCTGCAGAACGCCGGCGTGATCCGCGGGTACCACGCTGCGATCGACCCGGCCGCCGTCGGACGGGGGCTGCAGGCCATGCTGATGGTGCGCCTGACCACCCATTCCCGGCCCCTGCTGGGGCCGTTCGTCGAGTGGGTGCGCCGGCTGCCGCAGACCCGGGCCGTGCACCACGTCTCGGGCCCCGACGACTTCCTGATCACCGTGGCCTGCGCCGACACCGACGAGCTGCAGCGCCTGGTGCTGGACTTCACGGCTCGCGGCGAGGTGGGCCGGGTACAGACCGACCTGGTGTTCTCGTCCTGGACCTGCGGCCCGGTCACCCCGGCGGAGTGACCCTGCGACGTGTCAGACGTACAGGCCCCTCGGGGGACCTGTACGTCTGACACGTCGGGTGTCGGTCAGAAGGCCTGCGCCAGGAGGTCGGCGAACAGGGCGTCCGCGTCGACGTCGAGCCCCCGGGCGGTGAACCAGTCGCACACGGTGCGGCAGTCGCGCAGCAGCACGTCGCTGGAGAACGGGTTGGCCGCCAGGTCCACGACCTGCGGCAGGTCGATGATGACCAGCCGCTCGCCGTCGGCCAGGATGTTGTACGGCGACAGGTCGCCGTGCGCGAACCCGAGCCGGGCCAGCACGGACATCCCGTGCGTGAGCTGCTCCCAGTACGACTCCAGCAGGTCGTCCGACGGGCGCACCCGGGTCAGGCGCGGCGCGGCGACGGCCTGGGTGCGGCCCAGGTCGTCGGTCTCCTCGGTGCCGATGAACTCCATCAGCACCTCGGTCCCGTCGATCTGCACGGGGTACGGCACGGGCGCGCCCGCCGACCACGCCTCCCGCAGGGCGACGAACTCGGCGTCGGCCCACTGGGTGGCCGACACCGCGCGACCCCAGGCGGACTTGCGGTCCTCCATGGCGCGCTGGTCGCGGGTGCGCCGCACAGTGCGGCCCTCGGTGTACTCCGAGCCGCGGTGGAACTGGCCGTGCTCCAGGCTGCGGTACCGCTTGGCGACCAGCAGGCAGCGCGTGGCCGCCTGGTCGAGCGTCAGGTCCGGCCCGCCGTCCGACGACGCGTCCGCGCCCGCCGGGACCGCGCGCTCCACGAGGAACGCGTCGGCCTCCTTGCCGGTCTTGAGGATGCCGAGCTCGGTGTCGATCGCGGCGTCCCTGGTGACGACCCACTCCGGCAGGGGGGCGGGTCCGCGCTGCCCCTTGGCGACGGATCGCCAGGTGGACCAGCGCTGCCCGGGGCCGGGCTGGGTGGGGTCGTGGTCGAACGGGTCGTGGTCGACGTCGTACTCAGGCGTGCTGAGCTCGACGGCGGAAGGGGCCGTGTCGAGCGGACCCGGGTACGGGCCCTCGAGGTCCTCGCGGGTGACCTGGCCGCGCCGGGTGGACCGGCGCTCGGCGTCGGCCGACCGCTTGTCGTACTGCTTGCCGCCCTTGCTGGCTGCGTGGATGAGGGCGGACGTGGGTGAATCAGGAAAACGGGGCAAGTCGGTGCTCCTTGATGCTGGAGCATCGCCGGATCAGCCCCGGGTGCTCCTGGTGACAGTGGCGTCTGCTGCCGCGAAGGCAGCCGCGCGAACGACGTCGTCCATCACTGCCTCCTCCCTGTCCGCACCGTGCTCGAACGCACGTGCCGGAGCTGTTTCTCCTGCTTTGAGCTGGCCGGTCAGCGAGCGCCTCAGGGGTAGACCCGGTGACCGTGCGCCGAGCATGTCACGCCCTCTGAGCGCGGCGCACCTGTTTTTCCAGATGTGTCAGACGTACAGGTCACCGGGGTGACCTGTACGTCTGACACGTCCGGGGGAGAGGTCGTCAGTTCCAGGGGAGGACGTCCTCGAAGGACTGCCACAGCGAGTCGCGCACGTCCTCGGTCGTGTCCTGGACGCCCTGCTCCAGGTCGTCCTGGATCTGCTCCCGCTGCTCCTGGAACGAGTCGCGGGCGTCCTCCGTGACCTGCTGCGCGTAGCCCACCACGCCCTGGACGGCGATCACGATCACCCAGACGACGACGGCCAGCCAGAACGGCCAGGTGCGGCCGCCGCGGCGCTGGCGCACCGCGCGCACGAGGTTGACGAGGGCGGCCGTGATGATGCCGAGCAGCGGGATCGAGAGCTCCGCCAGGCGCGGCGCCCACTCCGGGTCGAGGCTCAGCGCCGCGACCCCGATGTCGCCGAGCGCGGCGAACAGCGGCAGCTCGGCGGCGCTGGGCATCACGTCGAAGCCCGGGATGAGGCGCACGAGCTGGTAGACCGCGATCGCCATCAGGATGCGCGGGATCCAGCCCAGGATGGCCGCCACGGCCCGCATGCCGCCGTCGGAGTCCCGGTTCCTGTCGCTCCGCGAGTCCCGGGACGGGTCCCGGTCGTCCCGCCGCGACGGGAGGGCGTCCCGCTCGTCCCGCCCCGGGAACCCCTGGGCGGGCGCGGTCGGCTGCACCGGCCCGGTCTGCTGCTGCGGGTTCGGCGGCACCGGCCCCGTGGGCCGCTGCGGCTGCGTCGTCGGCCCCGCCTGCTGCGCGGGAGCGGGCGCCTGCTGGGTCGGCGGTCCCGGCCGGAACGACGGCGCGACCTGCGTCGCCTGCTGCTGCGTCGCGTGCGCGGCAGGAGCAACGGCCGCCACCCGGGCAGCAGTGCCCGTGGTCTGCCGGCGCGGCGTGGACGTCGTCGGCGTGCCGGGCAGGGGCAGGCCGTGGCGCTGCCGGTAGGCGGCCCAGCCCTCGAACGTGTCGGAGTAGCCCTCCGGCGTGAAGGCCGGGGCCCACCGCATGGCGGCCCACAGGTAGTCCTTGATCTCGACGGGCGCGCGCCCGCCGGCCCGCTGCGCCCCGACGGCGGCCAGGTACGTCGAGATGACGGCCTCGGCCGCGCCGTCGAACCCGTCGCCGTGCACCTGGTGCAGCCGGCCCATGAGCTGCTGGTCGTAGACCAGGTTGGTCATCGGCTCGCCGGGCTGGACGGGGTTGCTCGCGAGCATGCTGGTGGGCGCGACCGTGGCCGCCGCCCCGCTGCCCGTGAGCACCTCGGTGACCAGGCCCCGTTCGATCGTGGTGGCACCGGCCGCGGCGAGCAGCGCGGGGTCGAGCCGCGCGCTGTCGCCGGCGAGCTGCGCCACGGTGCGCGACAGGTTGTGCAGCGGCGGGCGGTCCTCGGGTCGGTGCCGCGTCATGGCCAGGACCAGGGGCAGCAGCCGCTGGTCCACGGGCCCGACGTCGGCCGCCGTCAGGTCACGCCCCGCGAAGTTGAGGTCGTTGGGCAGCTGGCCCGTGGCGATGAAGATGAGCAGCAGACCCAGGCTGTAGACGTCGGAGCGGGCGTGCGGCTTGCGCACGAACAGCTCGGGCGCCATGTACGAGATGGTGCCCGCCGCGTGCGTCGACGTGCTGGTGCCGTGTCCCTTGGCGATGCCGAGGTCGATGAGCACGTTCCGGTCGGGCGCGGCGATGATGTTGGCCGGCTTCACGTCCCGGTGCAGGAAGTGCTCCTCCTGGAGCACCGCGAGCGCGTCGAGCACGTCGTCGGCCACGCGCAGCACCTCGTGCACCGGCAGGGGGCCTTCGGCGGCCAGGCGCTGCGACAGGGTGGGGCCCGGCACGAGCTCCATCGCGAACCACGGCGTGGGGGACTCCAGGCCGGCCGCCACGAGCTGCGGGAACCCGCGCCCGGCCAGCCGGTCCAGCAGCGCGGCCTCGCCGACGAACCGGTCCAGCGAGCCCGGCTCGGTGTTGGTCAGCACCTTGAGGGCGACCTCCCCGCCGGGACCCATGGCCCGGTACACGTGCGCGAACCCGCCGTGGCCCAGCGAGTCGCCGAGCTGGAACTGCCCCAGGACCTCGCCCGTCGCGGGGATGCGCGGCGCGGTCGGGGCCCCGGAGCCGGTGTACCCGGCCCCCGAACCCGTGTAGCCACCACCAGCAGCACCCTGCCCGACGGCGCCCCCGTGGCCGACGACGCTCGTCGGCGCCAACCCGCCGGTGGCCCCGCCCGTGGTCCCGGCCGGGCCGGTCGGCCCGCCGGGCAGCACCACGCGCGTGGGCGCGGTGTGCGGCGGCACCGGTCCGGTGGCCGCGGGCGGCGGCTGGACCGCCCGCGTGGCCGGCGTCGGTACGACGGCGGTACGGTCGCCACCCCCGGCCGGCTCTCCGGCAGGGCGTGGGGCCGTCATGCGGGTGGTCTCGTCGGACAAGCAAGGACTCCTCAACAGTGCTCCGGCAGATGCCGGATGGACGTGAGAAACGCTATCAGCGTCGTGCCGTGCACCGGCGCCGGAGTGCCCGAGCCGTGACCTGCCGGATCAGCCGTTCCCGCCGGGCAGCGCGTCCTCGAGCTGGTCGCCGATGCTCTGCTCGACGCTCTCGGTCGCGTTCTGCTTGGCGTCCTCGACGCCCTTGTCGATCTCCTGCTGCACGGCGTCCTTGGCGTCCTGCTTCGCGTTGTCGACGCTCTCGTCCACCGAGTTCTGCACGTTCTGCTTCACGTTCTCCGTGGCGTCCTGCGCGTAGCCGACGACGCCGCCGACGGCGAACACCACGATCCACGCGACGACCGCCAGACCGTACGGCCAGATCGCCAGCGACGTGTTCAGCGACCGGATCGTGTTGAACAGGCCGGCCAGCGCGATGCCGAGCACCGGGATGGTGAGGTTCGCTGCCTGGTCCGACCAGTCGGGGTTGAGGTTGAGCATGCCGAGCACGCCGTCGCCGATCCCGCGGAACAGGGGGAACTGCGAGACGTCGGGCATGACGTCGAACCCGGGGATCAGCCGGACGAGCTGGTACACGCTCAGCGCGAGCAGGATGCGCGGGATCCACGCCAGGACGGCGCCCGCCGCGGAGCCGCCGCCCCGGGAGTCGTCGCCCCGGTCGCGGCGCTGCGGCGTCGGCTGACCGGGCTGACCCGGTGCGAAGGCGCTCATCCGCTGGGTCGCGTCATACGATGACGGGGCGCCGGGCTGCCCCGGGCGAGCGGGTGGTCGCTGGATCTGTGTCGGGTCGGCCGCCGGAGGAATACGGCGGGTGGGCTCGTCGGACACGCAAGGGCTCCTCGGTTGTGGTCCCGGATTCGACACCTGTTTGCGCGAGAACCTACCAGGTGGGGTGAATGCCCCGTTGGGGTGGCCGGTGAGCCGATCATGGCCGACCCTTGCAACGGGGGCGAACCCACGCTATGCCGCCTACCCAGGAACTTCGGAGGAAACGCATGAGCTCTGACACCGTGCCCCGCTGGCCCCGGATCGACGCGATCGTCCGGGAGGACGGCTCAGGCGAGGTGACGATCGACGGGACGTTCCACCCGATCGCCGCCGGCAGCCTGGAGGAGGCGCGGGTGGAGGTCCTGCGGCGGGTCACGGAGAACGCCGTGCAGATCGGCCGGCCCGTACGAGCCTCGGCGACCGGCCCCGAAGGGCTCTGGAACCTGATCGTGCACCCGGACGGCACGGTGGTTCCGGAGGAGGAAGAGGTCGCGGCGCAGACGCCGCAGGCCCCGCCGGTCGCTGCCCCGCCTGTCGCCGCCCAGCCCGAGCAGCGGCCCGAGCCCGTTCGCGAGCAGCGTCCCGAGCCGCTCACCGACCCCCTGACGGGCCCGGGGACGATCCCGGCCCCGGCGTTCGAGGGTGTCCCGGTCGCCGACCTGGCCCCGGGCGGCAACCACGCCGGCGAGCAGCCTGCCGGTCCGGAGGCGGCCGGCGTGGAGGCGTCCGGTGCGGAGCAGGCAGACCCGATCGACACGGACACGGTCCGCCGGGCCCCCCGGCCCGCCGACCAGGCCGACGCCACGGACCCGGGTTCGCCGGCCGACCAGGCGGCGGCACCCGACCAGGGCGCCCCCGACGCCGCCACGCCCGACCAGGGCACGTCAGCGGGTGGGACCGTCCCCGTCCACTCCCACGGCAAGGGCACCGACGGCGCCGGCACGAACGGCGCGGAGACCAACGGCGTCGGGGCGCACGGCAGGAACGGTTACGGCACGAGCGGCTACGGCACGGACTCGTACGGCGGCGGCGACCAGGACGTCGCCGAGTGGGTCCGCGACAGCGCGGCGCAGGACCTCCCGGGCAGTGCCCCGGCCGAGGCCCCCGGCGACCTCCCGGCGAGCGGCCCGGCAGGCCCGGCGAGCCAGGCCCCCGTGGACGCGGTACCCACGGCGGGCTACCCCGGCCCGGCCGGCTACACGAGCTCCGACGGCTACACCGGCCCGGACGACTACAGCGGCCAGGCGGGCTACGCCGGCTACCCGGGCCCCGACGACGGGTCCGCCCCGCCGTCGGGCCCCACGCGTGCCGTCGAGGGGGAGGCGCCCCGCTCGCGCCGTGAGGCGCGCCAGTCGTTCCTCACCCACCAGCAGGACGAGGACCCGGCCACGCAGGGCTTCCGTGGCTTCCTGACCCGCATGGGCCTGCGCGTGGGGCCGAGCGAGTCGGAGCGCGCCGAGCGGGCCGACGAGCGCGCCGTGAGCCAGCACTGGCCCGGGCCGCGCACCATCTCGATGGTGAACGGAAAGGGCGGCGCGGGGAAGACGCCGTCGACGGTGCTGCTGGCGGCTGTTTTCGCGCAGTTCGGCGGCGCGGGCGTGGTCACGTGGGACAACAACCAGACGCGCGGGACGCTCGGCTGGCGCACCGAGCAGGGCCCGCACGAGTCCACGCTGCTGGACCTGCTGCCGCAGACGGACCGCCTGCTGGGCCCGTCGGCGCAGGCCGCCGACCTCGCGCGGTACGTGCACCACCAGACGCGCGACCGGTTCGACGTGCTGCGGTCCAAGCCGATAGCGATGGCGAACGAGCAGCGGATCGAGCCGCAGGACGTGGACGCCATCCACTCCGTGCTCTCGAAGTACTACCGGATGATCCTCATCGACTCGGGCAACGACGAGTCCGACCCGATGTGGCAGCGGATGATCGACCTGACCGACCAGCTCGTGGTCGCCACCACGACGCGCGACGACCACGCGGAGGCCGGGGCCCTGCTGCTGGAGGCGCTCGGCACCCGGGACGGGCGGTCGGCGTACCTGGCGCAGCAGGCGGTCGTCGTCGTGAGCCAGGCGGACCCGAAGGAGTCCTCGGGCGAGCTGGAGCAGGTCGCCGACGGCTACCGGTCGCTGGCCCGCGAGGTCGTGACCATCCCGTTCGACCCCGCGATGGTGGACGGGCACCTGCGCTACGGCGCGCTGCGCCCCGAGACCCGGCGCGCCTGGCTCGCCGCGGGCGCCGCCGTGGCCGGCGGGCTCTGAGCCGGACGCCGAGCGAGCGTCCGAGCGAGCAACGACGTCCGGCCCCCGCCCTCAGCGGGCAGGGGCCGGACGTCGTCGTCGGGCATCTGGGCGAGAAATCAGCCCGGGAAGAGCGCCAGGACCTGGTACCAGACCGCCATGGTGTCGTAGCCCATCTCGTTGAGCAGCGCCCAGACGATGCCGATGATCGCGTACAGCGACACGGGGATGAGGAAGATCCACTCGCGGACCGACCCGGCGTCGCCCAGGATCGGGATCGACAGGTTGCCGCCGGACCGCCAGATCATGTCGAGCTCCACGCCGCGCCCGTCGCGCATCCAGCGCGGGGAGCGGAACTTCAGCGGCCACAGCAGCGGCACGCCGTTGGTGGTGATCATGTCGCCCAGGATGTGCACGGTGCAGCCGAGCGCCACGCTGAACGGCATCCAGAACCATTCCTCGGGCGCGAAGATCGCGATGAGCACCGCGAGCGTGATCGACGTCGTCCACGGCAGGAGCTTCGTGTCCCGCGTGATCTTCAGCGCCTTGAGGGCGAACGAGACCAGCAGCACGCACATGATGCCCGGCCCGATCAGGATGGCGCCGATCTGCTCGTTGCCCGTGTCGATGCTCAGGAAGCTGAGCCCCCACGCGATGAGCGTGAACACGGCGATGCCGAGGATCGAGTGCGTGCCCTTGCGGTGCCCGCCCGAGAGCGCCTCGATGACCTTGACCACGCCGTTCGAGACCGGCTTGAGCGAGTTGGCGATCGTGCCCGAGTGATGGTCGGCGTCGGGCAGCAGCGCGGCGCCCGCGCAGACCAGGGCTCCCGCTATCACGCCCGTGTCGGTCACCGGATACCAGCCGAACGCGATCGGCGTCGACGCGGTGACCGCTACCCAGGCCGCGGCTCCCGTCGCGGCGTGGTTGCCTCCCATCATGGTGGTGTGCGCTCCAGTTCCCGGGGTTTCCCCGACTCGTCAGACATACAGGCGGAAGGCCGGGTGAACGACCTGGTCAGGGTGCAGTTTGCCCAGGTGTGTCCCAGCCGCGGCAAACCTTAGCGCGGGCCACCGACACGGGCAGGAACGACGCGCCCACGCACCTGATCAGGCCAGACGCACCCGACGTGTCAGACCCTCAGGTCCCCGGAGGGACCTGAGGGTCTGACACGTCAGGGGAGGGAGAGCGTCAGGCGCCCGTCACGTACGCGTAGTGGTGGAAGTGCTGGTCGCGCACGAAGCCCTCGGACTCGTACAGGCCCTGTGCGGCAACGTTGTCCCACGCGGTGGCCAGCGAGACCCGGATGGCGCCGGACTCCTTGGCGAGGCGGGCCGTCTCCTGCACCAGGGCGCGCGCCGCGCCCGTCCCGCGCGCGGCGGGGGAGACGAACAGGTCGTTCAGCACCCACGACCGGCTCAGGCTCACCGACGACCACGTCGGGTAGCTCTGCGCGAACCCGACGATCCTGGCGTCCTCCGCCGGGTCGGCGCCCTCCACGGCCACCTCGGCGACGAGCAGCACGCTGTCGCCCGCGTCGCGGCGGGCTGTCAGGTAGGCCCGCGCCTCGGCGTCGGGTACCTCCTGCTCGTAGAACCACAGGTACTGGCGGAACAGGTCGACCACGGCGTCGACGTCCTCGTCGGTCGCGGGGCGCACATCAACAGACACGAAAGTGATCATGTCAGGCAGACCGGGGTTGACGCCATGATCTTCCGCGATACCGAAAAAGGTACAGAACTGGTAAAGGGTCGTGTGTGCCGGAACAGGGTGGGTCGCGGGACGGTTGACCAGAGCGATGAACACCCAGCCACGCTTGTCCGTCCTTGACCTCGTGCCCGTCCGCTCGGGCCAGACCAGCGCCCAGGCCCTGTCGGCCTCGCTCGACCTGGCGGCGCTCGCCGACCGGCTCGGCTACGAGCGCTACTGGTTCGCGGAGCACCACAACATGGCCGCCGTCGCCGCCTCGTCGCCGCCGGTCATGATCGCCGCCGCCGCCGCGCGCACCTCCCGCATCCGCGTGGGCTCCGGCGGCGTGATGCTGCCGAACCACGCCCCGCTGGTGGTCGCCGAGCAGTTCGCGGCGCTGGAGGCCGTGGCCCCCGGCCGCATCGACCTCGGCATCGGCCGCGCCCCGGGCAGCGACCCCGTGGTCACCTCCCTGCTGCGCGCCACGGGCCCGACGGCGGACGTGGACCGGTTCCCGCAGCACGTCACCGACATCATGGCGCTGATGGAGCCGGACGGCGCTCGCCTGCGGCTGGTCTCGGGCGACATCTACGACGTCCGCGCGACGCCTGCCGCCGGGAGCGTGCCCACGGTGTGGCTGCTGGGCTCCAGCGACTACTCGGCCCGCCTGGCCGCCGAGCTCGGGCTGCCCTACGTGTTCGCGAACCACTTCTCCGGGCAGGGCATGGACCAGATCCTGGCCCTGTACCGCGACGGCTACCGGCCGTCGGAGGAGCACCCCGAGCCCCGCACGTTCGTGACGGTCAACGCGGTGGCCGCTCCGACGTCGGACGAGGCGCACGACCGCGCCCTGCCCCAGCTCCGGCAGATGGCCCGGCTGCGGTCCGGCCAGAAGCTGGGCCCGCTGGAGACGGTCGAGGAGGCGCTGCGCGCCACGGCCGACGAGCCGGCCGACGGCATGATCGCCCAGTCCATCGAGGCGATGCGCACGCGCTGGCTGATCGGCGACGCCGCCCACGTGGCGGCCGAGGTGCGCGGGCTGGCGGAGCGGCACGGCGTCGAGGAGGTCATGCTCGTGCCGGTCGCCGGGTCGCGGGACGGCGAGCCGCTGGACGCCACGTTCGGCCGCACGCAGACGCTGGAGCTGGTGGCGGAGGCGCTGAAGGTCTGACGGCGCGAGCGAGCAAGGTACGGGGTGCCGGGTCGGAGACGACCCGGCACCCCGGCGTCGTACCCAGGGGTTGTGCCGCGGGGTTGTGCCGTCGGGGGAGCGGGTGCACAGTGGGAGCACCCAACCAACTCGTTGGTTGGCCCGTCGAACCGAGGAGCCCCCATGTACGCCGTGCCCGACCAGACCGGCCGCACCGTCGTCGTCACCGGTGCCAACAGCGGCACCGGCCGGGAGGCCGCCAAGCGCCTCGCGGCCGCCGGCGCGCGGGTGGTCCTCGCCGTCCGCAACCCGGAGAAAGGGGCCGACGCCCTCGCCGAGGTGCTCGCGACCCGCCCCGACGCGCAGGCGGAGGTGCGGGTCCTGGACCTCGCCGACCTGGCGTCCGTGCGGGCGTTCGCCGACGGGCTCGCGCGCGACCTCGGCCGGCTCGACACCCTCGTGAACAACGCGGGAGTGATGGCCCCGCCCCAGCGCTACGAGACCGCGGACGGCCACGAGCTGCAGTGGGGCACCAACTTCCTGGGCCCGTTCGCGCTGACCAACCTGCTGCTGCCGCTGCTCCTGGCGGCGCCCGCCCCGCGCGTCGCCACCATGAGCTCCGGCGTGGCCAACCGGGGGCGCATCGACTTCGGCGACCTCGACTGGGAGCGCCGCCCGTACCGCACCTGGGCCGCGTACGGGCAGTCCAAGCTCGCCGACATCCACCTCGCGCAGCACCTGGCGCACCTGGCCGGACGGCGCGGCTGGGCCCTGGTCAGCACCGCGGCCCACCCTGGCTTCACCCGGACCAACCTCCAGGTCACGGGCCCGAGCATGGGCAAGGAGACGCCGGTGCGCTGGTCGCCGGGCAGCATCCTGCCGTCGATGGACGCCCCGGAGGGTGCCGGCTCGATCCTGCTGGCAGCCGCCGACCCGGCCGCCGCCTCCGGCGGCTACTACGGGCCACGGTTCGGCCTGGTCGGGGACCCGCGCCCGGCGCGCCTCGTCCGGCGTATGCGCGACGACGAGACGGCGGCCCGGCTCTGGGCCGTCGCCGAGGAGACCACCTCGACCGCCGTCCCGGCCCGCTGACTGGCGTGATGACTAAGGTGAACAGCATGTCCGCACCCCGTCCCGTCCCCGACCAGACCGGGCGTACCGTCGTCGTCACGGGCGCCAACAGCGGCACGGGCCGCGAGGCCGCGAAGTGGTTCGCCGACGCGGGCGCCCGGGTGGTCCTGGCGGTCCGCAACCCGGAGAAGGGGGCCGACGCGCTGGCCGAGATCCGGGCCGCCTCGCCGGACGCGCGGGCCGAGGTGCGGGTCCTGGACCTCGCCGACCTTGCGTCGGTCCGCGCCTTCGCCGACGCCCTGTCGCGCGACCTCGACCGCCTCGACGTCCTCGTGAACAACGCCGGCATCTCGATCCCGCCGGAGCGCTACACGACGGCCGACGGCCACGAGCTGCAGTGGGGCACCAACTTCCTGGGCCCGTTCGCGCTGACCAACCTGCTGCTGCCCCTGCTGCTGGCGGCGCCCGCCCCGCGCGTGGCCACGATGTGCTCGTTCGCCGCGAACCAGGGGCGCATCGACTTCGGCGACCTCGACTGGGAGCGCCGCGAGTACCGGCCGCTGCCCGCCTACGCGCAGTCCAAGCTGGCCGACCTGCACCTCGCCCGGCACCTGGCGCACCTCGCCGGGCAGCGCGGCTGGCCGCTGGTCAGCTCGGCCGCCCACCCCGGCCTGACGCGCACCAACCTCCAGGTCACCGGCCCGAGCATGGGGCGCGAGGAGCCCGTGCGCTGGGCGAACGGCCTGCTGCCGATGGCGTCCCCCGAGGACGGCGTCGGGGCGCTCCTGGTCGCCGCCGCGGGCGACGGGGTGCCGCAGGGCAGCTACTACGGGCCGCGCTACGGGCTGGCCGGGCCGCCGCGTCGCGCCCTGCTCAACCGGCGCATGCGCGACGGCGCGACGGCGGCCCGGCTGTGGGCCGTCGCGGAGGAGATCACGTCCACGGCCCTGCCGGCGGCCCGGAGCTAGGCTGAGCGACATGCCCACCCCCTCCGCCGACGTCGGACGTGCCCCGACGCCCGAGCGCATCCTGGAGGCCGCCGCCGAGGAGTTCGCGCGGTACGGGCTGGCCGGCGCGCGCGTGGACCGCATCGCCGAGCACGCGGCGGCCAACAAGCAGCGCATCTACGCGTACTTCGGCGGCAAGGAGGCGCTGTTCGACCAGGTGGTCAGCGCCCGCATCCTCGACCTGCTGGACGCCGTGCCGTTCGACGCCGACGACCTGCCCGGCTACGCCGTCCGCCTGTTCGACTTCACGGTCGGCCACCCGGAGCTGGTCCGGCTCCTGCTCTGGCACACGCTGGAGCGGCCGGGGATGCTCGGCAACCTGGAGCGGTCGGCGACCTCCAGCGCGGCCAAGGTCGAGGCACTGCGCGAGGTCCAGGAGCGGCACCCGGACCGGATCGACGCCACGGTGCCGGCCGAGCGGCTGCTCGGGCAGGTGCTCGCGGCGGTGCACGGCTCCGTGCTGACCGTCGGCGGCATGCTCGCCGTCCCGGAGGACACGGCGGCCGCCGCCGACGGCCGGGCCGACGTCCGCCGCGTCGTCACGCGGATCGTCGCCCCGGCCGGGGTGTAGCGGCCGCGCAGTGACGACGGCGCCGTGGCGGCGCCGTCGTCCCGGGTCAGAACCCGCGCGAGACCGCCGCGCCCGCGGCCAGCCAGGCCCGGCGGGTCTGCGGACGCAGCGCGCGGTAGACGAGCTGGCCGTCGACCATGGCCGGGTCGAACGGGACCGTGACCACCTCGCGCGCCAGCGCGCGGTAGCCCTGGGCCACGCGGCGCAGGTCGGCGGGGGTCGCCTTGGGATCGGACTGGCTCACCACGACGACGGCCTTGCGGGCCAGGTCCGCCATGTGCTCCCCGCGGTTGGCGAGCGCCTCCAGGAGCAGCGCGCCCGCCTCGGCGTGGTCGTCGCGGGTGCTCGTGGCGACGACGAGCTGGTCGGTGTGGTCGATCATGCGCAGCCACATCGGGTCGGACTCGTCGTTGCCGGAGTCGATGAAGATCATCCGGTAGAACTTGGCGAGCACCGCGTGGATGGCGTCGACGTCCTCGGACGAGATGCGCTGCTCGTGCGCCAGCGCCATCGGCTTGGACCGCAGCACGTCGAACCGGTCGCGCGACTGGTGGTGCACGAACCCGGCGAGGTCGCCGAGCTGCGCCGTCGGGCCCAGGAAGTGCTCGGTCTGGGGGATCAGGTCGAGCAGGGTCGCCTCGTGGTCGCCCTGCTCGGTGCGCCAGCCCAGCGTCCCGCGGGTCTGGTTGTTGTCCCAGGCGACGACGCCGGAGCCGCCGAACTGCGCGAAGACCGCCCCGAGCAGCACCGTCGACGGCGTCTTGCCCGCGCCGCCCTTGCCGTTCACGATCGAGATGGTGCGGGGCCCCTGCCAGTGCTGGCTGACCGCCTGCTCGTCGGCGCGCTCGGACCGCTCCGACTCGCTGGGCGGCACCCGCAGGCCGACCCGGGCCAGCACGCCGCGCAGGCCCTGCGTGGCCGGCTCGTCGAGGCGGTCCTGGACCAGGAACGACGACCGGCGGTTGTCCCGCCGTCCGGTGTCGGAGCTGCCCGCGCTGAACGACGTCTCGCCGGGGCCGCTGGTGGGTGCCGGGGCGATCGTGCCGCCGGGCGCCATGCCGCCGGGTGCCGCCGTCGGCTCCGGGGCCAGGTCCCCCTGCGGCCCGAGCAGCGTGATGGCCGGTGCCTGTGCAGGGGCCGGCGCCTGTGCCGGCGCTGCCTGCGCCTGCGCGCCCTGCGGACCGACGCCGGGGTCGGCCGCGGGAGCCGGCACCGTCGCGGGCACCTGCGCCGGGACGGCCGGACTCGGCTGCGCGGGGGCTGCCGGAGCGGGCGCCGCCTGTGCGACAGGCTGCGCGGTCTGTGCCTGCGCGGCCGCCGCCTGCTGGGCGAAGTCCTGGGCCAGCGCCGCCTGCGCCTCCTGGGCCGCCTGAGCAGCCTCCTGCGCGTCCTGGGCCGCCTTGATGGCGCCTGCGCCCTCGTCGTGCACCACGCGGCCGTCGGGGTGGACGGTCAGCGCACTGGGCCCCTCGGGCCCCAGGGCCTGGACCTCCACGGCGAGCCCGATGCTCGCCGAGTACTCCATCACCAGGCGCATGACCTCGCTGCGGGTCTCGCCCAGGCTGCTGCGGTAGACGGGCACGGTCTGGCCGTTGATGGCCACCTGCCCCGATCCGTCGTCGCGCACGACCACAACGGCGCGCGGCCACCCAGCGGTTTCGACGCTCACTCGGGCGCCCCCTTCTCCGGTCGCACGACGACGTCGTGGCGAGGATCATGAACGCGCACAGGGTACCGGGGCTCTTCACCCGCCGTGTTTCGGCCTCACCAGGCGGTTCGTCCGGCGACCTGCTAGGGCGGTGCCCGGACGGCTCAGACCGTCGCGGACCCGGCGCCGAACCACCGGCGCAGCGGGCCGAGCAGGTCCGCCTGGTCCGCGCCGGCCCAGGCCACGTGGCCGTCGGGCCGCAGCAGGACGGCGAGGACGTCCAGCGGGGCCGTGTCGTCGACCACGTGGTCGACCCGGTCGGCCCATCCGGCGACGGAGAGCCGGCCGGTGCGGTCCAGCAGCAGCCCCTTTCCGTCGCGCATCCGCTCGTAGAGCCGCCCCTCCCGCAGGGCGACGTCGGGCAGGCGCCTGCCCACGAGGCCGCCGCCCGCCTCCGGCCCGCCGACGTCGTAGCGGATGCCGGTCGCGGTGACCTTCTCGGCCAGGTGCCGGCGCACGTCCTCGAACCGCATGAGCTCGGTCAGCAGGCGGCGCACTGCCTGCGGACCCGGCTCGGGGGAGAGCAGCACGGTCTGCGCGCGGGTGTTGTCGAGCACGTCGGCGGCCACCGGACGGCGTTCGGCCGCGTAGCTGTCCAGCAGCCCGTCCGGCGCCCAGCCGTGGACCTCGGCGGCCAGCTTCCAGCCGAGGTTGAACGCGTCCTGCACCCCGAGGTTGAGGCCCTGGCCGCCGTACGGCGGGTGCACGTGCGCGGCGTCCCCGGCCAGCAGCACGCGGCCGGCGCGGTAGCTGTCGGCCAGCCGGGTGGCGTCGCCGAAGCGGGAGAGCCAGCGCGGGGAGTGCGCGCCGAAGTCGGTCCCGGCGACCTTCCGCACCTGCGCGCGCAGCTCGTCCAGGGTCGGCGGGGTCGTGCGGTCCTCGGCCACGCCGTCGGCCGGGGCGCCGAGCCGGTACAGGCCGTCCCCGAGCGGCATGGCGCCGAAGTTCTTCCAGGTCTCGCGGACCTCGGCGACGACGGCGTCGATCGTCTCGGGCGCCGCCGTCAGCCGCACCTCGCCGAGCAGCGTCTCCTGCCGGCTGGGCGCGCCCGGGAACCCGATGCCCAGCAGCCCGCGCACGGTGCTGCGCCCGCCGTCGCAGCCCACCAGGTAGCGCGCGTCGAGCCGGGTGCCGTCGGCGAGGACCACGTGGACGCCGTCGTCGTCCTGGCCGATGCCGGCCACCTCGTGCCCGTACCGGACCTCGACGCCGAGCTCGGCGGCCCGCTCGCGCAGCAGGCGTTCGGTGACGGGCTGCGGGATGCCGAGCACGTACGGGTACGTGGTGTCGAGCGCGGGCGGGGCCGGGGCGGTGATGCCCGCGAAGCCGCCGACGGGGTACTGCCGGCCGAGCGGCAGGAAGCGTTCCAGCAGCCCGCGCTGGTCCAGGATATCCAGGGTGCGCGCGTGCAGGCCGAGCCCTCGGACGACCTTCGTCGGCTCGGTGTCCCGCTCCAGCACGAGCACCCGCACGCCCTGCAGCCGTAGCTCGCAGGCCAGCAGCACACCGGTCGGGCCCCCGCCCGCGATGATCACGTCGGTCACAATTCGCCCCCTGTTTCGTCAGTCGCCAAAACGGTCGACGGCCGACGATTCTGCGCCTCGACAGGGGCCTTGCCGCAAGGCCCCCCTGCCGCTATATGTTGAAAGTGGCAGGAAGTGCGCGCCCCGGACTCTTCGGTTCACCGCGGCTAGAAGGAGCCGGACGACGGGGTGCGTCGGCAAGTGAGCTGCAAAAGGTCAGGTGATCGGCAACTCGAGTTGCCGATCACCTGACCTTTGACCGATCACCGCCCGGACGCGACCCTAGGCCGCGCGGGCCGCTCTGTGCCGGATGGCGCGGGCGTAGTCCGCGCGGGGGACGTGCGGTGTCACGTGGAGCACCATGCCGGCCTCGGCCGGGGTGCGGTCCGCCTTGTGCGAGTTGCACTCGTAGCAGGCGGCCACGAGGTTCATCCACGTCGAGGGGCCGCCGCGGGACCGCGGCAGGATGTGGTCCACGGTCTCGGCAGGGCCGCCGCAGTAGGCGCACAGGCCGTCGCGCCGCTTGACGCCGAGCTTGGTGCACGCGGGCGCCCCGCCCGACTTGTAGAGCCACCGCATCGTCACGTACCGGACCAGCCGCAGCACGCGCGGTAAGGGGAACGGCCCGAAGGAGCGGCCGTCGACCGCCTCCTCCACGACCGCGACCTCGCGCACGAGCATGTGGATGGCGTGCCGGACCGATACCCGGTGCAGCGGCTCGTAGCCGGCATTGAGGACTAGGACGTCGGCCACGGGCCTGCTCCTTCCGGTGAGCTTGTCGTCTCGGTACTTCTTGTTCGGGGTGGTGCTCAGGTTGGTGCTGTCCGGCCCCGGGACGACAAGAGCCGCCCGGGAACAGATGTCCCGAGGCGGCTCACGATCACTGGTCCGGCCGTTGCCGGATCAGGAGCGTATGGCGCCCCGGATGGCCTCGCGGCCGTCCCACAGGTGCTGCGCGGTGGTCGGGTAGGACGACTCGGTGGCGGCACTGGCCTTGGCCAGGCGTGCGGCCTGGTCAGCGATGCTGGTGCGAACCATCGTGTGTCTTGTCCCTTCCGGTAGTCATGGATGCTGCTGTTCGTGGTGTTGTGTTCGTGTGCAGTTCGTCGTGCTGTTCGCCGTGCCGGCGTCGTGGGGCGGGGAGTCACGGACACACAACCTGCCGCCACGGCGCCAGTCCGTGTGTGAAGAAAGGTACAACGAGGACTTGGTAGCGTCTATGGCTTTTCCGGAACTGCAACCCAAGGATGCATCAAGTGCCCGGCGTGGCGAGGTCCGCCGGCGTGTCGCGCCGGGACGCCGCCAGCTCCGCCTGCACCGCGCTGAGCTGGGCCCGGATGGCCTGCAGCTCGCGCATGACCTCGGCGTCCGACCGCTCCTCGTGCTCGGCGAGCTCGTCGATGCTCTCCATGCCGCTCACGACCACCGCGATGAAGAGGTTCAGCACCGCGAACGAGACCACGAGGATGAAGACGACGAAGAAGATCCACGCCGTAGGCTCGACCTCCATGACGTCGTCCGCGATGTCGGGCCAGGCCTCGCCGGTCATCACCTGGAACAGCGTGAACGCCGTGGTGCCCAGGTCGCCGAAGTGCTCGGGCGCGATCGCGCCGTACAGGTTGGTCGCGATCACCACGGACACGTACATGACCAGCACCAGGAGCGCGCCCACCGAGCCCATGCCCGGCACGGCCGCGATCAGACCGTTCACCACGCGCTTCATCGACGGCACGGAGTCGGCGAGCCGCAGCACGCGCAGGATGCGCAGGGCGCGCAGCAGCGCCAGCGGGCCGGTCGCCGGGATCAGCGCGATGCTCACCACCAGCAGGTCGAACACGCTCCACGGGTCCCGGAAGAAGCGCGGCCCGTGCGCCACGAGGCGCAGCAGGATCTCGGCGACGAAGAACCACAGCATCACGTCGTCGACCACCTGCAGAACCTCGTCGACGGGACCGTCGAGGATCGACGTCTCCAGCCCGAGCACCACGGCGTTGGCGATGATGACGCCGAGCACCACCCGCTGGAACCGCTGGTGCTCGACCAGCCTGCGCAGGCGCTCGCGAACGGGCACGCCACCGACCGACATTCCGGACTCCTTTCGGGGGATTTTGTCCGGAATGGAGAGTAACTGCCGGGCGGTCGGTGGCGCGGGTCGGTCCAGCCCCTGTGAGTTGGGGGGCGCCCCTACCAGCTCACGGGCTCCCGGATGATCGGGCAGGTCATGCAGTGGCCGCCGCCCCGGCCGCGGCCCAGCTCGCCGCCCGCGATCTCGATCACCTCGACGCCGGCCTTGCGCAGCAGGTCGTTCGTGGTGGTGTTGCGGTCGTAGGTGAACACGACGCCGGGCTCGACCGCCACGGAGTTGTTGCCGCTGTCCCACTGCTGCCGCTCGGACTCGTACACGTCGCCGCCGGTCTCGATCACGCGCAGCTCGCCCAGCCCCGAGACCCGCCCGACGACGTCGAGGAACGACGACCCACCGGCGTCGGTCACCGCGACGCCCTGCGGGCCGGAGTCGGGGCGCAGCACGAACGGGTGCACCCGGTCGACGATGCGCGGGTAGACGGTGACGGTGTCGACGTCGACGAACGTCATGATCGTGTCCAGGTGCATGGCGGCGCGCAGTCGCGGCATGCCCGCCACGACGATCTGCTCGGCGGCGCCCGCCTCGAACAGCGAGGCCGCGACCTGCGTGATCGCCTGCCGCGAGGTGCGCTCGCTCATGCCCATCAGCACGGTGCCGTTGCCGATCGGCATGATGTCGCCGCCCTCGAAGGTGGCCTCGCCGTGGGTGGTCTCCGGGTCGCCCCACCACACGCGGCTGCCCACGAAGTCCGGGTGGAACGAGTAGATCGCCTTCATCAGCAGCGTCTCGTCGCGGCGCGCCTGCCAGTACAGCGGGTTCAGCGTGAGGCCGCCGTAGATCCAGCAGGTCGTGTCGCGCGTGAACAGGGTGTTCGGCAGCGGCGGCATGAGGTACTCGCGGGCGTCCGGGCTGAGGTCGGCCAGCGCGCGGAAGCCCGGCGGCAGCTCGGGCACGTCGGCGACGGCGAGCCCGCCGATCAGGTACCGGGCCAGCTCGTGCTCCGGCAGCGACTCCAGGTACTCGCGCGTCGCCTCGACCAGGCCGTTGCCCACGATCTCGGGCACGATCTTGCGGTCGAGCAGCCAGTCGCGGGCGCCCGGCACGCGCAGCGTCTCGGCGAGCAGGGCGTGCAGCTCGACGACGTCGACGTCGCGCGAGCGCAGCTCGGCCACGAAGTCGGCGTGGTCCTGCTGGGCGCGCTCGACCCACAGGACGTCGTCGAACAGCAGGTCGGCGGAGTTGGACGGGGTGAGGCGCTGGTGAGCCAGGCCCGGGGCGCAGACCAGGACCTTGCGCAGGCGGCCCACCTCGGAGTGGACGCCGTACGCCGACGCGGGTGTGCCGGCAGGGGGCGGTGTGATGTCGATGGTGTTCATCGGGCCATAACGGTACTCACCCGGCCGCCGTCGTGCCGAGCAGGGAGCCGAGCGCGAAGGTGGCGCCGAGCGCCAGGGCCCCGCCGACGACGACGCGCGCGGTGGCGCGCACCCGCGGCGCGTCCCCGATCCACGCGGCGATCCAGCCGGTGCCCGCGAGCGCCGCGAGCACCACGACGAACGTGGCGCCGACGCGCCAGGGCTCGGGGATCAGCAGCACGGCGGCGAGCGGCAGGACGGCGCCCAGGGTGAACGCGACGGCCGAGGCGAGCGCGGCGTGCCAGGGGCTGACGACGCCGTCCTCGTCGATGTTGAGCTCGGCCTCCAGGTGGGCGGCGAGCGCGTCGTGCTCGGTGAGCTCGACGGCGACCTGGCGGGCGGTCGCGGGGGACAGGCCCTTGGCCTCGTAGAGCTGGGCCAGCTCCGCGAGCTCCTCCCGCGGCATCGCGGCGAGCTCGGCCTTCTCCTTGGCGATGAGGGCCTTCTGGGTGTCGGACTGGCTGGAGACCGAGACGTACTCGCCGAGCGCCATGGAGATGGCGCCGCCGACGAGGGCGGCGAGGCCGGCGGTGAGGATCGGGCCGGTCTGCGAGGTCGCGGCGGCGACGCCGACGGCGACGGCCGCGACGGACACGATGCCGTCGTTCGCGCCGAGCACGCCGGCGCGCAGCCAGTTCAGCCGCTCGGCGAGGCCGTCGGTGTGCGGCTCGTCGGGGTGCGTGACGGCGGGGCGGGCCGTGGTCTCGGGCTGCCCGATGGCGGTGCGGCCGTCGTCGTGCTGCCCGACGGTGGGACGGCCGTCGTCGTCGCGGCCGGTGTCCGGGAGCTCGACGCCGGACGGTTCTGTCGTCATGGCCTCAGGCAACCAGGACTCGCGGCGTCGGGCCAACATGAGGCCCGGGGTTGGAAAGCCTCACCTCCCCGCGAGGTGC
Source organism: Promicromonospora sukumoe (assembly GCF_014137995.1). Classification (NCBI taxonomy): domain Bacteria; kingdom Bacillati; phylum Actinomycetota; class Actinomycetes; order Micrococcales; family Promicromonosporaceae; genus Promicromonospora; species Promicromonospora sukumoe. The sequence goes on from NZ_JACGWV010000001.1 coordinate 1,598,792, forward strand.
GTCTCCTTCGAGACCTAAGTTTCTTCGCTTTCCGCCACCCCAAAGCGAAGAAACTTAGGTCTCGAAGGAGAGGGCCGACGGCGGAACTCCGCGCGGGGCTCAGTACGCCGGCTTGAGCGGCGTGCGTTCGCCGACCGGGACCTCGACCGTCAGCGTGTTGCCGTCCTGGGCCAGCGGGCACGTCCACGCCGGGTCGTAGGCGCAGGACGGGTTGTAGGCGAAGTTGAGGTCGAGCACCAGGTCGCCGACGCCGAAGTCGTCGGGGCCGCCGCCCTCCCCGCCGTCGGACCCGCCGGTGTGCCCGAGCCAGGAGCCCTTGACCGTGTCGAGGAGGTAGCGCCCGCCGCCGTAGGTGCCGCCGGGTGGGCCGGCGAGGGCGTCCTTGATCGGCACGAACAGGCCGCCGCCGTAGGAGGCGAGCCGCCAGACGTCGAGCGTGCCGAGGTCGCCCAGGGCGTCGGACCCGAGGGCGACGGTGCCGAGCAGCTCGAACGGCACGACGCCGTCGGTCCCGGTGGGGACGTCGAGGCGGCGCGGGGCGCCGTCGGGCCCGGGCTCCGCGGGGACGATCGGGGCGCTCAGGCGCCACGCCGGGTCGTACGGGGTGACGGTGAGCCCGGTGAAGCCGGCCCGCTCCTCCGGGAGGATCGGGGAGACGGGGTGGGTGGCGAAGAGCTCGTCCCGCGCGGTGATCCAGCCCGCGTGCGCGGCGGCCGGGCTCACGACGGCGCGGGTGCGGGCCTCGGCGTACAGCGCGAAGACGCGCCGCCGCCAGTCCGCGGTCTGGAGTGCTGTGGTGGCCCGGGAGGTGGTGGCTTGCGTCATGCCCACGACACTACCCACCGCGGCGGCGTCACACCGGGACCCGCAGCGTCGCCGTGTAGCCCTTGCTCACGGAGCCGGACACCTTCGCCATCTGGAGCGCGTACCCGTCCGAGAACACGTTGTCCGAGTCGAGGGTGACGCCCGCCAGGTTGCTGACGCTCTGCTCGTACCCCGTGGTCGCGTACACGGCGTCGCACGCGTCCTGGGGGAGGGCGAGCTGCGAGGTGCGCATCCGGTTCGTGGCGCTGGTGGCGTCGTCCAGCGACGGGTAGACCTCGAAGTGGATGTGCGGCCAGCGGCCCGCGTAGCAGGCGGGGAAGATCGAGGTGAAGGTCACCTTGCCGTCGGCGTCGGCCTCCTGGACGCCGCGCAGGTAGTTCTGGTCGGCGACGTCGTACATCGAGTACCTGCCGTCGCGGTCGCAGTGCCAGGCGTACACGGCGGCGCCCGCGACGGGGGTCCCGGCGTCGCCCTCGCCCGACACGTCGACGACGGTCAGCGAGAAGGTGAGCGGGACGCCGTCGGCCGTGCCGGACGAGTCCCCGAAGCTCGAGGTGATGTCGCCGCGGACCACGCCCGTCATGGTCAGGGCGTTGGTGCCGTCGGCGGGGTAGGGGCCGTTGGTCTCCTCCGGGATCTCGCCCTCGCCGACGTCGTCCTGCGACACGTCGCCGGGTGCGCCCCCGCCCGGGCCGCCCGCGCCGCCTTCGGGCGGTGCCCCGCCCGGCCCGCCCGACGGCGCCCCGCTGGGGGTGCCGGTCTGACCGGACGAGCCCGTGCCGGACGAGCACGCGGCCAGGGCCGCGGCGAGCCCGCCCGCGGTGAGCAGTCCGATGGCGTGCCGCCGGTTCAGGAGGTTCGGCAGGTCGTGCGAGAGCCCGAGGTCGTGTGCCTCGGGGGTCTCGCCGTCGGGCGTGCTGCCGTCGTGCGTGCCGCCGGACGTGGTGCCGGGCCTGCTGCTGCGGGTGCTCATGATTCGAACGTAGGCCGCGGGGCTGGACCCGGCCCGGCAGAGGGCTGGGATCTCGCTATGCGTGGGTTCGGGCGTGCCCCGGTCGGGAGCGCGGGGTCAGGCGCGCCGGCTCAGGCGCGCGGCGTCAGCCGGATGACCGGGATCTCCCGGTCCGTTGTTTCCTCGTACCGGCGGAAGTTCGCCGCCTCGGCGGTGATCCGCGCCCAGGCCTCCGCGCGCTCGGCGCCGTGCAGTTCTTCGGCGGTCACCTCGACCTTGCGGCCGCCCTGCTCGACCGTGACCTGGTCCGGGTGCGCGGCGAGGTTCAGGTACCACGCCGGGTTCGCCGGGGCGCCGCCGGCGGAGGCGACGATCAGCCAGCCCCCGTCCGGGCCCGGGAACCAGGCGAGCGGGTTGGTGCGGGCCTGCCCGCTCTTGCGGCCGATCGTGGTCAGGACCAGCAGGTTCATCCCCATGGTCTTGCCCTCGCTGCGGCGGGCGCGCCGCATGAGCAGCCGGTTCATCCAGCGGAAGCCGCGGCCGGGCTGTCGTGCGCCGCGGGTGCCGGTGGGATGCGTGGAGCTCATGGGGTTGCCTCTCGGTCGGACGCCGACGGGTCGGACGCCGGAAGATGTCGTGGACCATCAGACCACTCCGCGCTCCCTGCCGGGGACGGGCGCGCTCGACGGGCTCGCGCGACGCCTAGGATCGTCGGGTGCTGCGACTCTCCGACGTCACCTACCTCGTCCGCGACCACGACGAGGCGATCACCTTCTTCGTCGACGCCCTCGGGTTCGCCCTGCGGGAGGACGAGACGAACGCGGCGGGCCGGCGACGCGTCGTCGTCGGGCCCGCGGACGGCGGGACGGGGCTCGTGCTGGCGCTCGCCGGCGCGCCCGGCGCCCCGGCGTCCGGTGCCGGCGACGTGGCCGACGTCGTCGGGCGGCAGGCGGGCGGGAAGGTCGCGTTCTTCCTGGAGACCGACGACTTCGCCGCGCAGCACGCGCGGATGGTCGCGGCGGGCGTGCGGTTCCGCGAGGAGCCGCGGTACGAGGAGTACGGCACGGTCGCCGTCTTCGAGGACCTGTACGGCATGCCGTGGGACCTGATCGAGCCGCCGGCCCGGGGCTGATCCCTCAGGCCGCGTGCGACCGAAGGCCCCCGGCACATGCCCAGGGGCCTTCGGTGTCGCAGGAACGGCGTCAGCCGCAGTGCTCGAACGGGCTCGTGTAGCTGGTGGAGCCCACCGAGCCGCCCCACTTGACGCAGGTGCCGGGCGCGGACCGCTTCACGGGGCCCGCGTAGTACCCGAAGCTGCCCGAGTCCGTGCTGCGTGACGCGCCCTGCGGCTCCAGGAACGCTGAGACCGCCGTCGGCGTGCCGAGGTTGGTCGACTTCAGGGTGACGACGCAGTTGTTGCCGTTGCCGGAGTTGTAGAGCAGGTAGGTGCGCCCCACGCTGCCGAGCGCCGCCTGGTCGATCACCGCGAAGCCGCTGCCGCAGACCTCCGCGGGCGTGTACGGGTTGCTCGACCCGCCGCAGCCGTTGGTGCTGCTGACGGCCTTCTTCTGGCCCACGGAGACGGTCACGCCGTCGACGGTCGGCGAGGTGTCGACCACGCCCGAGGAGCTGCGCTGCTCGTAGTGCAGGTGCGGCGCCTGGGAACCGCCGGTGGAGCCGACGGTCCCGATGACGGTGCCCTGGCTGACCGACATGGTCTGGCCCGGGTTGCGCACCATCGTGGCGAGGTGGGCGTACCGCGTGCGGGTGCCGTCGCCGTGCACGACCTGCACCCACTTGCCGTAGCTGGTGCCGCCCTCGTCGTCGAAGGTGGCGGTGCCGCCGGCCGTGGCCCGGACCGTCTCGCCGTTGACGGCGTCGCCGCCGTAGGTCTGCCAGTCGATGGAGCCGTTGGGGCTGTGGCCGCCGCTCCAGTTGTTGGCGTAGAACGTCTTGCCGCAGCTGAACGGCGACTTGTGGGAGGTCGCCAGCACGACGGCGCCGTCGTGCACGGCACCGGCCGGTACGGCGGCCGAGGCCGCGGCGGGCGAGGCGACCAGGGCGAGCGCGGCCAGCGCCGCGAGCGCCCACCGCCTCGGGGATCTTCTGCGGAACGGGGAGGTGACGGTCATCGGTGCTCTCCATCCAGGGGTCGGACTTCTGGTCTGACGCCGGAAGGCTGGCACGGCACCCGCGCCGGTGCCCATGGGGAGGGCTGCCCCTGGACGGCTCGGTGTCGGTCGTGCGGGGCGCGCGCACGCCGAGCGCCCACCGGGCACGCGCGAGCCTCAGCCCGTGACCCGCCCGGCCCCGCCGTCGACGGTGACGGTGGCGCCGTCGGGCAGCGCCGTCATGGCGCCGGGGACGGCGAGCACGGCGGGGATGCCGTGCTCCCGCGCGACGATCGCCGCGTGCGACAGCACGCCGCCGGTCTCGGTGACCACGGCGGACACGACGCCGAACAGGGCGGTCCAGGTGGGCTCGGTGAAGCGGCACACGAGCACGTCGCCGGGGCGGACGCGCGCGAAGTCGTCGGGGCCGTGCACCACGCGGGCCGGCCCGGCGGCCTGACCGGGGCTGCCGGGCGTCCCGGCAAGGTCGATGGCGGAACTGTCCGACATGGCTTCCTCCCTGGGCGAACCCGCCCCCGTTGACACCGGCCACGGGGACGTTGCACGGTGCACTATGGCCCACATCCCGGTTCTCGGCAGATCCTCTCAGCCTGAGCTGCTCGTGCTCCACTCCGTCCGCATCCAGGGCATGGCGGACGACGACGCCGTCGCGGCGCGGTTCGACCTCGACCACGCGGACGCCCACGAGCTGCTGCTGGACGACGAGGCGTACGGCTGGGTGCGGCGTGCCGCCTTCGGGGGCACGGCGGGCTGGTCGCTGACGGACCGGGGCCGCGCCGAGGACGACCGGCGCCTCGCGGAGGAGCTCGCGGACGTGGACGCGCGCTCGCTGGTGGAGCAGGCGCACGAGAGGTTCGGGCCGCTGAACGCCCGCCTGCTGCAGGCGTGCACCGACTGGCAGCTCCTGCCCGAGAAGGACGACCGGCTCACCCCGAACCACCACACGGACGCGGAGTGGGACAGCCGCGTGCTCGACGAGCTCGGGGCGCTGCGCGACGAGCTACGGCCGCTGGTGGCCTCGCTCGCCTCGGTCCTGGCCCGGTTCGAGGGGTACGACACGCGGTTCGCCGCCGCGCTGGACCGGGCGCGGGACGGGCAGGGCGAGTGGGTGACCGGCACCGGGATCAGCTCGTGCCACACCGTCTGGATGGAGCTGCACGAGGACCTGCTCTCGACCCTGGGCATCCCGCGCGAGGCGGAGCCGGAGGGGCCTGAGGGAGCGGCCGGCCGCTAGGTTCGTCGCATGGCGACCAGACATCTCTACCTCGTGCGGCACGGTGCGGCGGACGCGTTCGGCGAGCTGACCGACGTCGGACGGCGGCAGGCGCACCTGCTCGGCGAGCGGCTGGCCGGGCTGCCCGTGGACGCGGTGTGGCACTCTCCGCTGCCGCGCGCCGCAGCGAGCGCGCGCGTGCTCGGCGAGCACCTGCCGGACGCCCCCGTGGCCGAGGCCGCCGAGCTGGTCGACCACGTGCCCTACGTGCCCGCCGCCCCGGACCTGCCGGCGGCCTGGGCCGGGTTCTTCGACGGGTTCGACGACGCCGAGCGCGCCCCGGGCGAGCGGCTCGCCGCGGCGCTGGTCGACCGGTTCGCGAGGCCCGCCGACGTCGAGACGCACGAGGTGCTGGTGACCCACGCGTTCCAGGTCGCCTGGCTGCTGCGGCACGCGCTCGACGCGCCGCCCGCCCGCTGGCTCGGCCTGAACAGCGGCAACACGGCCCTGACCGTCATCGAGTACCGGGACCGGACGCCGCCGAGCGTCGTGCTGTTCAACGACATGGGGCACCTGCCGGCCGACCTGCGCTGGACGGGCTTCCCGCCGTCGGCCCGCCCCTGACCCGCCCAGCCCCTGACCCGCCCCGCCCCTGGACTCGCCCGGCCCTGGACGCGGCCCGGCCCTGACGTGTCAGACGTACAGGTCCCTCGGGGGACCTGTACGTCTGACACGTTCTAGGGGATCAGGCCCGCCCAGCGGCGGGACAGGTCCACCAGGGCGACCCGGTCGAGCGCGTCGACCTCCTCGGGCGTGTGCCACGCGACGCCGTCGGTGCTGCCGTCCTGCTCGACGCGCAGCTCGCCGCCCGTGACGTGCGCGCGGTACACGATCCGCAGCGCCTGCCGCGGACGGTCCGCCGCGGGCACACGCTCCGCCGCGAACACGAAGCTGTCGACGCCGAGCAGGCCGTCCAGCTCCACGTGGTATCCGGTCTCCTCGAGGACCTCCCGGACGGCGGCGTCCGCCGGGTGCTCGCCCGGGTCGATGCCGCCGCCGGGCATCGTCCAGCCCTCCTGCGTGCCCTCGGACCAGTGGGGCAGCAGCAGCCGGCCCGCCTCGTCCGTGATGACCGCGTACGCGGCGACCCGCAGGTCCATGGTCCCGTCGATGCTGGTGAACATGGCGCCCATCATGCTGCAGGGCGGGCTCTATGCATCATGCATATCTGCTGGTACGGTCCGACGGCGACACCCGGCCGGGCGCCGTCGTCGGCTCCCCGGCCGCACCTGAGAGCAGGAGGCAACCGTGCACCCCGGACACACCTCGGTCCCCGCCGGGGACGGACCGTTCCCCGGCATCGTCGTCGTGCACGACGCCTACGGGATGACCGCCGAGCTGCGCCGCGTCTGCGACCACCTCGCCGCCCAGGGCTACCTCGTGCACGCCCCGTCGATGTACCAGCGCGGACGCTGCCTGCGGCAGACCTTCGCCAGCTTCGTCGCTGACCAGGGCCCCGCGTACGACCGGCTGGAGGCCGAGCGGGCGGCGCTCGCGGCCCGGCCCGACTGCACCGGTCGGGTCGGGGTCATGGGCTTCTGCCTGGGCGGACGCTTCGCGCTCGTCGCTGCGGGCCGCGGCATGTTCGACGCCGCTGCGGTCAACTACGGCCTGCTGCCCGCCGGCAAGCAGGACCCGGCGGAGCTCGACCGTATGCTGTCGGCCCCCTGCCCGGTCGTGGCGAGCTACGGCGACCGGGACAAGGTGGTCGACGTCGCCGAGGTCGGCAAGCTCCGGGCGGGCCTGGAGCGCAAGGGCGTCCCGGTGGACCTCAAGGTCTACCCCGGGGCGACGCACTCGTTCCTCGCGCAGTACACCGGCCCGCTCGGCCTGCTGATGCGGGTCCAGGGCATGTCGCACGACCCGGAGGCGTCGGCGGACGCCTGGGAGCGGACGCTCGCGTTCTTCGGGGAGCACCTGGGCGGGGTCCCGACGGCGGAGGCCGGGCAGGGCTGAGGCCGCGTACGCGGCGTCGTCAGGCGAAGAGCGCGGCCAGCTCCGCCGCCTGGGCCCGCCCCACCGCGCGGCCCGCGCGGGCCGACGGCGCCCGCGTGGCGGGCGAGAGCGGGTTGATGCCGAACGCTTGGGCGGACGCGTCGTCGGCGCTGATCACGAGCACCTTCGCGGGGGCCAGCGCCGCGGCCTGCTCGGCGACCGACGGGCCGAACAGTGGCGGCGTGCCGGGGCGCTGCGGCGTCACGACCAGCACGTGGTCGGCACCCGCGGCGAGGTCCACGTTCGCGACGGAGCGGATGCCGCCGTCGATGTAGCGCCGGTCGCCGATCGTCACCGGCGGCCACACCCCGGGTACGGCGCAGCTCGCCGCCACGGCGTCCAGCAGCCGCACGCCCGAGTCACGCCGGAACGCGGCGAGCTCGCCCGACCCGGCGTCGACGGCCGGGATGACCAGGTCGGTGTCGGGCCACTCGGTGGTCGGCAGGTGCGCCTCGTGCTCCTTGAGCCGGGCCGCCTCGGCGGTGGTGGGCATGGCCAGCACCATCGCGCCGATCCTGCGGCGGAACTCGATCGGTTCGGGCGGGGTCCCGTCCGCCGTCGGCTCCATCGCGGCGGCCCAGCCCGCGACCATGGCGGGCCCGTCGAACTCGACCTCGACGTCGAAACCGTCCTGGTCGAGCTGCGCCTCGTAGAGCACGTCGAGCGGCGTGCCGCTCGTGATCTGCGCGGCGACGGCGGAGCCGGCGGACGTCCCGACGACCCGTCCGGCGCCGATGAGGCGGGCCGCGAGGTCCCGGTCCTTGTCGGCGATGCCCTGCAGCACGCCCAGCTCCCAGGCGACGCCGGCGACGCCGCCACCCCCAAGTACGAGTGCGTAGTTCATCCTTCGACGTTACGGCGCCCCCTTTCCCGGGGCGCGCCGCCGAGGGGTGATTCCCAGGGTGACCTCTCGTTCGTTGAGTGCTGGGTATTTGTCCTCTGCAACCGGTTGCAGAGGACAAATACCCAGCACTCAACGAAGCGGGGTTGGGTGGGTGGGTCAGGCGATTTGGTCGCCTGCGGCCGCCTTCGCGGCCAGGCGTTCCTCCTCGCTGACCTCCCAGACCTCGTGGGCGGCGTGCAGGGCCAGGAGGATGATGACGCAGCCCAGGACCAGGTCGGGCCAGCCGGAGCCGGTCCACGCGGTGACCAGGCCCATCGCGATGATCGCGACGTTGACCAGCACGTCGTTGCGGGCCGAGAGGAACGCCGCCCGGCCCAGCGCCCCGCCCTGGTGGTGGGCCCGGGCCAGCAGCCAGGCGCTGACCCCGTTGACGACGATCGCGCCGAGCGAGGCCAGCACCAGTGGCCCGACGTCGGGCGCCGTCGGGCCGGAGAACCGGCCCACCGCCTGCCAGGCCGCCACCGCCGCCGGCCCCAGGATGATCACGGCCATGACCTTGCCCATCAGGGCGCGCCGGGCCAGCGGCCAGCTCAGGGCGACCAGGATCAGCAGGTTGATCGCCGTGTCCTCGAGGAAGTCGACGCTGTCGGCGAGCAGGGAGATCGAGCCGGCGGTCAGGGCCACGGTGAGCTCGACGAAGAAGTAGGCGAAGTTGAGGATCGCGACGATCAGCACGGTCCGCCGCAGGCCGGCCAGGCGGTCCTCGGGTCTCGGGGTCACGCAGACATTCTGCCGGGCGGGTACGTCACCTACGAGACCGGGGTTTCTTCGCTTTGACGGGCGTCAAAGCGAAGAAACCCCGGTCTCGAAGGGAATTGCGGCTCGCGGCCGACGGCGGACGGCGGCCGGTCGCACGCCGCGGGCGACCGGCCGCGGTCCGCTGTCAGTCCGTCGAGCGGATCATCGCCCGGACCCCGACCGTCAGGCCGACGGCGGCCGTGACCAGCGCCGCCACCCAGCCCCAGGCCACCGTCGACGAGAAGACGTCGCCCGCGAACGCGGCACGGCCCGAGTCGACGACGTACCGCAGCGGGTTGACCGTCGACACGGCCCGCATCCACGCCGGCCCGGTCTCCAGCGGCAGCAGCATCCCGGACAGCAGCATCACCGGGAACAGCACGGTCTGCTGCACCACCCAGAACATCCACTCCTGCTTCCGCACGGCGAGCGCCAGCGTGTACGACAGGGCCCCGACGCCGACGCCGAGCACCGCGAGCTGCAGCAGCGTGAGCACCGCGCCGAGCGGGTCGGGGCGCAGGCCGAACGGCAGCATCACGAGCAGCACCACCGCCGACTGGGCGAGGATCGGCACCATCTCCTTCAGGGCGCGGCCCACGAGCTGCGCGGGGCGGGACAGCGGGGTCACGAGCATCCGCTCGTGCACGCCCGACGAGAGGTCGAGCTGCAGGTTCGAGCCCGTCACGGACGTGCCGAACAGTGTGGTCATCGCCAGCACGGCGGGCACGAACCACAGCCAGACGTCGCCGCCGAGGGTGCCGCCGGCCGAGCCTGCGAGCAACGGACCGAACAGGCCCAGGAAGACGAGGGGCTGCACCAGCCCGAAGACGACCGAGAACGGGTCGCGGATCACGGGTGCGAGCTCGCGCCGCAGCACGATCCGGGTGTCGCGCACGAAGCCGCGGCGGGGGAGCGGGCGCCCGGCGGACGTCGGCGTGGTGGGGGTCAGGGTCGCGGCGCTCATGCCAGGACCTCCTTCTTGGTCGGAGCGGACGTGCTGGTCGTGGCGTCGCCGGTCGTGTCCGGGCCGTCGGGCCCGTCCGGCCCGGCGCCGTCGACGCCGGTCTCGCGCAGGCTGCGGCCGGTCAGGCCCAGGAAGACGTCGTCGAGCGTCGGGCGGGCGACGTCGACCCGGCGCACGCCGATCCCGGCGGCGTCGGCGGCGCGGAGGAGGCCGGGCGTGGCGCCGGGGCCGTCCGCGGTGCGGATCTCGACGGTGCTCTCCCGTTCGGTGTGCGCCCCCTGCGCCCGGACGCCCAGCGCCCCGGCGGGCACCCCCGCGACCACCCCGCCGTCGGCCACCCGCACCGACCGGGTTCCGGGCGCGCGCTCGGCGATCGCGGCGAGGGCCGCTCCGTGCTCGTCCGACACCCGCAGGGTGACGAGGTCGCCCGCGAGCTCGGCCTTCAGGGCGTCGGCGGTGTCGTCGGCGATGACCTGCCCGTGGTCCACCACGATGACCCGTTCGGCGAAGGTGTCCGCCTCGTCGAGGTAGTGCGTGGTCAGCACGATCGTCATCGGCTCGGCGGCCGCGGTACGCATCCGCAGGATGTGCTCCCACAGATTCGCGCGGTTGTGCGGGTCCAGCCCGGTCGACGGCTCGTCGAGGAACAGCAGCGACGGCGCGTGGATCAGCCCGACGGCGACGTCGAGGCGGCGCTTCTGCCCGCCCGACAGGCTCTCGACCTTGCGGTCGGCCTGCTCGGTCAGGTCGAGGGCCTCCAGCAGCTCAGCGGCGCGGGCCTTGGCGGTGCGCCGGTCCAGACCGTAGATCTCGCCCTGAGTGACCAGCTCGTCGCGGACGTGCTGGGACGCGCCGCCGGCGCCGCCCTGGCCCACGTAGCCGATGGCGGCGCGGACCCGGTCGGGGTGGTCGACGACGTCCCAGCCGGCGACCTCCGCCGTGCCCGACGTCGGCTGGATGAGGGTGGTCAGCATGCGCAGGCTGGTGGTCTTGCCGGCGCCGTTGGGGCCGAGCACGGCCACCAGCTCGCCCGGCTCGACGTCCAGCGAGATGCCGCGCACGGCGTGGACGGTGCGGGTGCGGCTCACCACGAAGTCCTTGGTGAGTGCTCGGGTGCGGATCACGATGTCTCCTTCTTGCGGTCCGTGCGTTCGGTCGGTTCCTGCTCTGCGGTACTCCCTCAGACTTCCCGAGGTAGCGGTCAGCTCCTGGCCTCTACTGCGTGCGATCCTGAATTCGTGCTCGAGACCTCCGGACGCCTCCTCGCCCTCCTGTCGCTGCTGCAGGCCCGCCGCGACTGGCCCGGCGCGCTGCTCGCCGACCGCCTGGGTGTCAGCCCGCGAACGGTCCGCCGCGACGTCGACCGGCTGCGCGAGCTCGGCTATCCCGTCAACGCCACCAAGGGGCCCGACGGCGGCTACCGCCTCGACGCCGGGGCCGAGCTGCCCCCGCTGCTGTTCGACGACGAGCAGGCGGTCGCCGTCGCCGTCGCGCTGCGCACCGGCGCCATCCCCGGCGCCGAGGAGGGGGCGCTGCGCGCACTGGCGACCATCCGCCAGGTCATGCCGGCTCGCCTGCGGGCGCGTCTGGACGCGCTCGAGGTGACCACGGTGCGGCGTCGGACCGGGCCGGAGGAGCCCGCCGTGGACCCCGACGTGCTGCTCTCGCTCGGCTCGGCGTGCCAGGCGCGCGAGGTGGTGCGGTTCGACTACGAGGGCGGCACCATGCCCGCCGTCGGCGAGGGCGACGCCGCGTTCCGGCCGCCGCGCCGCGTCGAGCCGCACCACCTCGTCAGCGCGGAGGGCCGCTGGTACCTCGTCGCGTTCGACCTCGACCGCGACGACTGGCGGCTGTTCCGGGTGGACCGCCTCACGCTCCGGTCGGGCACCGGGCCGCGGTTCGTCCGCCGGGAGGTGCCCGGAGGCGACGTCGCCGGGTTCGTCGGGCCGCGGATCAGCGGCTCCCGCTCACCCGTGCGCGGCGAGGCGGTCCTGCACGCGCGGGCCGCCGACCTCGCGCCGTGGATCGGCGGGCACGGGCTGTGCGAGCCGCTGCCCGACGTCGACGGCGAGCCGCGCTGCCGCGTCGTGCTGGGCTCGTGGTCCTGGGGCGGGCTCGCCGGACGGCTCGGCGTCTTCGACGTGCCGTTCGAGGTGGTGGGTCCGCCCGAGCTCGTCGAGGCGACCCGGGCGCTGGCCGGCCGGTACGGGGCGGCGGTGCGGGACTGACGCCGCGCCCGCCGTCGGGCCTGGTGCCTGACCGCCGTCCGACCCCGCGCCTGACCTGCGGGAAAGGGCGCGCCTGGGGGGAACCGCACAGTATGTTGAGGCGTTCCCCGAACACCCGACCCCGACAGAGAGCGTGCGCATGACGAACCTGGCCGACTTCACCGACGACGAGCTCGACCCGATCTTCGACGCGCCCGGAGCCGTGCTGAAGGGCGCGACCCTCGCCGACGGCCGCCCGGGAGCGTTCCAGTTCCTCAAGGAGATGACCTCGGGCGCCAAGGTGTTCCGGGAGGCGCAGGAGCACGAGAACGACTTCGTCCGGTCGGTCGCGCTCGGGATGCGTGAGCGGATCCAGGCGCAGGACGCCGCCGAGGCCGAGGCCGCGGCGAACCCCGCCTCGCAGGTCGGCGTGGCGGCCGCTGCCGCCGCCACCGAGCGCGCCGCCACGGAGGGCGCCAAGCCGGACCCCGAGGGCGAGACGGCGCGCGCGGTCGCGCTGTCCGCCGCCGCCGTCGCGCTGCTGCGGGCGCGCGGCGACGAGAAGGACGCCGTCGCCTACGGCGAGTGGCTGCTTCGCATCGCCGGGCAGGTCGCCGAGGCGTCGAGCACCAAGCTGGGCGGGTTCTTCAGCAAGCGGGTCAAGGTCACCGAGGGCGAGCAGGCCTTCATCGACCGGCTGACGGCGGCCGTCGCGCCCTGACGCCGTCCGCCGCGGCGGCGTGCCCGCCGCCGTCGTCGTCCGCCGCCGTCGGGCACCGGCCGGCCGTCGTCCGCCGTCGGCCGCAATCCCCTTCGAGACCTAAGTTTCTTCGCTTTCGCGAGGCTGAAAGCGAAGAAACTTAGGTCTCAAAGGGAACCCGGCCAGTGGGGCCGTGAGTCGCGGCCGAGCCACAGCGCCAGGCGTCACGCCTGCCGCTGGCGCGCGTACTCCAGCTCCGGCCGGCCCCGCATCCCGTACCGGGGCGCGCGGGTCGCGACGCCGCGGTCCGCGAGGAACTCCAGGTACCGGCGGGCCGTGATCCGCGCCAGGTGCAGCTCGTCGGCCACCTCGCTCGCGGACAGCGCGCCGGAGGCCCGGGCGAGCAGGTCGGACACGGTGTCCAGGGTGTCCTGGGACAGCCCCTTCGGCAGCCCGGCGGCGTTCGAGGTGCGCAGCGCGGCGAACGCGGTGTCCACCTCGCGCTGGCTCATCGTCGAGACGGGCGAGCGCATCTGCTCGAAGTACTTGCGGTACGCGCCGAGCTTCTCGGCGAACAGCCCGAACGTGAACGGCTTGATGAGGTACTGCACCACGCCGACGGCCACCGCCTCGCGCACGACCTCTAGCTCGCGGGCCGCGGTCACGGCGATCACGTCCACGACCAGGCCCGCCGCGCGGAGCTGCCGGCACAGGACCAGGCCGTGCCGGTCGGGCAGGTTCATGTCCAGCAGGAGCAGGTGCACCTCCTGCCCCTCGGTCTGCGCGTCGCGCAGCGCTCGGACGGCCTCGCTCGCGGTGTGCACCACCCCGGCCAGCTCGAACCCCTCGACGCGGCGCACGTACTCGCCGTGCGCCTCGGCGGTGCGGTGGTCGTCCTCCACGACCAGGACCCGGATCACCCGCGGCCGCCGGGCCCGGTCGGTCCGGCCAGGGCAGGCGGCCCGACGACGGCGCCGTCGTCGGGCGTGCCGCCGCCCGGCGCCTGGTCGGGGCGGGGGAGCGTGACCGTGAAGACCGCGCCGGTGCCCGCCGCACGCGTCACCTCGATGTCGCCGCCGAGGCTCTCGACCACCTGGCGCACCAGCGCCAGGCCGTAGCCGCGGCCGCCCGCCGCGGCGGCCTTGGTGCTCCAGCCCTGCTCGAAGATGCGGCCGACGTCGGCGTCGGCGATGCCCGCGCCGCTGTCGGAGACCTGGAAGACCAGGGAGCCGTCGTCGCCGTTGGCGAGGTAGACCTCGACCCAGGCCTCGGTCGCGCCGTCCAGCGCCCGGGCGGACGCGGCGTCGATCCCGTTGTCGATGAGGTTGCCCAGGACCGTCACGACGTCCACGGGCTCCAGCCAGTGCGTGCCCGGCGTCAGGTGCGTCTCGAAGTGCATCTCGACGGCGCGCTCGCGGGCCTGCGCGGCCTTGCCCAGCACGAGCGCGGCGATCACGGGCTCCTCGATCGCCTGGACCACCCGGTCCGTGAGCCGCTGGCCCAGGTCGCGCTCGCTCGCGATGAACCGCAGCGCCTCGTCGCTGCGGCCCAGCTCGATGAGCGTCGCGATGGTGTGCAGACGGTTGCTGAAGTCGTGGGTCTGCGCGCGCAGCGCCTCGGAGATGGTGCGCACCGACGACAGCTCGCCCGTGACGCGCTGCAGCTCGGTGCGGTCGCGCAGGGACACGATCTCGCCGAGGTTCCGGCCCGACGCCGCTGCCGTGTCCCGGCCCACGAGCAGCACACGGTCGCCCACGCGGACCGGGCCCTCCGGGGCGGTGCCGACCAGCACGTCGTGCACGGCGGGGGACAGGCGCGCGTCGTCGACGGCGAACGGCGCCGTCAGGTCCTCCGCGTCGAGCAGCCGCAGGGCCTCGTCGTTGGCGAGCACCACCGTGCCGTCCTCGACCAGGAGCATCCCCTCCTCGACCGAGTGCAGCACCGCCTCGTGCGCGGTGAACAGGTGCGCCAGCTCGTCCGGGCCCTTGCTCTCCGTGATGCGGTCCAGCCGTCGGGCGAGGATGGTCGCGGCGACGGCGCCCGTGCCGAACGCCAGGAGCGTGCCGACGCCGACGATCACCAGGCGCGGCACGATGCTGTCCCAGAGCCGGTCGAGCGTCACGCCGGCGGACACCATGCCGACCACCTCGCCGTCGTCGGTGACCACGGGGACGACGGCGCGGACCGACGGGCCGAGCGTGCCGTCGTACACCTCCGTGAACGTCTCGCCCCGCAGCGCCGGCGCGGTGGTGCCGACGAACTGGCGGCCGATCTGCCACGTGTTGCGGTGCGTGTACCGGGTGCGGTCGGTGTCCATCACGGTCAGGTAGTCGATCTCGGTGGTCGCCATGACGCGCTCGGCGTACGGCTGGAGCAGCGCGGAGACCTCGGCGACGGTGCCCTCCCGGTCGGTGCCGGCGTCGGCGTGCGCCTTCGCGACGGTGTCGATCACCAGCGACTCCGCCGCGACCGTCGCCGCCAGGTCGGTGCTCTCCTTCGCGGCGTGCGACTCCGCCGACGACCGGGCGTCCAGCGCCAGCAGCCCGAACACGATCACGGCCCCGGCGAACAGCAGCGCCGTGTGCACGGCGAGGAACCACCTCGCGATACTCGCACCCCGTCGCTGCGCCACGGGACCCATTGTGACCCGCCCGCGCCGCGCCGGTGACCGCGGCGAGAACACTATGTACGCAATGGTGGGGTTCGCCGTCCCCGCCAGCACTCTTGTCGCTGACCACACAGCGTTGTGAGAGGAACACACCATGGCGGTAACGCAGCCCGCCGGCGCCGGGACCACCCCGCGCCGCCGGCTCGACAAGAGTCACTACCTGTACATCGCGGTGATCGTGGCCGTCGTGGCCGGCGTCATCGTGGGCCTGGCCTCCCCGGAGACCGGAGTGGCGCTGAAGCCGCTCGGCACCGGGTTCGTCGCCCTCATCAAGATGATGATCTCGCCCGTCATCTTCTGCACCATCGTGCTGGGCATCGGCTCGATCGCGAAGGCCGCCACCGTCGGCCGGGTCGGCGGGCTGGCGCTGCTCTACTTCATCGTGATGTCCACGTTCGCGCTGTTCATCGGCCTGCTCGTCGGCAACGTGCTGCACCCGGGCGAGGGCCTGAACATCGCGGAGGCCAGCTACGAGGCGGAGGGTGAGGCCGCCGGCCTCGTCGACTTCGTGCTCGGCATCATCCCGACCACGCTCGTCTCGCCGCTGACCGGCGAGTCCGTGCTGCAGACCCTGTTCGTGGCGCTGCTCGTCGGCTTCGCGATCCAGCAGCTCGGCGCCCGCGGCAAGCCCGCGCTCGACGCGATCCGGATGATCCAGGCCATCGTCTTCCGCGTCCTGACGATGATCCTGTGGGTCGCCCCCGTGGGTGCGTTCGGCGCCATCGCCGGCGTCGTCGGCGAGACCGGCTGGGGCGCCGTCGTCGCGCTCGGCACCCTGATGCTCGGGTTCTACCTGACCTGCATCGTGTTCATCGCCGTGGTGCTGGGCGCCGTGCTCTGGTTCGTGGCCCGCGTGAACATCTTCCTGCTCATGAAGTACCTGGCGCGCGAGTACCTGCTCATCGTCAGCACGTCGTCGTCCGAGGCGGCCCTGCCGCGCCTCATCGCCAAGATGGAGCACCTGGGCGTGTCCAAGCCCGTCGTCGGCATCACCGTGCCGACCGGGTACTCGTTCAACCTCGACGGCACGGCGATCTACCTGACGATGGCGTCGCTGTTCATCGCCTCCGCGATGGGGACGCCGCTGTCCGTGCCCGAGCAGATCGGCATGCTCGCCTTCATGATCATCGCCTCCAAGGGCGCCGCCGGGGTCACCGGCGCCGGCCTGGCGACGCTCGCGGGCGGCCTGCAGACCTACCGCCCCGACCTGGTCGACGGCGTGGGCATCGTGGTCGGCATCGACCGCTTCATGTCCGAGGCCCGCGCGCTGACCAACTTCACCGGCAACGCCGTGGCCACGGTCATCATCGGCACCTGGACCAAGGAGATCGACCGCGACCGCGTGGACCAGGTGCTGGCCGGCGCGATCCCGTTCGACGAGGCCGCGGCGAACGACCTGCACGGCCCGGAGGACGCGGCCGCCTCGGACGGCGGGGAGGCTGACGGCGACGTCGACGACGCCGACCGCACGGGCGGCTCGCGCACGAAGGTGGCGGAGCCCACCGGCGTCTGACGACATCAAGGACCGACGACGGCCGGGGAACTCTGGGGGAACCTCGGCCGCCGTCTGAAAGGTCCGCCGCCGGCAGGCGGTCACGCATGCTCTCCGGTTTCCGGGCGTGCGCGACATCCTGCCGGGGGCGGGCCTTCGTCGTTCCCGGGGCCCGGTGTGCCGGGCTGGTACGTCCGGAAGTGGTGTGCGGGAATATATGGACGGCGCGTGCACTTCTGTGTTTATATGAACGCACAGTCCACATCGAGACCGCACAGGAAGCAGGGAGCAACCCCATGAGCACCACCGACACCAGCACCACCCGCGTCGCCCTCGTGACGGGCGGGTCCGGCGGCATCGGCCGCGCCGTCGTCCAGCGGCTCGCCGCCGACGGGTTCGCCGTCGTCGTCCACTACGCGGGCAACCGGGCCCGGGCCGACGAGGTCGTCGCGGCCGTCCAGGCCTCGGGCGGCCAGGCGCTCGCCGTCGGCGGGGACGTCGCCGACGAGACCGCCATGACCGCCGCCTTCGACGCGGCCACCGCGGCGTTCGGCGGCGTCGACGTCGTCGTCAACACGGCCGGGATCATGATTCTCGGCCCGGTCGCGAGCTTCGACCTCGACGACCTCGACCGCATGCACCGCACCAACATCCGCGGCACGTTCGTGGTGGCCCAGCTCGCCGCGAACCGGCTGCGCCCCGGCGGCGCGCTGATCAACTTCTCGACGTCGGTGGTGCGTACGCAGTTCCCGGCCTACGCCGCGTACGTCGCCAGCAAGGCCGCCGTCGAGGGCATGACGCTGATCCTGGCCCGCGAGCTGCGCGGCAAGGACATCACCGTCAACGTGGTGGCCCCCGGCCCCACGGCCACCCCGCTGTTCCTGAACGGCAAGGACGAGCAGACCGTCCAGAACCTGGCGAACGCCGTGCCGCTCGAGCGCCTCGGCCAGCCCGAGGACATCGCCGAGACCGTCGCCTTCCTGGCCGGCCCCGCGCGCTGGGTCAACGGTCAGGTCATCTACACCAACGGGGGCCTGGCATGAGCGCCGTCGTCGTCATCACCGGGGCGTCGAGCGGGTTCGGGGCGCTGACGGCGCGCGCCCTGGCCGCCGCGGGCCACACCGTCTACGCGGGCATGCGACAGACCGAGGGTCGCAACGCGCCCCAGGTCGACGCCGCGCGGGCCTGGGCCGCCGAGCACGGAGCCGACCTGCGGCCGGTCGAGCTCGACGTGAGCTCGCAGGAGTCCGTGGACCGCGCCGTCGGCCAAATCGAGGCCGAACGCGGGCACGTGGACGTGCTGATCCACAACGCGGGGCACATGGTCGTCGGACCGGCCGAGGCGTTCACGCCGGAGCAGCTCGCGCAGCTCTACGACGTCAACGTGCTGTCCGCGCAGCGCGTGAACCGGGCGGTCCTGCCCGGCATGCGGCGCCGCGGCGCGGGCCTCGTCATCTGGGTCTCCAGCTCCAGCGTCAAAGGCGGCACCCCGCCGTACCTGGCGCCGTACTTCGCGGCGAAGGCGGGCATGGACTCCCTCGCGGTGTCGTACGCCGCCGAGCTGG